>MHIR01000023.1:1774-5217 GCA_001817615.1 Candidatus Buchananbacteria bacterium RIFCSPLOWO2_02_FULL_46_11b | reverse complement strand
AATCGCCTAAAATCCGAATTCTGAAAATTGGCGGTGCCTTTTGATTGATGTTCGAACATTTTTTGAGCAAAACCCCCAATAAGGAAGCCAGCCCCGCCGTCCTGCTCGTTAAGAGCAGAACCCCGCACAAAATTTTTTTTCCTTTTAGAAGAAAAAAATCGGCGCGCGCAAATCAAAAATTGTGAAGAAAACTTTTTTGCGGGGTGGCGAGCGTCAGCGAGCGGCGGCGGGGCGGAGCGTCAGAGTTCGCAGTCTGGATTTTCGTCAAAAAAGGTTCGGATTTTAACCAAAAGGCACCGCCAGAAAATTAAAATTTATGAAGATAATAAAAGATCAAATCACAGCCGGCGAATTAAAAGAAATGGCGGAAAGAATGTTTGGCAATTTAGTCAAAGGCGTGGTTGACCTGGAAAAGGGGATCTTGGCCGTTGACGGCGAAATGCACGCGGATTTGGAAGAATATTTGATTAAGCAGGGATCTAAATCGGAAAACCTCTGGGGCATCAATTTTTACCCCGATTCCAAAGGAGAAGATTTTCTTGAATTTGATTCCATGATAAATCTCAAGCCGGCTTTGGGCAATCGGACGCGCGGCGTGGAAGATCCGGCGATTCGCGAAAAGATTGCCGCGCTGGTTAAACAACTGGTAAAAAAATGAGCTATCAGCATGAAAATTTGGCCGCGGGCCGCTGGCAAGAGTTTAATTTTTTTGAGCAAATGGCCAATGTCGGCAGCGAAGTGGAGCGGACAATCAGCTGGCGCCAAAGAAATCCGGAATACAGCCGGCTGGCCTTTGAGCGGGCCTTAGAGCTTTTGGATTTGACCGCGGCGGATAAAAAAAACCTTTCCCGCCTAAAAGAGCTTTTGCGCGTCCGGGAAGCTTTGGCCGATTATTTCATGTTTGACAATATTTACGGTTCGGACGATCAAAAGTGGCGGAATTATTTCTATGCCTTCAACTTCGCCGCCAGAAACAAAGTTAAAAGTTAATGGTTAATAGTTAGCAGTTATTTATCATGGCCGGACAAATTGACGAAATTAAAGCCAAAGTGGATGTCGTGGATTTAGTTTCCGAATACATCCGCTTAAAGCCGGCGGGGGGCACGAATTTTCGCGCCCTCTGTCCTTTTCATAACGAGAAAACGCCGTCGTTTATGGTTTCGCGCGACAAGCAGTTTTGGCACTGCTTCGGCTGCAATGAATCCGGCGATATTTTTACTTTTATCCAAAAAATGGAAGGCCTGGAATTCATTGAGGCCCTGCGGCTCTTGGCCCAGAAGGCCGGGGTCAAATTAGTCAGCCAAAATCCCGAGCTGACCAACCAGAAAAACCGGCTTTTGGATATTTGTTTGCTGGCGGCGAATTTCTGGCATCGCCAGCTTTTGGAAGCGCCGCTGGCTCAAAAGGCTAGAGACTATTTGGGATCGCGGCAAGTGGACGAAAAAACCATCGCGGATTTTAAAATCGGCTATGCCCAGGATTCCTGGGACGCGCTGATTAAGTTTTTAAAAAGCAAAAATTTTTCCGACCAGGAAATATTTTTAGCCGGGCTGTCGGTCAAAAAAGAGCGGGGGGTTGATTTTTACGACCGCTTCCGCGACCGGCTGATGTTTCCCCTTAATGATTTGCACGGCAATCCGATCGGCTTTACCGGAAGAACTTTGAAGGCGGATGAGACCGGCGGCAAATATATCAATACGCCCCAGACGATTTTATATAATAAAAGTTTGGTTTTATTCAATTTGGACAAGGCCAAGCAGGAAATTAAAAAGCAGGATCTGGCGATTATCGTTGAAGGGCAGATGGACGCGATTTCCACTTATGAAGCCGGCAGCCAAAACGTCATTGCTTCTTCAGGCACGGCTTTAACCTCGGATCAGATAAGAATCTTAAAGCGCTATTCCAATAATATCGCCATTGCCTTTGACGCCGATTTGGCCGGCGACCACGCGGCTAAGCGGGGGATTGATTTGGCTCTGGCCGAAGAAATGAACGTCAAAGTGATTTTGGCGCCCGGCGGCAAAGATCCGGACGAATGCGTGAAAAATAATCCCGCGCTTTGGTTTGAAGCCGTCAAAAACGCCAAGTCAATCATGGAGTATTATTTTGACCAGACTTTTTCTCGAGTTGATTCGGGTTCGGCTGAAGGCAAAAAACAGGCCGCTAAGATTTTATTGCCGGTCATCGGGAAAATCGGCAGTAAAATCGAGCAGTCCCATTGGCTGCAAAAGCTCGCTTCCCGGCTTAATGTTTCCGAGCAAATTTTGCGCGAGGCCCTGCCCCGGCCGGCCAATTTCAGCGCCGCCATCACCGCGGCCGCTCCCGCCCCAATGAATCAGGGCCGAAATGCCATGATTCCCGAGCTGATTTTAGCCATTGTTTTAAATCAGCCCCAGAATCTTATTTATTTAATTGACAATTTTGAGCCGAAAATCATCGCCGAGGCCGGCCTGCAGCGCCTTTACAAAGAGCTGATTATTTATTATACTGAAGATATCGGCAGCCAGCTTGATAATTTTGATTATCAAAAATTCCATAATAAAATTAATGACGATTTCAAGGCCTTGGCCGGCAAGCTTTTGCTTTTAGGCCAGAAGGATTTTTTTGATTTTGAAGCCGAAGCGGTCCGGGATGAATTGAGCAAATTAATCAATGCCGCCAAAAGAAATTTTTACAACACGCGGCTAAAAGAAATTGAGGAAAAAATCAGAGTCGCGGAAAACAATAATCAGATTGAAGAAATGCAGACGCTATTGGAGCAATTTAACGAAGTCGTCGGGCAAGTTAGTCTTTTAGAATAGCCGATCCTAATTTCCGACGATTACTTTCGGGAATTCGGATGCATTCATAAATTGGCATCGCGATAAACTTATGGCCAAAAAGAAAAAGATTTTAAAATCGAAAAAAAATAAAAAGATTATCCGGAAAAAAAACAAAAAATCCGCCCCTCGACAATCTCGGGGAAACCGGCGGCCGATTTCTTATAATCCGGCTTTATCCGACAAGCTGATTGCCAAGGGCCGGACGCGGGGGTTTATTACCGAGACCGAAGTTTTGTATATTTTTCCGGAAGTGGAAGAATACCTTGATGAATACGAAAAGTTTTTATGCCAGCTGGACCGGCTGGGCCTGGTTTTAGTGGAATCCAATGCCGGCCTTTTGGCGCCCAAAGAAAAGCGGCTTGAGGCTTTGGAAAAAGCGGGCATGAGCGCCAACAAAAAAAAGAAGATTGACATTTCCGATATTTCGGCCGACTCAATTCAGATGTATCTGCGGGAAATCGGCAAAGTGTCTTTGCTTAAAGCCGAGGAAGAAATCGCTCTGGCTAAAAAAGCCGAACGCGGCGACAAAGAAGCCAAGAAAAAATTAATTGAAGCCAATCTGCGCCTAGTCGTTTCCATCGCCAAGCGCTTCACCGGCAAAAGCCTTTCGCTTCTGGATCT
>MHIR01000023.1:0-1602 GCA_001817615.1 Candidatus Buchananbacteria bacterium RIFCSPLOWO2_02_FULL_46_11b | reverse complement strand
ATTGACAAAGTTCTGCATATCATTAAAATAAGCCAGGACACCATCTCGATTGAAACCTCGGTGGGCGATGACGACGAAGACAGCACTTTGGAGGATTTCATCGAGGATGTTAGGACCATGACGCCCGACCGGTCGGCCGCTTTGCAGCTTCTGCGCGATTACGTGGTTGACGTGATTAAAGATCTGACGCCGCGCGAGCAAAAGATTCTGGAAATGAGATTTGGTTTAAAAGACGGCGTCGCCCATACCCTGGAAGAAGTCGGCGCGGAATTCGACGTCACCCGCGAAAGAATCAGGCAGATTGAAGCCAAAGCTTTGGAGAAAATCGGCAAGCATCACTTGGTGGATAAATTGAAGGATTATTAGTTTGACATTGGCAATTTATATTTATGAGCGAAGAATTTAAAAAAAACATTAAAATTATCAACCAAAACCTTGATTCGCTTAAGAAAGATTATGGCGTGAAGAAAATCGGGGTTTTCGGCTCTTTTGTCAACGGCAAGCCGGGGAAAAACAGCGATATTGATATTTTGGTTGAATTTTTAAAGCCGGTCAGCTTTTTTGAATTTATTGAAGTGGAAGATTTTTTAAGCAAGATCTTAAAGCGAAAAGTTGATCTGGCCACTAAAAACGCGCTTAAGCCGGCGATTAAAAAAGATATATTAAAAGAAGTGGTTTATGTCTAAAAGAAATATCAAGCTTTATTTAGACGATATTAAAGACGCTATCGGCAAAATTGAAAAATACAGCAAAAATTTATCTTTTAATAAATTCAGCAAGAATAATTTAGTTATTGACGCCATCGTCAGGAATCTGGAAGTTATCGGCGAAGCGGCAAAAAATATTTCGGTTAAATTTAAGGATGAATACAAAGATATTCCCTGGAATAAAATAGCGGGGATGAGAAATATCATTGTTCATGAATATTTTAATGTTGATTTAGAAATACTTTGGAAGACAATCCAGCAAGATATTCCAAAATTAAAAAAGGCGATAAAAAAGATAAAGTAAAAATATTATTAGTTTTGAATGACTCCAAAACTCAGGGGTAGCTCAATCGGCAGAGCAATTGGCTGTTAACCAATTGGTTGTGGGTTCGAGTCCCACCCCCTGAGTTTTGGAGTCATTTTGAATACTTTTTGTATTGTAGTCCCGACGTCCCCGCCCGCCTGCCCGCAGCTGCACAAAGTACGGCCAGGGAGGCGGGGAGTCGGGATCCCGACTTTTCGCCCAAAGTAAAACCAAGACGCGAAAACGTCGGGACTCAATCGGCAGAGCAGTTGGCTGTTAACCAATTGGTTGCGCGGGAGTTTATCCCGCGCCAAGCCATTTGAAAAAGCTTGATTTTAACAGACGCAAGCCGCCATTCGCGCTGGCTAAAGTCAGGCGTTTCCGTGAGATAAACTTGGATATTGATAACGCCTATTCGGGCTTGGCGCGGGAAGTCCCCCCCCCTGAGTCGATGGCTTATTAAATTAAATATTTGACACCTAATTCGGGTTTTGCTAAACTTTTAATATAGAAAATCAAATCAACCCGCTCATCTTTTTTACTTATTGTCTATTTGAGTTAATTAATCTTTATCATTTGGCATACAGATTT
>MHIR01000022.1:12685-13411 GCA_001817615.1 Candidatus Buchananbacteria bacterium RIFCSPLOWO2_02_FULL_46_11b | reverse complement strand
AAAAAATATAAAAAAGCGGACCAATCACATTTCTAGTTCACCCCGTACGACAACAATTTGTGTACGAAGCTTATACTAGTGTGATTGGCCCGTTTGCGTTAAAGAGCAGCAGACTCAAGATGCTCAGAAGGAAGAGGAATCCTCCGCAAATCTCTCAAGACCTCGCTAATAGTCTGATAGCGGTCTTCACGATTCTCCGCCAGACACTTCATCACAACAGCGTCAAGCTCCGGAGGAATTCCCGCTACCGTCTCACTGGGCGGTTTGGGTTGCTCCTGAGCCAAGCGCTTCGCCGCGTCTGTGGCATCTTCAAAGACGACTTTGCCGGTCAGGGCCTCATAGATAATAAGGCCCACAGCATAGATGTCCGTGCGGGCATCAAGTTTTTCTCCGCGCGCCTGCTCCGGCGACATGAATTGAAACGTGCCGCCTTTGCCGACAGCCTTGCCTTCAGCTGTTGCCAAGCCAAAATCCGTCAACTTTACTTTCCCTCCCGGGCCGATCAAGATATTCGCCGGTTTCATGTCGCGGTGGATTATTCTTGCTTTGTGTACCGCGCCAAGGGCATCGCAGACCTGCTTCATAATACTGACGGTGGCCTGGAGCGAAAGCCGGCCTTCATGTTCATGCCGGATATAAGAGTGGAGGTCCGGACCATCCACGTATTGCATCACGATATAGATACCGTCTTCATCTTCGCCGATATCATAAACCGCGACCAGGCCG
>MHIR01000022.1:9874-12676 GCA_001817615.1 Candidatus Buchananbacteria bacterium RIFCSPLOWO2_02_FULL_46_11b | reverse complement strand
ATACTGGCCGCGGCCTGCGCCTCTTTAATTAAGCGCTGGCGCATTTTTTCTAGTTCTTTAGGATCCGCCTTTTCTTTAAGATCCGGACGGACTCTTTTGAACACAGCTTTTCGGCCAAGCTTGGTGTCATTTACCAGCCAGACCATACCCATTCCGCCGCTGCCAAGCCGCTTTATTGGATTAAAGCGCTTTTGTCCGGCAAATTGCGCTTCTACCCCTTGCCTGACAGCCGTGTCCATCATACTGATTTTCCCTCCTTCATTAGCGGAAATAGATCCAGATCCGAAGATCGCTTCGCGCGAAGCGATGTCAGATACCCGGTTGGCAACTTCCCCTTCCCGGTAGTTCGGATCGACCGCAAGGATTAAGCGGAAAGTATCAAGGCATTCCTTTAAATTGCCAAGATTATCCTCCGTATCACCCAGGAGGTAGAAAAGCTCCAAATTAGCATTATCAGCGGTTTTGCCCGCCAAATAGAACTTTAGAGCTTCCGTGCAATCTTCATAGTCGGCCAATAGGTAGTAGGCCGTGCCCGCATGCCAATATTCGCCGCCCCTATCAAACCGCATTGCCAGGATGGGAAGGAGCCTGCTCCTAAACTTCCTGGGAATGGCGCCGTATCCGCCTCTTGGCTCCAGCATCTTCCAGCACTTCTTCGCCGCCTTTAGCTGAACCTGGCCGGGGTCTTGCGTCTTTTCGAAGTAATCGCAAAACATTCTTACGGCGGCTTCAGATTCGCCGCCTCTCCCGCAGGCTGCGGCGGCCGAGGGAATATCCCCAGCTTTCAAATGCGCCGCGACTGCTAAGGAAAAATTTCCTCGCGCCTCGTAGATACGGCCGACCGCGCCATAATCTCTTTCCTGCATGAATAAAAATACGGCTTTTTCCATCAGCTTGATTCCCTTAGCCACTTGCCCGGCTTGTTTGGCTAGAAACCCGGCTTTGGCCAGCTCGTTTGCCATCAACTTCCGATCTCCCGACCGCTTATAATACCAAGCGGCGAGCCTGGGCT
Organism: Candidatus Buchananbacteria bacterium RIFCSPLOWO2_02_FULL_46_11b; assembly: GCA_001817615.1. GTDB lineage: Bacteria > Patescibacteriota > Patescibacteriia > Buchananbacterales > UBA6539 > 02-FULL-45-11b. The sequence continues at coordinate 11,664 of MHIR01000022.1, read as the reverse complement.
CGTTAGCCTTGGCGCAGTAATCTGCAATTTCATGGCAGACAGTTTGGTACTGAATGACCTTTTTCCAAACCTTGATCATCACTGCCAATATCTTCCATGCGGCTATCCCCAAAAGGACAGCCATAATAAGTTTACAGACGGCAAAGGCATTGCCTTGCGTCCAGTCAATGCCGGTGTACTGCTGGAACAAATCCAGCCAGTATTCCGCTGCTACCTCTATTATCCTTTTCATTGCCCAATTCTCCTATTTTTCACCATTTCTGGTTAAATACCCGTTGATTTGTCAAATTTCTTGCCATTTTATGCCACATAATATCCTACCATAAAAATTAATTTTTGTCAACCTTTTGCTAATTTTAGTACATTCCTGCCCGCCTACAGCCTACCTGCCAAAATTTTGCCATCTGGATTTTAAAGCGGCAAAATTTAGGCGGACGGGTAAAAAAAGACCGCTGACTGTTATAAGAATAACATTCAGCGGTTGACACTGCTTGCCCTCCTTAAATTAAGGAGCATCTTGAGTAGTGGATTCACTATCACTTGAAAATGCTTCAGTCGGGAAAGATGTACGGAGCACTTCTTCTGCCCCGGCAAGCCAGCAGGCAAATTCAGCAACAGTTGTCGTCCCATCGATCTTATTTTGGTCAAAGCCTGAAGCGGCATTGTAGACTTCAGGGGAAACATCCTTTGCCTCCATTATTTCTTGTATAAGGATGGGAATTTCCGCTGGATCAATATGGGTGAACAAAGGATCATCGGCTTTGACTTCCTTGGCCCGCAACTCTTTCATCCTGCATACGATTTTACGTACAAATAAGACTATGGGGCGTACCTCTTTTTTATCCGGATCCGGCCAATCCATACTATATTTTTTCATTATATATCTCCTCCTGTCTTGTCTCCAAGTCAAGTTATCTCCCATTATCTTTTGCCAAATCAAGCATACCCATCTTATCACGTTTTTAACTTTTTGTCAATAGATATGGCCTGCATTCTGATCCGAAGTGCAACATAACTTTAAAAGGACATTTTCACACCAAATCGTTGCATGGATTATATAATAATATAATTTTTTAAAAAAAGTCTCACATTGATATAAATATCTAATGTGAGACATGCTTGTTTGGGAACGGCCGGTCTATGTCCGTTAGACCGGCTGAGCGATCTCGGTCGTGTCGGACTCGGTCGTGTCAGTCTCGGGGTGATCAGAGGACTCTGCAGGGCCTTCTTCCATATGTGTCAGGGACCCCATGAGTCTAATCGCCAGTTCCTGAATGGTCGTTGTCTTTCGGACGTGCGCTTTCACGTCTTGCCGGAACATTTGCACGGTTGCATCGACAATCGGATCATCACTAACCTCTTTTTTCATCCCCAGAAATCGCAGCATCCTGTCGATATCCAAGGCCTTTTTATCAGGACCCTTGATATTACGAAGGACTGTACCCGGCCCAAAGTCCTCCACATTCTTCCTGGTCATCTTGGCAATGATCATAATCATCAACTCAATGACTTGCTCTAACTTCATCATCATGATTCTTCCTCCTTTCACAAATTTTACTCTCTCTTCAAATCTCAAATTACCAACGATTGCTCCGAATTCAAGCAACTCTACCTTAGCATATTTTTAACTTTTTGTCAATAGCAAATGCCTGCATTCTGATCCGAAGCGCAACATAACTTAAACTTAATTATTTTTTATATTCGCACGTGTATTCGTAACACTATTCGCATGTGCCTATTCGTAAGGCTATTCGCATATCCCCGATGCCGGCTTTCGACTACCCCCTCCC
>MHIR01000022.1:2960-9866 GCA_001817615.1 Candidatus Buchananbacteria bacterium RIFCSPLOWO2_02_FULL_46_11b | reverse complement strand
ATTCGCGAAGGGCGGGGTCGGGGTTCGTCGGACAAGTTTGCCGGATCGGGATTCCGACTCCGCCATTGGCGGACGTCGGGACCAAAAAAACACGGGTCAATCACTTATATAGTTTTTACACTATGTGATTGACCCGTTTGTTTATTGTTTGACCGGCTCGCCAACTTACCCTGTATAACAACAAGTTGTATACAGGGCCTGCGCTAGCAATCCGATAATTAGGGATTACCGCCGCCGCCTTGCTGCGGTGCCGGTTGCAGGCGCAGGAGCCGGAGCGGGCGCTGTCGCCGGCGCCGGTGCAGGCGGTGTTTCTATGCGATTACGGGGCACGTCGTGTCCCTTAAACGCCTGCTTCAACGGATTGAAAACAAAGTCTTCGGCATCCTTTTCGCAGAGACCGTAAACTTGTTCGTCAACGGGCAGATGGCCGGAACGTTCGTAATGCACCTGCACTGTTACCGCGCAGTGACTAGAGCCAATACTCACCTTGTTCATCCAGACTCTAATCTCATCATCCTTGTCCTTGTCAAACGGGGATGTTATCCTGCGCTCCTTGCCGAAATCAAGTCCGGCAATGACCCGTTGGGCCATTTCCGAGGACATGTTATCGAACGTGAATGTTACTGACACGTTCATAATAGATCCTGCGCATCCCGAGGTGACTTTGCTTTTCTTCATGACACCCTCCCTTTTGGAGATTTAAACGCGTTTCGCTCCAACCGGAGTAAAACATTAACCGATTTCTCGCCGGTGTAACAAATGAGCATCGGGTAGTTTCCCTTATTGCTCCATACACTAGTGAGGGCAAAGTACTGGCCAGCTGTCCCATGTACGGGCGGAACGCCCGTCTTCTCGCAGGGGACATAATCCGTGCCTACCTTGACTCCCAGGCAGTACATGAACTCCAGGGTGTCATCATTGGCAAAAACCGTTGAATCTTCAAACGGCCCCCAGACAACGCGGTCCTCGGGGTACACAATCAGACCGGTATTGACCCAACCATCTTCCGCTTTCAACTCCTGGTAGAACTCGGACTTAGACGATTCGGCTGTAAGCGCCGGCGAAAGAAAAGGAGAATATCCGGAAAGAAGCGCCCGAGCCGTTGATTTGCTCGGCGGCGGCGAGGCCGTTTCAACCTCCGTCAAGAGAGGTTTTGACTCCAGTCCGCACATCTGCATGAACTTGAGGGGAAACTTCCCCTTTTTAGACATGTCCGTGCCGTCGTTAGCATTAAAGACATAAATGTCCGGGCACGGCCCAAGTCCGTCTTTCACCTCTATTTCGCCTACCGTTTTAACCATCACAATCTCGCCAACCGAGAGGCTGACATCGTCTCCTTCCAGGATTTTTCCGGCGATGCTAACCTTGTACGGCTGATAGACGTCGTTCGCCCTTGCCGTATCTATACTGATGGCTCGACTGACTTGCCCGGCCCGCGCGTCAACCCAGCGGTCAATCGTCGGGCAGGCAAACATAATAACGGTCCAAGCCGCCATAACAGCGACTACTCTGAGCGTATAACTGACCAGATTATCATCCTGCTTACCGGTCAATCTCCGCGCAAGCAACCAAAGTGATGTCATGCCTGCAACCACGGCAATCACGGTAATGTTCTTGAACGGACCTGGTAAAGCCAGGACCAGAACAGCTACCGTAACAATAGCCATGGCTACAGCAAGAAACGGCCGGCTCAATGCTTGTTGCCACTCCTTTCCCCACTGCTTTTCTCCGTCAATAAGACGAAGGGACGCCATCAGCCAATAGATGATGATTGACGCCGCGGCCCAAATCATCCCCACAACAAGCGTCACCCAGGACGTCGCTATGAAGAAAAAAGACCAAAGATTGGCGTCAAAGAACCAGCCCCCAAGGCTAATGATAAACAGCACCACGACAAGAGAAATCCCAATAATAGTCAAAGACCCTAAAATCAGAAATCCTCTTGCCAGCTTGGGCCACACCAATCCGAAGACGGTGTCAACATAGCCCTTGACCCGTTTGAGGTTTGTGGTATCTTTGAGGATACCCAGTGCCTGGCCAAAGAATTTCTTGGCCGTTTCCGAATTGAAAACAGCCGCAATGGCGCAGCCCCAAACTAAGGCCATCACGATAAAGCCGGCGCCGGCTTCAAATACTGTCTTTAATGCCGAATTCTCGGCATCAGTGCTATCAGCCGCACTTTCTTGCGTTTTTTCTTCTGGCATAGCTGCCTCCTTTCATTAATCGCTTACGAACGAGGGGGGTGTACCCCCAGTTATTGTACCGGCCACTTCTTCTTTGTCCAAACTTCCTTCAGGGCTTTCTGGCGGCATGTAGTCTTGCAATGACTGCCGAGCCAAAAATCCTGAACGTTCTCCCCAGCGGCGAAAAAATCCTCTCTCGTCTCTTCTTTCCTTCATGGCCAAATCCATCCTCGCCTTCCATATATCCCAGCGCTTAAAGAAAGCACCCGGATCCCATTCTTCGATTGCCGCGGCCATGGCCTTGTCTTTCTTCTGGAGCCAGGGGATGGTTCTGGTGTTAACCACTTTCCACAATTCCACCAACATGCCTAAAACTCCGGAATCAATCGCCCCACTGGCCTGCAGGTAGGTGATCACTGCTTCGTCGTTAATGTCAGAAGCAATGATTTTCAACGTCTGCTTCCGGACTTCCGGGGTCATGTTGGCAAACGTTTTTCTCAACATTCTCATCGGCAAGGTGTTTACCTTTTCAGGATCACCGATGAGCTTGAGACGTCTTGCCAGAATCTCCCTTTCATTAGGAGTTAGATCGCCGGTCGCCCAGGATTCAAGTGCCGCCGCTTCATCTGCGGCAAACAGGAAAGAGAACCATTTCTCCAACCAATTAAATTGTACGCCAGCCGGTGCACGTGTTCCTGGTCCTTCGGCATTACCCGCAGGCTGTTGGCCACTGATTCCTCTTGATAGTTCACCTAACCTATCGCCGATGAAAGCGTTTGTGATTTCTCTTGCCGCCACCGACAAATCAGGTACTATCTCTTTCATTCTCTTGAACATTCTCTTGAACCTCTTGAACATCATTCGCTCCTTTCATATCCGAAGCATTGCTTCATTGTTCCACAAAACACAAAACAGTCGGTTTTACCCAACATTTTTCCATTGTCAAAGGTCAGATTTTAGCCAAAAAATCACAGTTTTCAGCCAAAATCATAACTTTGTATAGTAGCATATTTTCAAAATTTTGTCAATAATTTTAGCGCATTCCGTGAGTATATTTATCTGCCGGAGGCGTAGACGGATCGCACCTAAAAACAAAAAAGTTTACTTTAATTCGTAAACTTATCATTATTTTTTGTTAAATTTTAGCTATAAATACATTAATAAGCGCCACCCTAAGGTTTAATCTCTTCTACTTTCCCTGTCTCTGGTTCTCCCACTCTCCCAACTGGCGGTTGCTCCCCTCCCGCTCCTCCGATCGCGCCCAAAACAAAAGTCACCAAAGCATAGCTCAAAAAAATCACGATCAAACCCAGGGCCGCCCACATAATCATATCTTTTCCTTTTTTGATTTTTTCGTCGTTGCCCGCGGCAATAACCCAGGTGAATCCGCCGAAGATAAAAACCGCCAAGGCCAGCGAACCGACAATGCCCAGTCCGGCTTTGATCACGTTGCCGATAATCACCCGGGGATCAGTATTCTTATCGCCTAAAGGATTAGGCAAACCTTCAGTTTCGGCCAAAACCGCCGCGGCGCCAAAAACAAATAAAAAGAGAAGGGTTAGGGCGATGAGAACGATTTTTTTGCTGGGTTTCATAAAATTTATAAATTAAATTTTTTCAATAATTTTAAGAAATTTCCTGATATCGGCCAGCCGATTCTGCAAAACGTCAAAAACAATGCCTTCGTCCACGGCCTCGTAGTCATGGGCCATGACATTTCTAAAGCCGACCATTTTCACTAATTTTTCTTGCAAAACCGAAGAAATGATTTTTTCCTCGCCTAAAATCTCAAAACTTTCACTCATCGTGCTCGGCTTTCTTAACTTATTATTGGCGACCGCCATTTCCGCCAAATCAATAGCTGACTGGACCGCCAAATAAAGATACCGCTCCAGGGCGCCTTTCAAATCAACATTTCGGGCGATTTCTTGGGCGGATAATTTCTGATAGCGCTCTAGAATCTTGAGGTACTTCTTTACGGCGCTGATTTTATTTTCCAGGACATTGGCATTGGTCATAGTTTAACAAGTCGGCAAAATTATTTTTTTAGGCTTTAGTCAGGCCGTGGCGCAAAAGCTGGGCGTGAAAATCAAAGTATTCATTTAAAATCTTCGGCTCAACTAAAAGCTTAAACGGCTCTTTTTCATAAATCAGCCGGCCGTCTTTGATGATATTGTATTTCAATTCCGGCTGCCTGGCCGTGTTTAAAATTACCACGTCAATTTTGTCTTCCCCGAAGATTTTTCCAAGCTTTCCCAAAAGTTCAAGTTTTAAGTCAAAAAGCCTGGCTGGATTTTTTTCCGCGGCGTAAACGGCAAAATCAAAATCACTTTGCCGGCCGGCCAAACCTTGCGCTTGCGAACCGAAAAGGTAAGCCAGCTTTACAATTGGATACCGGCAAAAAACTTCCCTGGCTTTTTCCTCCAAATTTTCCCGCTTTTTCCCTTTCATAACTGATTTAAGTATAAAACAAAAAGACTATTATGTCAAAACACCGTCCCTTATCTTATCGCCGCCTGCCGCCGGAAAAATATCAAGCCGCCCAAACTTGAAATTAAAATTAAGACGCTTGCAACCACCGGCCATCTGATTCCCATAACCAAGGGCGTCTGATCAATCCTTAAAAGCTCCATTAAAATCCTGATGACCGAATAATTAATCAGGTAAGCCAAAAACACCATTCCATCGCCTGATCTCCGATCTCTAATCTCCGATCTCCCCTTATTAATCCAAAAAAACAGGACTGCCAACAAAACAAAATTCAACAGGTTCAACCCGGACTCATACAAAAACGTCGGGTGAAAATAAGCAAACCCTTCAAATCCCGGCGGCCGGTTAAACGGATTAATGGGGATGCCCCAGGGCAAACTCGTCGGCCGGCCGAAAACTTCCTGATTGAAATAATTGCCGAAGCGCCCGATGGCCTGCGCCAAAGCCAGGCTCGGCGCGGCCAAATCAAGCCAAAGCCAAACGGATTGTTTCTTCTTTATCGCGTAAATTAAAATCGCCAGGCCGCCGCCGATAATCGCGCCGTGAATCGCCAGGCCGCCGTGCCAAACCGCCGGAATTTCCCAGGGGTTGTTCAGATAATAAGGCAAGTCCAAAAACACGGCGTAAATCCGCGCGCCGAGAAGGCCGGAAATAATCGCGTAAAATCCCAGATTGATCACTTCGTCAGAAGTGATATTTTGTTTTCTGGCCAAAAATAAAACTGCGCTCAAAGCGCCGATAATTCCCAAAACCACCAGCAGTCCATACCAGTGAACTTCTATAAATCCCAGCTTAAACAAGATCGGCTGGGGCAGATAATTGTGTAAAAAAGTAATCATAAAAATTGATAAAGTATAACCCTGCTCACTACTCACTTGTACGGGCGTATTGCTATACGCCCCTACTCACTACTCACTACTCACTACTCACTACAAATATTCTACCACAAACGCCTTGATAAAAAAATCCCGGCAAAAATTTACCGGGACTGACTTTATTTAGAATGAGCTCCTTGGCCGTTGTACTGCGGCAGATGCGGCGAACGGCGCTTGGTGCGGGGATGTTTGCGCCCCCGCTCTTTCGGCGCTTTGGGCCAGCTGAATGATTTGACGTTCCCGCCGGATTTTCCCGCCATCTCAATTCTCCCGCTTCGGGTCGGTTTTGGTGAGAAAGGAAATCGACCAGCTTTCTATAATGGCGGCCGTTAATCGGTCAGCATCAGAAACCGCTTCCCGGCCGATTTTGCGCTCCCGGTAAATATAGATCCGGCCCATAAACTGGGCCGACGACCAGCGCAATCTTGTCAGCTTAACCTCCAGCCAGAGCAAATCGCCCGGCCGCATCGCTTCCTTGAATTGCAGTCCGTTCATCGCGACCAAAACCGGCGATTTGCGCCGATACCGGGCCGGCTTCAAAAGATACAAAAGCACGCTGCCGGCCTGAACCAGGGCCTCGGCCGAAAGCAATCCCGGAAAAATCGGCTGGCCGGGATAATGGCCGTCGCAATGTTTTTTGGTGACTTTTAAAGTCGCCTTTAAGGTGCGTTTCTTCAGGTCAAAATTTCTGATCTCTTCGACAAACCGCAATGACCCATGCGGCACGATCTCGGCCAAACTTTCATTGATGCTGTCCAGGGTAGTCCGTCTTGGCATAACTCTCCTCCAGTTCCAAGTTGACGAATAACTGATTGACTAGATTTTAAAATTAGCATATTAAAGCGGAATTGTCAATCTTTAATCAATAAAACCATAAAGCAAAATATTTATTGGTTGTTTTATTATTTTATTGCTTTATTGACCTATCGCCTTATTGATAAAAAAAGACCGGGAGCAATCCCGGCCTTTTTATTCATGAAAACTATATTAATTCTTTCAATTTATTGCTTTCCTTTGGCGTAATCAGAGAATGCCCGCTGATGACGCCAACCAGATTTTCTTTAAAACTCCGGTCTTTGTTTTGGCGGCGGTCCAGGCGCAGAAAAATTTCCGAGGTCTGATCGGCCAATTTGTCGTCCAGATATGATTTGGTGACGAATTTGGCCGCCAGCCGGCTTTCCATTAGATCCATCTTGTCAACCGTGACCATATTTGACTCAAGATTGACCATTTTTGATTCAAGGTTGACCATTTTTGATTCAAGGTTGGCTAAATCTTGTTTGGTGGCCATTTTGGTGGCCATTGTCCCTTCAATTTTGGCGAAACGGCCGTCAACTTGACCGGCAAAATCATTAACT
>MHIR01000022.1:0-2945 GCA_001817615.1 Candidatus Buchananbacteria bacterium RIFCSPLOWO2_02_FULL_46_11b | reverse complement strand
GCCATCGGAAACTTCCTGAATTTTTTTTTCATTTTTGCCAATAGCCTCATAAACTCCTTTAAATTGCTTCTCATTTTCACCGGCTAAGGAGTTTACGGCCAGTAAAACTTCTTTAATGGTTGCGCTATGTTGATTGTTTTTGGTGCTGTTTGCCATAACAATCAAAATTAATATTAAGTAATAACATTGTAGCTGGCGGCTAAAAGCCTGTCAAGGCTATAATAGGACGTGAAATCCGTATCTAAAAAAAGACCCCGCATGATTCGCGGGGTCAAAAACTTAAACTTCCGAGATCAGCCTTTATTGTTAAAGGCAATAAGCTGGCCCAAAGTAATCGGCCTAAGAGGGTCGTCATGCTCCACAAAAAAAGATTTTCCCAGCCTATGGCCGACGGCTATTGATAGCCCGGCCGACTCCGGAGTTTTTGCCAAAAATTGAATTTCGGCGGCTTTGATCTTCTCATAAAAACCAAAGTTCATTAGCCTACTTTCAGATTGATTATATCATAATTTAAAGAATAAAAAAATGGACGATGAAATAAATCATCGCCCAAAGACCAAATTCCAAGTCCAAAAGCCAAAAAACCAATGGCCAAGGACTGGCACTACCCGCGACAGAACACCCCAGCCGAATAACTGTCTTTAGCATTCGCTAAGTCGTAGGTGTGGCCGAAGCTGGCATGAGCGTCGCAGGCGCGGAAGCCAAGCGAGCAGCCGGACTGCCAATTTAGGGCCGCACAGCGCACAATCGGCGTTTCGATATTCCGGCAAAGAACCTTGGAATAGGCCAGGTAAGCCATAGCCGTATCCCAGCCCCCGCCGAGCGTAAGCCATTCGGGAATATTGACCGAGTAATTATGGCCGCTAAAGGTTTCCCGGCAGGCTTCAATGGAAAATCCGCCGAAAGGCAGAAGGAAAATTCCCGCCTGGGACTTTTCTTTTACCGCCTCAACCAGGCGGTCGTGGCGGGTGCCCGGGACAATGCTTGTCTGTTCGGCCAGCGTTTCGTGGCGGTGATTGTAAAATGTCCGGCCGGGAAACGCCGCTTCGTACGCCTTCTTGGCCGCTTCAGCCAGAATATCCAGAATCGCGCCGTAGTCGCCGTCCATTTTCGGCAAAGCGACCGGAAACCAGGGACCCTTGAGGGCGTTTTTGGTCCGCTCGTCGCCTTCCAGTCTGGCTTTGACTTTCCGCACGCTGTCTTCAAACTCGCTTTGGCCCATCAGGGTATCCGCCAGCTCTTTTGGCAAAAAACGCCGGCAGGCTTCCAGATATTGGCCGAGGTTTATTTCCGGCTGACTGACCCGGTATTTCGGAGCCGGATCGCAGAAGCGCGACTCCATGCCCGCAAACGGGATGAAGCGGCTGTTTTTGTCAAACAGCAGGCGGACGGCATCCTCAAGTTTGATAGTCTTACTGCCGTTCAAGACAGCGTCAATGCCCTGTCTTTCGCCGGGGAAAGTATCCACCAGGGCCAATAAAGTCGGCCCGTCCAATCCTCTTAATTTTTCAAGAACTTCCGCCGTAGTACTCATGGTATTCCTCCTTTCAGGCTCATCTTGCCCGATTTTTTGCCTCTCTCCCGAGGCCGGGGATATGTTCCGACCTATTCGGAATCACAAAAAAGATTACCATAATTTTTTATTTTTGTCAATACGAAAAAAACCAGGCCAAAGCCTGGTTCGCGAATACCGATCTCTGATTAACCAATCTCTATTTGCCCTATCTTTTACTCGAGACGAGGCAGTGCCTCGTCTCTACGCCTTTGCTACTCTTCTTGAGACGAGGCAGTGCCTCGTCTCTACGCCTTACCACTTCTCTTCTCCTCCTTTAAAATCTCCAGCGTCGTTTTTACTACCGTGTCCGGATTCAAAGAAATGCTGTCGATACCCTGTTTGACCAAGAACCGCGCGAAGTCGGGAAAATCCGACGGCGCCTGGCCGCAGATGCCGATTTTTTTATTTTTCTTTTTGGCGGTCTTGATTACCTGGGTCAGCAATTTCTTTACCGCTTCATTTCTCTCATCATAAATATGGGAAACCAAAGCCGAATCACGGTCAACACCCAGAGTCAATTGCGTCAGATCGTTCGAGCCGATGGAAAAGCCGTCAAAGATCTCGGCGAATTGCTCGGCCAAGATCACATCCGAAGGAATCTCGCACATGACATAAACTTCCAGGCCGTCTTTACCCTGTTTGAGGCCGGCCTCATTTAGAATTTCAATCACTTTCTTGCCTTCGGCCACGGTGCGGCAGAAGGGAATCATAACTTTAATATTTTTCAGGCCGATAATGCTGCGCGCTTTTTTAATCGCTTCACATTCCAGCAAAAACGCTTTTTTGTAAGCCGGAGAATAATAGCGCGACGCGCCCCGCCAGCCGATCATGGGATTTTCTTCCTTGGGCTCGAACTCCTGCCCGCCGATCAGATTGGCGTATTCATTGGTCTTGAAATCAGAAAACCGGAAAATCACGTCCTTAGGATAGAAAGCGCAGGCAATCTGCGCGATGCCCTCGCAAAGCTTGTCAATAAAGTACTGCCCCTTATCTTTATACCCGGCCGTTAACTCTGTAATTTGTTTTTGTGCTTTCGTGTTTTTGTGTTTTCGTGCCTTGCCGTAATTCAAAAGCGCCAACGGATGAATTTTGATGCGGTCCGCGATAATAAATTCCTCCCGCGCCAAACCCACGCCGTCATTGGGAATAAAGGAAGAGGCAAAAGCGATATCCGGCGAGCCGATATTCAACATCACCTTGGTTTTCGGCCGCTTGATTTTCTTCAGGTTGGTTTTTTTAATCTTGTAGGGCATTATTCCGTCGTAAACAAAACCGGTTTCGCCCTCGCAGCAGGAAACCGTGACATTTTTCCCGGTCTTAATTTTTTTGGTGGCATGCTCGGCCCCGACAATGCAAGGGATACCCAGCTCGCGCGAAACAATGGCCGCGT
>MHIR01000021.1:6886-7051 GCA_001817615.1 Candidatus Buchananbacteria bacterium RIFCSPLOWO2_02_FULL_46_11b | reverse complement strand
CTTATTTACTTTTTTTAAAAATTTAGTCTTTTGCTATTTATTATTTTTTTATCGGTTACCTTTACTTACCTGACTAAAAAAGACCTGCTTTACCGCAGGCCTAATTTTTATTGAAAAACGCCAATCAAACCGCGCCCTACCACTTCCTCTCCCAATCCGGCAGGA
>MHIR01000021.1:0-6847 GCA_001817615.1 Candidatus Buchananbacteria bacterium RIFCSPLOWO2_02_FULL_46_11b | reverse complement strand
GCAGGGCCGCTTTGGCGCCTTCGCCGGCCGAGATGACGATTTGCTTGTAGCCGCAGTCAGTCACGTCGCCGCAGGCGAAAATGCCCGGGCAGGAAGTGCTGGTGTTTTTATCCGTGATTATCTCTCCTTTCTCGTTGAGTTTGACCAAATTTTTGACTAATTCGGTTTTGGCGACATAGCCGATTTCCACAAAAACGCCGCTGACTTTTATTTCCCGCGTTTTGTCTCCGCCATTTTCTTTCAGGACAACCGCTTCCACGAAATTTCCCCCTTTAATTTCAACAATTTGCGAGCTTAAAACCATTTCCACTTTCGGATCTTTTTTTAATCTTTCCACAATCACTTCTTCGCCGCGGAACTGGTCGCGGCGGTGGATTAAATAAACTTTTGCCGCTAATTTAGCCAGATATTCCGCCGCGTCCAGAGCCGCGTTGCCCCCGCCGACCACGGCCGCAATTTTGTTTTTATAAAGCGGGCCGTCGCAAACCGCGCAATAAGAAACGCCCCGGCCTTTGAATTTTTGTTCGCCGGGAATATCCAAATCTCTGGGCAAAAGGCCGAAAGCCAGAATCAAAGATTTGGCCTGGAATTCTTCCGAAGCGGTTTTGATGATAAAAAGGCCGTCTTTTTGATTAATGGCCCTGACTTCGCCGAATTTTATCCCGGCGCCGAAGTTTTGGGCCTGCTCTTTGAATTTTTCCATCAGGGCCGGCCCGTCAATCACCTGCACGCCGGGATAATTTTCTACGTCATAAGTAATGGCCGCCTGGCCGCCCAAATCTTTGGTTAAAATCAGGGTTTTTAACGTCCGGCGGGACGCATAAAGACCAGCGGTTAGTCCCGCTGGCCCGGCGCCGATGATTATAATGTCAAAAATCTCGTTCTCCATTACCCGATTAATTTATTAAGTTTGTCCGTTAAAGTTTTTTTGTCCTGCACGCCCATCATCTGGTCAACCGGCCGGCCGGCTTTAAAAACCATTAAAGTCGGAATGCTCATAATCTGAAAGCGCGAAGCGGATTGGGGCGCTTCGTCCACGTTAACTTTGGCGATTTTGACGGCTTTGCCTTCAAAATCTTTGGCCACTTCTTCCAAAATCGGTCCCTGCATCTTGCATGGCCCGCACCAGGGCGCCCAAAAATCCACCAAAACCGGCACGTCTGATTTAATCACTTCCGCTTCAAAATTTTGATCGTTGAGGTTTAATTCCGGCATTTTTATCAGTTTAGTTTTTTAACCGCAGAGTTATTATAACGCCTAAAAAAAATTTTGACAAGTCTAAGTAATTATAAAGGGAAATAATGATTTTTTATGCTTTTTTAAAATTTTTTAAGCACCAAATTCAAAACGTGAAACTAAGGGTTTGGGATTTGTAATTTGGAATTTGTAATTTTCCATTAATAATCAGCACTGGTATTTTTGACAAGATATGCTATACTGCCAGCAAGCTAAACATTAAACTACTCCGCATATGGGTCAAAACAGCGCTTTAAAGGCCAGAATCAAACACGCGAAAAAGAATACTCGAATCGGCCGCAAATTAGCCAGATTCACTAAGGATTTGCGCCGCGGAAAGAAAAACGTTAAGTAAGCGAGTTCAGCGAGTTCAGCGAGTTCAGCAAGATAAGTTTATCTTACTTTTTATTTTATAAATGTCTATTTTTTGGCTAAATTAAGCCAAAATTTATTAAAAAAGCAAGTCAATTTGACCTGCTTATTGCGTTTATTGAAAGAACTTCATCAATCAAACATCGGGAAACCGAATTGGCGCTAATGCCAGCCAATCCTCGTATTCCTCACGGGAAACCGATCTGGTTTCGCCAACCGGAATCTCTTCCATGGAAATGTCAGTGATTTTTCCGTTTTTAACCACGACCACCCGGCCGGAAGCGTCTGAAGTCAGCAAATCGGCCGCGCGCAAGCCCATTTTCGTGCCCAGCCAGACGTCATAGGCCGAAGGCGGGCCGGAACGGCAAATTCGGGCCAGAATTTGGGCTCGAGATTCAATCCCCGTGCCGGATTCAATGGCATTGGCCATGATTTCGGCATAACTGACCAGTTCTTTGCTTAAAAGCGGATGCCCGAATGAATCTTTCGGCGGTTCGCCGATTAAAGCTTGAAGCTGATTTTTGCGCTCAATCAGCTCTTTTTGCCTCAATTCTTCATTAATGGCAATCATGACATAGCCGAAACGATCGTGTAATTCTTTGACTTTTTCGCAAAGACCGCTTAAAGTCCAGCCGGGAAATTCCGGAATCAGGATAATATGGCAGCCGCCGGCCAAACCGCCGTAAAGCGTCAATTTGCCCGAATTGCGGCCCATAAATTGGTTTACCAGCACCATTTTATGGGTTTTGGTCGTGGCATGAAGATTTCTGACGGCATCCGCGGCCAAATCCCGGGCCGACCAGGCGCCAAAGGTGATTTCCGTGCCCGGCAGGTCGTCGTCAATGCTTTTGGCGACGTGAATGCATTTCAGGCCGGCTTTCTGGCAGGCGCTGGAAACTTTGAAGCCATCATCGCCGGAAAGCGTTACTATCCGGTCAATATCACGATTCTTAAATTCCGTCAGAACCGCCTCGTTAATGGCATACGACCCGTCATCCCCTTTTTTAGTCGGGTTTTTACGGGAAGAACCGATAATAATGCCGGATTGGTTATGAATGCCGAAATTATCCTTCGCCTTTAAAATTTAGTATTGGCCGTTTAAAACGCCGGCCCAACCCTGATTATAGCCGTAAATGGCTCTGGAAAATTCCCGATTTTTTAAGCCGGAAAGAATTCCCCATAAAACCGCGTTGCTGGCCGGAGTATCCCCGCCCGAATGCACAATCGCTATATTTCCCATGTTTGTTTACCTCCTGTTTCATTGGATTGTCAAACCGCGTTAAAGCGCTCTTTAACGCTTTATTTTAACAAATTACCCTTTAAAATAGCTTTTGTCAAATGTTCCACGTGGAACAATTGGGACATCTCCCCTCCCTTAAGAGAATAATTTAAATGGCGTTTTTAAAAATACAGGTAGGGGTGTATTGCAATACGCCCCTACTTATTATTAAATTGCGTTAATTAATAAAAAATGCCCCCGTCGGGAGTGAAAGACAGCCTGCCCGTAACAATGCATAATACGCCAGGGAGAGAGGTAAGGGTACAAAAAAACGCCCTATTTTACAATTAAGGCGTTTTTTTTGGACCCTAAGGGATTTGAACCCTTGGCCTCTTCCATGCCATGGAAGCGCTCTACCAACTGAGCTAAGGGCCCATTGGCATTTGCAGACAATATAGTTTAAAGTATAAAGACTAAAAATAATTTTGTCAAAAAAAAGGGGATCACGGTTGTTTCAGACACTTCCCGAACAGCAGCGCTTGCAAGCGCCGCTCCCCTGGTGAAGAGCTTATTTAGTCGTGATCCCCGTCCTGGAGCTGGAAGATCTCTGCGCGGGAAAGCCGCAGCGCTTTCCGGAGGAGATTGCGCGGAGATTCAGCCAGCTAAATGAGTCTACTACAATTTTTTAATTTTGTCAATAGGTATGGCCTATTTGTAAGATTCGGATTGTATTTAATGGGTTATATGAATAAATCAAGTAAAAAAATTGCAAAGCTAATTGCAATGTCTTATTTAACCGGCGACTGCGCTAAGCGGCGGCATTATAGGAGCAAAGAGGATTTTAAACGCGCTTGGGTGCGTTTTGCGGCGCTCGGGCGAGCGCCGGCGGCCAATTTGCCGCCGTCTTATATCCCCTCAATGTTTCCAAAAGTCAAAGGGGCTCTTAAAAACAGCTTTTTTGCGCCGATTTTTAGCAAACAGGAGAGATTGCATTTAGCTTTGCAAAGCGAAAAAGAACATATAAATCAGGGGCGGAGCGGCAATTTAATCGCGATCATTGATTTTGGGATGCAGCGGGCTGTGCTGCACAATGACCCTTTTAAACTGCCGCTCCAGGCGCGGCAAGCCAAGTATCAGCTAAGGCAATAAAGGCGGATTGGCTGTGGGGGAGCCGGACCCGCCCGGCATTCGGGGAGAATGTCTTGCCTTTTTCTTGGCATTTTGGGGAACCAAGGTGGGAGAACGGCCGGCAATTCAATCCGTCAAGAGTGTTTGCCGGCTGAATTCGCTGATAGCAGTTGGTAGCGGCTTGCCAAAATCAAACCGAGAAAAGAGAAGAAAAAGCCGAAAATATCGCGGCCTTTACCTTTTTTTCGGAAATTTGAAGAATGAACAAGTGTAGTTATTATATAATGGCGCTGATTTGTTATCAAGGATCGCGATGCGAATTTACGAATCCATGCGAATCTACGAATAGCGAAACTAAGGAATTCGTAGATTCGGATAATTTGTAGATTAGTATCGGATGAAAAAAGCCGAGGGCAAGAATTGCGTCTTGCGCTCGGCCATACGGCCAATGACTTACTCCGAAGCCAGATTACTTTTATTTTTTTTGTTTGTGAATCCAGCAAATCAAATTCAATAAAAGACTAAAGATGGCAAGGCTGGTTGCCAGCCCCAGAATATAACAGATATCATCATTTTTGTAAACTTCAATTCCCGCTATTTCACAGATGATCGAAGAAAATACTGTGATAATTGTGAGAAAGGAAAATACTGCCATAAAAAAACTAAAGGGGTTCTCATTCATTTACTTCTCCTTTCAAGAGATTTGAGCATAGTGATCAATATCTCCTCTTATTCTCCGGTTTGTAAAGAGCAATTTGCCGAAAATTATTTCCGGCAAGGTTAAGAAGTTCCAGCTTCAAAACATTTTATTGTAGCTCAAATTGCCGATATTGTCAATACAAATAACATAAATATTTGACAAATTTGGATAGATTAGCCAAAATTTAGCCAATGTTGTCAAAAGTATTGACAGATTTGTTGGGATGTGCTATAATGAATTGGGAAGTAGGAAGTAGGAATTATGAACACTTCGTGAAACATTCCTAATTCCTAATTCCTACTTCCTAATTCGAAATTTCTAATTCCCAACTCGCTTATGATTGAAGAAAAAGTCTTAACCGGCCTGGGCCTGACCGGAATTGAAGCCAAAGTCTATCTGGCGGCTTTGACATTGGGCCAGGACACGGTTTTGCGCCTCGCCAAAAAAGCCGGCGTCAAGCGGCCGACCTGCTATGTGACCCTGGCGAATTTGTTTGACCGGGGGCTGGTCACGAAAATTGAGAAAAAGACCACGACTTATTTTGCCGCGGAAAATCCGAAACTGATTTTAAATAAATACAAAGAAAAGCTGGCTAATTTTGAAGATTTAATTCCTTTTTTTGAAGCCCAATTCAATAAAGGCCCCAAGCCGAAAATCAGATATTACGAAGGCAAGGAAGAATTATTGAATATTTATCTGAAAACCATCCATCTTTCAAAAGAAATGTATTATTTTGGCACGGATGTGGAAAAATTGACCAAGATTTTTCCCGCGCTTTTGGAGCAATATAATCAATCGGTTAAAAGCGGCCAAATTTACAAGGAAATCGTTTCCAATAATCCGGCCGGCAGGGATTACGCGAAAAAATATAAAAAAATCCGGCAAATTAAAATTATGCCGGCCAATTTGCCGGTTTATGCCGATATCGCGATTACGGAAAATAAGCTGTTTATCGTTTCTTTGGATAATCTGTTCGGGGTTTTAATTGAATCCGAAGACTTGGCTAAGACTTTCAAAAATTTTTTCAAGCTGGCCTGGCGGGCGGCGGCGTAACTTTTTTGATTTTTAGTCTATAAAAATATATAATTAAAGGTAATAATATGAATAATAAAATAGAAGAAATCATATGAGGATTGAATTGAAAAAATTCGGCAATATCCTAAATTCACATCCGGCCGGGCGCGAGGCCTGGCTTTTTACCCAAGCTTATATTTTGCCCGATAAGAAAAAAAAGGAAAAAATTGAAATTGATTTTTCCGGCGTTTCGGTTTTAAGCCCGTCTTGGGCCGATGAATTCATTCCCCGGCTTAAAAAAAATATCCCAAGCAAGTTATTCTGTCAGCCAGCAAAAATCCCACCGCTAAAGCGACTTTGGAAATTATCGGTTGATTTCAGTATTAGAAAACGAGACATTGGTATTTCTAAAAAAAAGAGACCCGCAAGCATTGCTTTGGCGGGTCTTTTGCGGCTGAATTAAAGTTCAACCATTGTTTCCGGCGCTTTAAAAAGTTCAATAAATTCCCGGCAAATTTCGTCCTCTTCCATTTCCCAGCGGGCCATTTCTGCCCGCAATATTCCCTGAATTTCGCCAAGGATAATTATGATTGTTTTCCATTAAAGCTCAACGGCTTTATTTTTTGTTCCAAGAAGCTCAAAAAATTCCTGGTACGCGGCTTCGGCCTTGGGGCCGAGCACCCGGCAGGAAGGCAGGGACGGCAATATTTCTTCGGCGCCGCCGACCGACATAATATCGTGTTCCTCCTTCCTCATCGCGGCGCCGATTTTTTTGGCCGCGGCCATGACTTTTTGCTTCCATTCATCCGCGCAATCGTGCGCTTCCCAGTAGGCCATTTCTTCTTTCAGCCACCATAAAACATCGCCTAAATCCGCCATAATTACCTCCTTATTGGTTTGAACTGGATGACAATTTCAGGATAGCATTTTTTTGGCTGATGTCAAGAGTATTAGTAATTAAGAAAAGGAGAAAGCGAGGCAAGGATGCCTCTGTTTTGGTTTCGTGATACCGGTGACGGCGAGACAAGGATGCCTCGCCTATTGTTATTTGATATTATTTTCTGCTTTGGGAATATTAAAACATTGCCAAGGGCATAAGATTGCCCGGTATTTGCGAATTTAACGGACATTTTTTCTTTTTTGGGCAATCAATATATTTATCCCCAGATTGCTCTTGA
>MHIR01000020.1 GCA_001817615.1 Candidatus Buchananbacteria bacterium RIFCSPLOWO2_02_FULL_46_11b | reverse complement strand
CCTTTGGGTTTGGAATTTTGAATTTTGGCTATTGTAATTTGTTTGGAATTTGTGATTTTGGATTTGGTGCTTAGCTATGATTGATATATTGATTTTTATTGTCTTCTTCCTAATCATCGGTATTTTGGGCACTTTCGCCCTGGGGGGCGTTTTAGCCGCTCCGTGGGTGCCATTATGGCAAAAAGACGTCAAAAGAATGCTCAAATTGGCCCAAATCGGGCCGGATGAGACGGTTTATGACCTTGGAGCCGGGGACGGCCGAATTTTGCTGATTGCGGCCAAAAACTTCGGCGCTAAGGCCGTGGGTTTTGAGATCGCCATCTTGCCTTATTTGCTCGGATGGGTTAAAATATTATTAAGCGGCCAAAGGGGCAAAGCCAAGCTTTACTGCCGAAATTTTTTTAAGGCGGATTTAAGCCAAGCCGACGTTATCTGCGCTTTTTTGACTCCCCGGGCCATGTTAAAATTAAAACCGAAATTAGAAAAAGAAGCCAAGCCCGGCTGCCGGGTAATATCCTACGCTTTTAAAATTCCGGGCTGGGAGCCGGTTTTGGCCGATAAGCCGGATCAGAAAACGGCGGCCGTTTACGTTTATCGGCGCTAATCGGTAGAGAACGCGCGGTAAAGCGCGCTAGTCCGCGCGAGCTGAAGCGCGCTAATCCAACCATATTAAACTAAAACAAAATGCTAGGCAAAAAGAAAAAAATAAAAGAAGAAGAAAACGAAGCGGAAACGATTAAATCAACTGACCGGGAAAATGATCAGCAGATTGATTTAATCAAGGAAATTCTGGAAAACACCCAGGCCAGCATTAAAAAAGCCTTAAGCTTGCTTAAGGAAAAAAATATTGACACTAACGCGTTGCTAGACAGCCTGAAGGAAACCCGGCAAGCCACCAAAGGCGCAGTGAGCCTGGAGACCGGCAGCGAGCGGATTATTGAAGGGGTTTTTAACGGCGAAAAAATGATTGCCGGCGACGGCATTGAGTATAATATTGCCGCCAATTACGCTTCAAAATCAAAATTAGTGGAAGGCGATATTTTAAAGCTGACCATTAGAAAAGACGGCTCTTTTGTTTACAAGCAAATCGGGCCGGTGGAAAGAAGACAGCTGGTGGCGGTTTTGGCGCGAAACGACGGCGACGGGGAATGGTACGGGATTTTGGGCCAGGATCGCTGGAAGCTTTTGACCGCGTCGGTTACCTATTTCCACGGTTCGGGCGGCGATGAAGTGGTGATTTTGACGCCCAAGGAAGGCAAAAGCAAATGGGCGGCAGTGGAGAATGTCATAAAGAGCCACTAGGCTGGCCCGCCTTCGCCCCTCGCGCGGCTCGGGGCTTCGGCGTGGCGAGGTAGGTTGGTAGGTGGTTAGGTTGTCAGGTTGTTAGATTGTGGAAATTATTAGAAGACGTTTTTGACCAGAAAGGTCTTTTTTTATTTTCCATGAATATTTTGGCAGAAATTTTTTAATTAGGCGGCCGGCGCTTTTGGTCTGGCCGGGATCAATCTCAATTAAAATCTGCCTGGGGGGGAATTTTAAATCGGCAATTTGCTTGAGTAATTCTTGGTAGAGTCCCAGGCCGGAGCGCTTGGCGTAAAGCGCGACTTTCGGCTCAAATTTCAAACCGGCGGTATTCTGATTTTTAATTTTGGACCAGGCGCTTTTGTCGCCATAAGGCAGATTGGCGACCAGGATGTCAATCTCTTTATTTTTTAACGGCGAAAGCAGGTTGCCTTGGTAAAATTCAATTTTTACCGCATGCTTTTTGGCGTTTTTTCGAGCCACAGCCAAAGCTTTTGAGGAAATTTCAGTCGCCAGGACGGTTGCCTTTGGCAAGTATTTTTTAAGAGTAATGGCAATACAACCAGAGCCAGTCCCAATATCAGCGATTATTCCATAGCTACTTGTCGCTTGTCGCTTGTCTCTTGTCTCTTGTAAAACCTCGTCTACCATCAACTCCGTCTCCGGGCGGGGAATCAGGACGTTTTTGTCGACATAGAATTCCAGGCCGTAGAATTCTTTCAAGTTTCTCAAATAAGCTACGGGTTCGCCTTTGGCTCGCTGGCTGATTAGCCGGTTGAATTTTTTCAGCTGGCCGGTTGTCAGCTTAAACTCCGGGTGAGTATATAAGAACTCTTTAGGCCTTTTAATGGCAGAAGACAATAAAACCTCCGCGTCTAAAGAGGAGGCGGGGAAGTTTTGTTTGGCCAGTTTGTCGCTGGCCGAACTTAAAGCTTGGTTGATAATCATAAAAACAATAAAGCAATAAAACAATAAAGCAAAAATAGAAATCGGTTGTTTTATTGCTTTATTGTTTTATTGATCTTGCGCTTTATCGCGCGTCCGCCTGGCGCAGCTGGTCCACGATCGGCTGGATCTCGCCGTCCATGATCTTGTTAATTTGATTCCAGTTTTCTTTGAGGCGGTGGTCGGTGACGCGGTCCTGGGGAAAATTATAGGTCCGGATTTTTTCCGAGCGGTCGCCCGAGCCGATCTGCGACCGGCGGGCGTCTCCGGTTTCTTTATCCTTTTTTTCCTGCTCGTGGGCCAAAATTCGGGAGCGCAGAATTTTCATGGCCTTGGCCTTGTTTTTTAATTGGGATTTTTCATCCTGGCAGGTGACAACGGTATTGGTCGGCAAATGGGTGATTCTGACGGCCGAATCCGTGGTGTTGACCGACTGGCCGCCGTGGCCGCCGGCGCGGAAAACATCAATTCTTAAATCCTGGGGCTTGATTTCCAGGTCAATTTCCTCGGCTTCGGGCAAAACCGCCACCGTGGCCGCGGAGGTGTGGACGCGGCCGCTTTTTTCGGTTTCCGGCACGCGCTGGACGCGGTGCACGCCGCTTTCGTATTTCAGGTTTTTATAGACATTTTGGCCGCTGATTTCAAAAATTATTTCCTTGAAGCCGCCGAGGCCGATGCGGTTGGAATCCAGAATTTTTACCTTGAAGCCCTGGCGCTCGGCAAAGCGGGAATACATGCGGAAAAGCTCGGCGGCAAAAAGCGCGGCTTCGTTTCCGCCCGTGCCGGCCCGGATTTCCATAATGATGTTTTTTTGGTTCAGCGGATTCCGGGGCTTTAAATCTTCGGAAATTTCGCTTTCCAGGCTTCTCTTAAGCTCGGAGAGGCCGGCGATTTCATCCTGGGCGATGGTCAAAAGTTCGCTGTCATCGCCCGCTAAGATCGCCGCTTGGGCTTCGGCCAGCTGCCTTTCGGTTCTTTCCAGCTCGTCTATTTTTTTGGCAATCGGCTCCAGCCGCGAGTATTCTTGGGAAATTGACTTCAGTTTTTCGGGATTATTAACCACGGCCGGATCGGTCAGATCGGCTTTCAGCTTTTCAAATTGAGTTTTGGCAGATTGGAATTTGGCGTCCATAGAGTTAGCTTAGAGTTAGATCGGTAGGGCGGTAGGGCGGTAGGATTAGTTGATTTTGTTTAGAGTAAAATAATAGGCAATAACAAATGATAAGGAAAAATAACGGCGGCTGGATTTAGACCTAACGACCTACGTCCTACCAACCTACCAACCTAGTTTTCTATAACAAAACCCCCTTTAAAAATAAGGAGGCTTGTTTATGTATTTGCTACTCTTCGGACTTGATTTTCCGCGGCGTCTTTTTCCGGATTTCTCCCTTTTCTTTCTTCGCTTTCCGGCCTTTTCTCAAAGCGGCGGCGCCTTTTTGCTTGGCCGCGCGTTCCTGGAATTTTTCCACGCGCCGGGCGGTGTCCAGCATCTTTTGCTTGCCCGTATAGAAGGGATGGCAAAGCGAGCAAATTTCCACCCGCAGTTCCGGCAAAGTTGACCCCACGGCAAAAGAATTGCCGCAGGCGCAGGTTACTTTGGCGTTTTCGTAATATTTGGGATGGATGCCTTGTTTCATAATAGAAGCATATTAGCACGCCGCTCTAATTTTGGCAAGGGGGGGAGAGGGGGTTATTTTTGTGAATATGAAAGTAAATCAAGCGACTTAATTTACTTAATTTGAGAGCGTTGATTAATCATTTGCAAGAAGGGATAAGATGGCTTGAGATGGCTTAAGAAGGCAAGAGGGTTAGAAGGCAAAGAAGGCAAAAAGGATAAGCAGAGAACAAGAGCGCCTTCTAATCCTTCTGATGCCCTCTCAATCTTCTCGCCTTCTTGCCCTCTCAAGCCTTCTGACGCCCTCTTAACCCCTCTGATTTAATCAACGGTCTAAATTTACTTAATTTATTTCCTCCGCGAATGCAAATTCTTTGAGTGCTGGGTGATGGCAAAAACGCCGACCACGGTGGTATAAACCAGGGCGAATTCCGCCGGGATTCTAAAGGCGCCCTGCGACAGGGGAGCGGCCAGGGCAAAAACCACCATCACGGCGGTCCAAAGCCCGATAAAGCTTTCGCCGATGAATTTTGAGCTGAATTGGGTTTTCCAGCGGATGTATTCTTTTTCCGAGGCGTAAATGCCCAAAATCGCGATATAAATGACGCCGACCACGCCGGCCTGGCTGTCGTATTTGTTGCCGGAGAAGAAATCAAGGCAAAACAAGCCGACCGTAACTGCGGACCAGATGTTTAAAATCCATTTTAAGCTCAAGCGCTCAAAAAACCAGCCGCGGATTTTTTTCAGACGTTTTAGCATGTGATTTATTTCAGCGCTAATTATAATCAAGGCGCTTAAAATTTATTTCGCCTAACGGACGCGGCTTAAGCGACGTTTTAATGTCGCCTAGCCGCTGTTTGTCGGAAGTATTGCTTTTTATAAAAAATTAACAAAATGCTTTTGGAGAATAGGGAAGCGAGTGCGGGTTCTTCCCCATTCATGGAGCCTAGTGATAGGTTCTATTTCTATTCATTTGGTATTGGCGTAATAGCGCGGCTAGAAAAAGCCCGCTAGCGGTCAGGACTAAGATGATTGTGATCGGCGTATGTCCATTACTGAGGCTAGAAATACCGAAAAGAATTAATGAGCCAATGAGCAAAACTAACGGGCTAAAAAAGAACTTTTTTTTCATATTCATGTTGATTCCTCCTATTTGACGAGCACTCTCCAAAAGTATTTTGTAAAAGAGCAATATTTCTGATAACGGTTCCAGCATAAAAGAAGTTTTTGCGAAGCAAAAATTTGGGTGAGTGCCGTAAGGCATAAACCTTTTATGCTGTGTTAGCCGACGTTTTGATTTAATCATAGCCAACACTATACTTTAATACGAATACCATCTGTGCTTTTCTCAAGAACATCCCGTTTTAGCAATTTCTCTACAAGATTGAGCACTTCTGCTTTTGGAAGTGATAATTCCTTTTGTCCAAGGCCAACTACTTCGTCTAAATTCATAAATCTTAATCCCGGTAACGGAGGTCTTTGGGTGTGTTTAGTAAGTAACTTAACAAGTTGAATTTCATTCTCTGGCATTGAATCCCAAAAAGCACGCGCCATTGAAATATAACTATCACAACGAAAAGAAATACTTGGATATTTTACTAAACAGTGAAGGCATTCTCCAGAAGGAAATTTTGTGTAGATAGGGTATAATAATATCAGTTCATCTTTCTTTGCCTTTAAGAGTTTATGGCGGATTATACACCCCTGAATGACATTCGTGGCATCTTCGTAATTCTTATCATTTTCTTTTTGGTAAGTATTATAGGAGGATATAAATTCATCACAATAAAATCTATTTGGGTGGCAGAAGCAACATTCTGAAACATAGTCCCAGACAAGTTTAGCTCTCTCATCATGGGATCGTGCGTTTTTATAAGAACTATAAATGGGGCAGGATAAAATTTCTTTAATTCGATTTTGGCTCATAGTATTGTTTTATAATGACTGGCATCTATTTTTAATTTTTCAAAATGTCGCCTAACGCGCGTATATCTGATGTTTTGCGTAGCGTAGCGGAGCAAAATATGGGTGGAGGCTTTTGTATAAAAGCCGTAACCAGATATACGCTGTTAGCTGATATATTCCTTTTCTTTTGTTTTCTGAAAGAAAACTTGTTTTAAAAATTTTAAAATTTCTTTTTCTGTTTTGGATTTTGGGCAGAGGGGTTAGGGGTGAATGCCCAAAATCCAAACTCCTTATTATTTTAATCTTTTTATTTCTACTTCAATTTCTTTAATTACTTCGGGATTATGGATTATCTTATTTTTACCTTCAGTTATAGAAATAATATAAAATACCTTTCCGCCGTATTTTGTAGTAAATTTTTCGTGCGTTTTTTTCTGTTGTTCTCGTTCGTTGATTATTTGAGTAATGTATTCAAAGCCCGCGGGTTTTATTTGAAGGCCGATATATTTTTCGTTAATTTTGATAAAATAATCAACATTATATCCTCTGTCCCATTCGTCGGGGGCAGGCTCAATTTTGACTCCAAGAATTTTTTCAAGTTGCCCATAAATTGTTTGAATTTCTGATTGGTAACCGTCGAAAGTCCTATTTATTACCAAATTGTATATAAAATTAATGCAGTCTTCCTCAGTAACATCTTCTATTTCAGCCTTACAAATATCAGTAACTTTAATAAATAAAATTTTTCCAAGCTGTTCAAGATGCTTTTTAGAATAAGCTTTATCTAAATAAAATTTTTCCCACTCCTTAATTGTTTTAGGGGCACATTTTCTAATTAACTCTGCAACAGGGCCGACCTTACTTTTTCTTGTTAGTCCCCACCGCATATTTGCCTGATTTAATATCCATTCTTTTGCCATATTATTTTATTAGATTTAAAAATTTAATTTTATATTTATAATCAGAAATGTCATCAACATAGACAAGTTGATTTTTTATTAAATGCGCGTTTATGAAGGTTTTATTTTGCAAATACAAATAACATAGTAAGTTATTTTCTTTATCATATTTTAAGTTATCAAATCTTAAAAATACTCTCTGTTTGTTTGTTTTATCTTTCAGATAATTCACAGCTTCATTTAATTTCTGCGGATTATTTTTCACCCCCAATAATTTAATAATCAAATCATTGTTTAATTTTAGTGTTACGGAATCTATTATGTCTTTTACAGTGAAAAACTCGTCTCTTTGTTTTTTAT
>MHIR01000019.1:9856-14128 GCA_001817615.1 Candidatus Buchananbacteria bacterium RIFCSPLOWO2_02_FULL_46_11b | reverse complement strand
GGCGATGACCTGATAGAAATCGCACTGGTTCCGGGCGACGGCCAAAACCTGATTTTGCGGGGCTGGGCGCTTTCCTCCGCGGAAATCTACCTGACCGCCAACGCCATTAACGGCGCGGCCAACTATCTGGTTTACCGAAATGAATCGCCCATCGGCAATTTAGCCGGCGGCAATCTGGAGCTTACCGTTTCCGGTTTGACGCCGGATACCAGCTATGAATTCAAGGTAAAAGCCCTGGATGCCAATGGCTTGCTTTTGAAAGAATCCGGCAGTTTGACGGTCACGACTCAGACGGCCGCCATTGGCCGAATCGACGTGATTTTGCACGCGGATCTTTTCAGCATCATCGCCGACTGGACGGAAATACAGGGAGCCGACCATTATGACGTTTTCTTCAATGACAACTTTTTCGGCTCCAGCGGCGATTGCCATTGCGTCATAAACAATCTTGATTTAGGAGTCAACTACCAAATCAGGATTCAGGCCCGGACGTTTACGGATGAACTTTTGGCCGAAGGCACCGCCTCAATTATGACCGGCCAGAATATAAAGGTTTACCCCGAGGCAATAAACGCGCCGGTCGGTCCGAATCAGCAGGGAAGGGTGAATTTCTTCATTCGCAACAACACCGCCTATCCGCTTACGAATTTCACGAATTGCCTGGTGAACTGGGATGAACCGCAATGGTTTATGGTTGCTTCCCATTCCTTTCCTCCGCCCGGAGAAATTCCGCCATGGACCACGACCTTGCTTTATTCGGTGGACTACGCGACGGCGGATTTTTGCCCGCCGGCGATTGAAAGAATAGCTTTGGTCGTCGTCGCCACCTTTAATTGCCAGTACGACAATTTCACCAGCGCCATGCGCGGCGGAACCTGCCTGTTGGCGGTGGCGCCGTTTGTGGATTTAGCCCCATCCCTGGCGGCTGATTTAGGCCGGTTTAACTCCGGAGACGAGATTGTTTGTCCAATTACAATTTCAAATATAGGCAACAGCCAGTCGGCGCCGGCCCGCTTGGAAATTTGGGTAGGCGAAGCCTTGGCGGTTTCCGTACTGATTCCGGAAATACCGGGATTAAACCGGCAGCCTTGGAATCAGACAATGCCTTTAGGGATTTTCCCCGAGGGCAATTATCAGGTCAGGGCCGTGATTGATTCTCTAAATGAGGTAAATGAAAGTCTGGAAGACAATAATATTGCCTTTAGCGCTTTTACGGCCAATCCCGCGCCCCGGCCGGACTTAGTCATTGCTGGCTTCGCGCCGGCCAGTCCCGAGTTCACCGGCAGCGAGCCTGTCTGCTTGGCCGGGGCGGTTTTAAACCAGGGACTTGGTTCATCCGGGCCCAGTCAGCTGGGCTTGTTCTTTCCGCCCGAGACGTTGATTAAAACCGCGGAAATTCCCGGTTTGAACGCCGGCGAATACCACGACTTTTCCGTCTTTATTGACACGGCTTTGCCTGACGGGACTTCCTTAATCTCGGCCTTGGCGGATTCAAACGGCGTGGTGGCGGAAAGCGATGAGGGCAACAACGGCGCGGAATGCTCCGTGGTCATCGCCGAGCTGGCCCTGCCGCTTGTTCATATTCCTTTCGGCTGCCGGGGAAAAACCTCCAAGCCGGACGGGGACAAATAGCCATGGGGACGGGACGATGTTCTTTAACGGCCAAAATTACGCCGGACTAAGGGCGGGGTTGGTTTGCGCTGGCAAACTGACGCTCGCCCTCTTTTTTTACCCCGTTAGAAGTTAATAATTAAACATTTATTTTTAAATTTATTTTCAGATTTTATTTATAAATGTTAAGCTGGATTTTCGGCAACTTCTAACGGGGTAAAAAAGCCCGCTAAACAGCGGCTTTAAATTCAATTAATTCTTAATTCCTGGTTCCTAATTCCTATTTCACTTAACCGCAATCTTCTCCACCTTGGCCACGGCTTTGATAAAATCAAAATATTTTTCTGAAACCGGCAAATCGGCGGCAAATTCCGGAATTTCCTTGGCCAGAGAAATTTTTTGTTCAGACTTGAATTTTCTGATCGCCAAAATGACGGCGATTACTTGCTCAAATTCTTTTTCTTCCTTCGGCGCCTGGGGCAGGCTGGCTATAACCTTGGGCCAAGAGCATAAATGGATGCTTTTGGCTTTTTCAAACTGGTGAAAATATAAATGATAAATTTCTTCGGCGATAAACGGCAGAATCGGAGCATATATTCGGCTAATCGCCCAAAAGACCTGATACAAAACTTGTTTGGCCGTTTCATCCGGCTTTTCCCGATAGAGCCGGTATTTCACAAATTCCAGATAATTATCGCAAAACGCGCTCCAGAAAAATTCGTCAATTTCGTTTTTGGCCCGGGCGTACTGGTAGGCGTCAAAATCGGCTGTCGCCTTTTTTATGGTTTCGTTTAAGCGCGCCAAAATCCATTTGTCTTCGGGTAAAAGATTTTTTGTTTCAAGTTTTGCATAATCCCGGTTTTGGAAATGAGAAAAACAAAACTGGGCGGCGTTATAGAGTTTGGTTGTCGTGCGCTTGCCTTTTTTTATTTCCTGCTCGTTGTATCTTAGATTCTCGCCGAGGTTGGCGCCCGTGGCCCAATAGCGCAGGGCATCAGCGCCGTATTGCGCGACAATTTTTTCGGGATCAACGAAATTGCCCAGCCGCTTGGAAATTTTCTGGCCTTTTTCATCATGGCCGTGGCCGGAAATCATAATGTCAAAAAACGGCGCCAAGCCGTGGTGATAGAACGATTTGACCACGGTATAAAAAAGCCAGGTGCGGATAATTTCAAACGCCTGCGGCCGCAGGCTTGAAGGATAAAGTCTTGCCTGAATTTTTTTGTCCTCAAATAATCGCGAAATTATCAGCGGCGTGCAAGAAGACGTCATCCAGGTGTCCATGACGTCGCTTTCGGGAACAAAATCTTTGCCGCCGCAGGCCGGACACTTTTTGATTTTCGGGGAAGTCAAAGTCGGGTCAACCGGCAGATCTTCAACTTCTGGCAAAATCGCTTCGCCGCAATTCCGGCAGTACCAAACCGGAAACGGGACGCCGTAATAGCGCTGGCGCGAAATGCACCAATCCCATTTTAAGGTTCGCACCCAGTCCAAATAGCGCTGTTTCATAAACAGCGGATGCCAGTTCATCTTTTCGGCCTGGGCCAGAAGTTCTGCCCGGGCGTCCAGCACTTTAATAAACCACTGCTTGGTTTTTACCAATTCCACCGGCGTGCCGCAGCGCTCATGGACGTTTAAAATATGAGAAATCTCTTCCTGCTTAACCAGATAATTTTTTTCTTTCAGTTTTTCAATAATCTGTTTTCGCGCTTCGGTAAGCTTCAGGCCGGTAAATTCCCCGGCCAGGCCGTTTAACCGGCCGTCGGGATTAATCGTGGAACGAATCGGCAAATTATGCGCTTTGGTTTTAACCACGTCTTCGTTGTCGCCCCAGGTGCAGACCATCATTAAGCCCGTGCCGAAATTGATGTCCACCGCTTCGTCGGTTAAAATCGGCACGCTATAATCAAACAGCGGCACGCGCGCGGTTTTGCCGGCCAAATCGGCATAGCGCTCATCATTGGGATTGACAAATAGCGCCGCGCAAGCCGGCAAAAGCTCGGGCCGGGTCGTGGCAATCAATAACGGCCGGCCGTCTTGCTCGGCCGTAAAATTGATATAATTTAAAAAACTTTGCTCTTCCTTGTCTTCCAGATCCGCTTGCGCCACGGCGGTTTGGCAGGCGACGCACCAAAAAGTCGGCTCGTCTTTTCTGACCATTTTCCCTTTTTGATATAAATCCAAAAAAGACCACTGGGAAATTTTCTGGCTGTGGCGGTCAATCGTGCTGTAAGTCTTTGACCAGTCAACCGAAATCCCCAAAAGCTCCCAGAGATTCCTGTAGGTTTGCGAGCCGATTTTGGTTTCTTCCAGGCATTTTTTAATGAATTCGGCCCGGGAAATTTTATTCTTATTGAGGCGGTATTTTTTTTCCACGAATCTTTCCGTCGGCAGGCCGTTGTCGTCAAAACCCATGGGATAAAAAACTTCAAAACCCGCCATTCTTTTATAGCGCACGATAAACTCGGCCTGCGAATAGCTCATGATGTGGCCGACGTGCAGATGATCGGCCGAAACATACGGCGGCGGGGTGTCCACTGAATAAAACGGCTTTTGGCTTTCGGGGTTAAACTTATAAATTTCTTGCTCCCGCCAAAACCGGCGCCAATGCGCTTCCCGTTCGGTAAAATTGTAACTATTTTCCGCCATAAATTAAAATTT
>MHIR01000019.1:2660-9817 GCA_001817615.1 Candidatus Buchananbacteria bacterium RIFCSPLOWO2_02_FULL_46_11b | reverse complement strand
GGGAAGGCGAGGTGTGATATAAAAAAGTATATAAAAAGAGCAAGGTTGTTCACCTTGCCCTTATTGATATCTTAAAAAATTTATAACTGTTTACTATTTGTCGCTTGTCTCTTGTTTCTTGTCACTTGTCTCTTTTTGCGGCTCCGCCTCCGGCTTAAACCCCGTGCCGGCCGGAATCAAGCGGCCAATGATGACGTTTTCCTTCAAGCCGCGCAAATAATCAATCTTGCCTTCCACGGCCGCGTTGATTAGAACGCGGGAAGTCTCCTGAAAAGAAGCGGCCGAAAGGAAGCTGGAAGTGGAAAGCGAAACTTTGGAAACGCCCAAGAGCAGTTCTTCACCCACCGCTTCCGCGCCGTTTTTCTTTTTGATTTGAGCATTGGCTTCATCCAGCTCGGATTTTTCCAGCCTTTGGCTGGCCAAAAGCTCGGTGTCGCCAGGTGATTTGACCAAAACGCGGGAAAACATCTGCTTGACGATGAGTTCAATGTGGCGGCTGTCTAATTTCTGGCCTTGAGACGCGTAAATTGACTGAATCTCGTCCACGATATAGCGCTGAACCGCGTCTTTGCCTTTTAAGGTGTATAATTGCTTTAAATCCAAACTGCCGTTGGTCAGCGGATCGCCTTTAACCACCAAATCGCCGTCTTTGACGAGCAGATGGAACTCGGGCGAAATTTGATAATCCTGGACTTTCTGTTCTTTGACCAGGACCGTGATTTTATCTTTATCTAATTTGGCCAGGCCGTCGCGCTTGGCCAAAACTTTTTCCCCGGCTTCATCAAGGAAAAGCAACTTGCCTTTCTTGACGCGCTGATTGTCTTTGACCGCCGGCTTGGCCCTGGCTTTTTCTTTTTTGCCGCCCTGGGC
Source organism: Candidatus Buchananbacteria bacterium RIFCSPLOWO2_02_FULL_46_11b (assembly GCA_001817615.1). Taxonomy (GTDB): domain Bacteria; phylum Patescibacteriota; class Patescibacteriia; order Buchananbacterales; family UBA6539; genus 02-FULL-45-11b. The sequence continues at coordinate 8,947 of MHIR01000019.1, read as the reverse complement.
CAAAGGATACAAGTCTTGTTCCAGGCTTTCGTGGATGATTTTAACCGTACGGAAGCGGTTGATGTTGGCCGCTTCTCTTTTTATTTCTTCAAGTTTAACCAAGCCGTCAACTTCGGAAATAAAAGCGCGGTTTTTCGGCGGCCGGGCTTCAAAAATTTCTTCCACCCGCGGCAAACCTTGAGTGATGTCTAAGCCCGCGACGCCGCCGGTATGGAAAGTTCTCATCGTCAGCTGCGTGCCCGGTTCGCCGATGCTCTGGGCCGCCATGATGCCGACGGCCGTGCCGATTTGGGCCGGCTTATTGGCCGACAAATCCCAGCCGTAGCAGCGCTGGCAGGTCCCGCGCTTTGATTGGCAGCTCAAAAGCGAGCGGACCTTGATCTCGGCCAGATCCAAAGTTTTGAGCAAAGCGACTTTTTCGGAATTGATTATTTCGTCTTTTTCAATCAGGATTTTTTTCGTTTTCGGATCAACGATTTTTTCCGCGATAAAACGGCCTTTGACCCGGTCAATCAGATTCAGGCCGATGGCTTCGCTTGATTTTTTGGTGATAATCGTGCCGGCGGTGTCGCCGCAGTCAATTTCGGCAATAACCATGTCCTGGGAAACGTCAACCAGCCGCCGCGTCAGATAGCCAGCGTTGGCGGTTCGCAGAGCCGTATCGGAAAGCCCTTTTCTGGCGCCGTGGGTGGAAATAAAATATTCCAGAACGTCAAAGCCTTCCTTGAAATTGCCTTTGACCGGCAGTTCAATAATATCGCCGGCCGGGTTGGTGACCAGACCCTTCATGCCGATAATCTGAATCAGCTGGCTCCAGGAACCGCGGGCGCCGGATTCCACCATGGTGTAAACCGGGCCGTAGGGGTCCAAAGTATTCTGGCTCAATTTTACGATTTTTTCTTTGACGCCCATCCAGATTTCAATGATTTTGGCATGGCGTTCGCTGTCGGTCAATAAACCCATGCCATACTGATCTTCCACTTCCTCCACTTCTTTTTCGCCCTGCTTGATGTTGTCAATTTTCTTTTCGTTTTTCGGCAAATCGTCCATGCCCCAGGAATAACCAGAAAGCGTAAGGTTTCTTAAGCCCAAAAGCTTAATCTCGTCCAATAAATCGGCGACCTGCGGGCCTTCGTATTTTTCCAAAAATTCGGAAATTAGCTGGCGCAAACTTTTGTTATCCATCATCGCGTTAATATAAGGATAATCATTGGGCAAAACTTGGTTGAATAAAATCCGGCCGACGGAGGTTTCAATAATTTTATCTTTAATCCCGGCGGCTTTGTTTTTCTTTTCCAGCCAGTTATCGGCCCGGACTTTGATTTTTTGCTGAATGCCGATATGCTTGAGATTGTAGGCCAAAATCGCCTCGGCGGGATCGGAAAAAATTTTAATTAAGCCCTGGCCGTCTTGGCGCATGGTCGTCATGTAGTAGCAGCCCCAGGTAATGTCGTGGGTCGGCTTGGCGACCGGTTCGCCGGTGGCGGGTTTCAATAAATTCTTTGACGCCAGCATCAAATTGGCGGCTTCCCACTTGGCCCGTTCGGTTAGCGGGACATGGACGGCCATCTGGTCGCCGTCAAAGTCGGCGTTAAACGCTTCGCAAACCATGGGATGAACCTGAATGGCTTTGCCTTCAATTAATACCGGCTTGAAAGCCTGAATGCCTAAGCGGTGCAGGGTCGGGGCGCGGTTTAACAAGACGTGGGCGTCTTTGACGATTTCTTCCAGAATATCCCAAACCTCGGTCCGGTTGCTTTCAATGAAGCGGTTGGCCGAGCGGACGTTGTGGACATATTCGCGCTTGATTAACTGGCTGATGACAAACGGCTTGAAAAGCTCCAAAGCCATCCGCTTGGGCAGACCGCATTGATGCAGTTTCAGCTTCGGACCGACGACAATCACGCTGCGGCCGGAATAGTCAATTCTTTTACCTAATAAGTTTTGGCGGAAGCGCCCTTGTTTGCCTTTTAAAATATCGGCCAAAGATTTAAGCATGCGCTTCTGGCCGGTGGAAGCCACCACTGTCTTGCCGTGCCGGGCGCTGTTGTCGATTAAAGCGTCCAGGGCTTCCTGCAGCATTCTTTTTTCGTTGCGGGTAATGACTTCCGGCGCGTTTAATTCCTGAAGCTGTTTTAAGCGGTTGTTGCGGTTAATGATGCGGCGGTACAAATCATTCAAATCCGAGGTCGCAAACCGGCCCCCGTCCAAAGGCACCATCGGGCGCAAGTCGGGCGGAATCACCGGCACCGTCGTTAAAATCATCCATTCCGGCCGCAGATTATTTTTCAATAAATTTTTGGCCAGGCGCAGGCGCTTCTGAATTTTGTCGCGCTGGGGCGTAAAATTATCTTTTAATTCCTGTTCCAGCCCGGCGACTAATTTAGGCAAATCAATTTTTTCCAGAAGCGAATGAATTGCTTCGCCGCCGATGTTGGCTTCAAAAATATGGCCGTATTTCAAAGATAATTCCTGATAAACATGTTCGGAAATTATTTTTAAAGGCTTTAAGTCTTTTAATTCCTGCTCGGCAAAATGCAAAATTTGCTCCAGCTCTTTGAATTTTTCGTTGCGGGCGTCTTCAAAAGAAGCAATCTCTTTTTCCCGGGCCGATTGGGTTTTTTCCGATTTTTCTTCGGTTTTTTCTTGGCCCAGCCGCGTCTTGATTAAATTCAGCTGGCGGGAAAAATCATTTTCAATTTTCTTTTTCTTGTTTTTAAATTCTTCGCGGATCTGCTCCAGTATTTGTTTTTTCAAATCTTCGTCCACGTGGGTGATGATAAAATCCGCAAAATATAAAACTTTTTCCAAAGACTGCGGCGACAAATCCAAAATCAGGCCGATTTTTGAAGGCACGCCGCGTAAAAACCAGATATGAGAGCAGGGCGAAGCCAGATTGATATGCCCCATCCGCTCGCGGCGCACGACCGCCCGGGTCACTTCCACTCCGCATTTGTCGCAAACAATGCCTTTGTAGCGGATTTTTTTATATTTGCCGCAATAGCATTCCCAGTCTTTTGACGGTCCGAAAATCCGTTCGCAAAACAAGCCGTCCTTCTCCGGCTTTTGCGTCCGGTAATTAATCGTTTCCGGCTTGGTCACTTCGCCGAAAGACCAGGCGTGAATTTGCGCGGGCGAAGCCAGACTTAACCTCAAGGCGTCAAAATCAATTATATTTTTTTCTTCAATCATAAATCAGCATGATTATAGATAATTAAAAAAATAAATTTCAAATTTTAAATTTTAAATTTTAATTTAATGCTTAATTTTAAATAAACCCATTAAAACCGGATTAAGACGCTTATTAAAATAATCCAAGGCAATGGCGAGGCAGGCGGGTTTATAATTTAAAATTCGTTTGGAATTTGGTCCCGCATTTTTAATGCGGGATTAAATTTGGAATTTCCGCTTTAAGGATTTACCGGCTCTTCTCCTCAACCTTCTCTTCCTTAGTAATCTCTCCCCGGCCGGTTACGGCCACGACCTTGCCGTCTTTGATCAGATCTATATTCAGGCCCAGGCCGTTTAATTCGCGCAATAAAACATTGAAAGATTCGGGGATATTTAATTTCTTGATGGTTTCGCCTTTGATGATTGATTCATAAGCTTTTGACCGGCCGGCCACGTCGTCGGATTTGATCGTCAGAATTTCCTGTAAAGTATTGGCCGCGCCGTAAGCTTCCAGCGCCCAGACTTCCATTTCGCCGAAGCGCTGGCCGCCGAACTGCGCCTTGCCGCCCAAAGGCTGCTGGGTGATTAAAGAGTAGGGGCCGATTGAGCGCTGGTGGATCTTGTCTTCCACCATGTGATTTAATTTCAGCATGTAAATCATGCCGACGGTGACGGGCTGTTCAAACGCATCGCCGGTCCGGCCGTCGTAAATCGCGGCTTTGCCGCTTTCGGCCAAGCCGGCTTTTTTCAGTTCTTCTTTAATCGTGTCTTCCGAGATGCCGTTTAAAACCGGACTTTTAACTTTATAGCCGAGTTTGTCGGCGGCAATGCCCAAATGAGTTTCCAAAATCTGTCCCAAGTTCATGCGCGAAACCACGCCTAAGGGGCTTAAAATAATATCCACCGGCGTGCCGTCGGCCAAAAAAGGCATGTCTTCAACCGGCAAAACCATGGAAATGACGCCTTTATTGCCGTGGCGGCCGGCCATTTTGTCGCCAACCTGGATTTTTCTTAAATTGGCGATGGAAACCTGATACATTTTAATCACACCCGAAGAAAGCTTGTCGCCGGCGTCGCGGGAAAAAGTCTTGATGTCAACCACTTTGCCTTTTTCGCCGTGTTCCAGATAAAGGGAGCTGTCGCGCACATCCCGGGCCTTTTCGCCAAAAATCGCCCGCAAAAGTTTTTCTTCGGCTGAAAGTTCAGTTTCGCCTTTGGGCGTGATTTTGCCGACCAAAATGTCGCCGGAAGAAACCGAGGCGCCCAGGCGGATGACGCCTTCGGCGTCCAAATCCTTTAATTTTTCTTCGCCGATGTTGGGAATATCGGAAGTGACGATTTCCGGACCCAGCTTCGTGTCGCGGACTTCAACCTGGAAGTCTTCTATGTAAATGGAGGTTAAACGGTCTTCGCGCACGACTTTTTCCGAAACGATAATGGCGTCTTCGTAGTTATAACCTTCCCAGGCCATAAACGCCACCAAAATATTCTGGCCCAAAGCCAATTCGCCCTGATCCGTGGCCGGCCCGTCGGCCAAAACCTCGCCGCGCTTGACTGTCTGGTCTTTTTCCACGATCGGCCGCTGATTGATGCAGGTTGAAGCGTTGGAGCGGACGAACTTATTGAGCCGGTAGCTGCGGGTTTGGCCGTCATTTTGCAAAATTTTAATATTATCGCCCTGGACTTCGGCCACTTTGCCGTCGCCGTGATTGATAATGACATGACCCGAATCCCGGGCGGCCTTGCCTTCCAGGCCCGTGCCGACAATCGGCGACTGGGGATTAATGCAGGGCACAGCCTGGCGCTGCATGTTCGAGCCCATTAGGGCGCGGACCGCGTCGTCGTGCTCCAAAAAAGGAATTAAGGAGGTGGCGATGGAAACTATCTGATTGGGCGCCACGTCCATGTAATCAATGGTATCAACGCGTTCACTCTCCGGTTCGCCGTATTTTCTGACTTCCGCGCGCTCGACTAAAAAGTAGCCGTTTTTATCCGTCGGCGTGGTCGCGGCCGTGGTCACGGAATTTTCGCTCTGAAAAGCGGTCAGATAAACCACTTCCGCCGTGACGCGGGGTTTAACCGGCACTTTTTTAATTTCGGAAATTTTTTCCAAAGCCTTGGCCGCTTTGGCCGAAATCACTTCGCCGGCTTTGACTATGACTTCTTTGCCGCCGGGCGCGGCTAAATCGGCGCGGGCGATTTCGTTTTCCGTTTCCTCGGCTTTGTTTAAAATATCGTGTTTGACTTTGCAAAAAGGCGTTTCAATAAACCCGTATTCGTTGATCCGGGCATAGCAAGCCAGATGGCCGACCAAGCCGATGTTCGGGCCTTCGGGCGTGGCGATCGGACAGATCCGGCCGTAGTGGGTCGGGTGCACGTCGCGGACGTCAAAGCCCGCGCGCTCGCGCGACAAGCCGCCGGGGCCCATGGCCGAAAGCCGGCGCTTGTGCTCCAGCTCGGCCAAAGGATTGGTCTGGTCCATGAACTGGGACAGCTGGGAAGACATGAAAAATTCCTTAACCGCGCCGATGACCGGCCGGGCGTTGATTAAGCGGTTGGGCGTGATTTCGTTGATATCCAGCGTGCTCATGCGGTCGCGGATAATTCTTTCCATCCGCGCCAAGCCGATGCGGAATTTATTCTGGATCAGCTCCCCGATTGCCCGCACGCGGCGGTTGCCTAAATGATCAATGTCGTCCTGGTCTTTTTGGGAAATATTTAATTTAATGATTTCGGAAATGACTTCAATCAAGTCTTCCACGCGCAAAACCCGGTTTTCTTTGGTAATCGGCAAATCGTGGGAAAAGCGCTGGTTGATTTTATAACGTCCGACGCGGCCGAAATCGTAGCGCTCAAAATTAAAAAACATCGCGTAAATCAAAGATTTGGCGTTATCCACGGTGGCTAAATCGCCCGGCCGGATTCTTTTATAAACTTCAATAAATCCTTCGGCTTCGTTTTTCGCCGCGTCTTTGGCTAAAGTATTTCTGATATAAGAAATTTCCGGGTGAGTGTCAATATCTTTGAAAATTTCCAAAATTTCTTCTTCCGTCGGATAGCCAAAAATTCTTAAAAGCGCGGTGGCGGCGATTTTTCTTTTCCGGTCAATTTTCACC
>MHIR01000019.1:0-2606 GCA_001817615.1 Candidatus Buchananbacteria bacterium RIFCSPLOWO2_02_FULL_46_11b | reverse complement strand
AGCCGATCTGATCAGCTGGGAAACAACCACCCGTTCAATGCCGTTAATGACAAAAGTGCCGCGATCGGTCATTAAAGGAAAATCGCCCAAGTAAATTTCTTGTTCGATTCTTTTATCCATTTTATTGTTGACTAAAATCGCGTTGACGCGCAGGGGCGCTTCAAAGCTTAAATTCTTTTCTTTGCTGGTGACCTCGTCAAATTTCGGCTCATCTAAATAATACTTGTCAAAAGAGAGCTCAAAATCCCGGCCGATGAAATCCTTGATGGGCGAAACTTCTTCAAAGAGTTCCACCAGGCCCTGTTTTAAAAACCAGTCATAGGAATTCTTCTGCGCCTCAATTAAATCCGGCATGGGCACGGCTTCTTTGATTTCCGTAAAAACTTTTCGCGGTTGTTTTTTTGCAGTCGCCATAAGACGTGTTTAAAAGTCAAAATTAACAGTTTGAACGATTAAAATTCATGATTAACAACAAAAAATTTCTCCCAGTCTTTTTCAGATGCGAGTTTGGATTTTTTTCTTGATATTTATTTTTGAGAAAAAAATAAGCCCACTACTTTTTGGTTTTAAAATAAAACGTTTCTTTGATAGCGGGAATTTGAAAAATTGGTAAAATCGCGGCAGGGATTTTAATCTCTCAATATTAGCAGAAAACCAAAACTTTGTCAAATCCCAATCCTCCACAAGCCAATAATGGGTCTAATTGGCTTAATTTAGAAAAAATATGGCATTTGGCGCAAAGTTATCCACAGATGTAATAAAGCAATAAAACAATAATAAAGCTTATTCAGCGAGTTTAGTAAATTCAGCAAGTTCAGTCTCTAAGTAAAACGGCTGACTTTGCCTGCCCGCCTTTCGGCCATGAGCTCGCCTTTCAATAAGTTCAAGGCGCCCCGAGTTTACCGCCCCTCGATTTTACTCGGGGCGGCCTTGAGCCTGTCGAAAGGCCGAGGGGCGGGGCCGAATGGCCGATTGGCCTTGAGCTCATGGCCGAAAGGCAGGCGGGCTGACTAGGGGGAGGGACAGCCCGCTTCGCCTCACGATAACTTAAGGAAAGCGAGGCGAGGGTGAGGGTGTGGTAAAAAAAATTTAAAGAATCTTTCCCAGCTCCTCCCTCACCACCTGCCGGTCATCCCACGGCGCCAGCTTCCCGCCCCCAACCGCGATCGCCTGCTCGCTCCCCTTGCCGGTGACTAAAACCAAATCCCCCGCCTGAGCCAAACTCAAGGCCTTGGCAATCGCCTGGCGACGGTCCAAAATTTTAAATAAATTCTGGTCCAAAACTTTTCCGGCGCTAACCGCGCCTTCGGCCACCTCGTCAATAATGGCTTGCGGGTCTTCGTCATACGGGTCTTCGTTGGCGACAATCACATAGTCGGCTTTCTCGCCCGCGATTTTACCCAGTATTGGCCGCCGGGCTTTGTCGCGGCCGCCGCCGGCCGAACCCAGGACGTGAATTATTTTTTGACGGGAAATCAGGGCCGCGGTTTCATATAAAGCTAAAACCGCTTTGGGTTCAAAGGCGTAATCAACAATCAGGCAAAACGGCTGCCCCTCATTTATTATCTCAATCCTTCCGGGCACGCCGCCGAACTTATACAAGCCTTCGGCCATGCTGTTTAAACTTAAACCTTGAGACAAGCCAAGGGTAACGGCGGCCAAAACATTGCCGATGTTGTGCCGGCCCAAAAGCGGCAGGAAAAATCTCTGGCGGTCAATGAAGAATTCAATGCCTTCGGCCGCGGCCTTGGGATTCTCCGCCCGGACAACCCGCGCCAAATCGGTTGAATTATTTGTCAGGGCATAACCGATTTTTTCCTCGGCCCAATTTTGCAAAAAATCATTGGCGTGTTCGTCATCCAGATTGGCGATAATGGTTTTTTTTATTTTTTGGCCGGCAATCAGCTTCGGCGCCTCGTCTTTTAATTTGGCAAAAAGCTTTAATTTGGCTTTTTTGTAATTTTCAAACCCGCCGTGGGCCTCAAGATGCTCGGGATATAAATTGGTAAAGACCAAAACGTCAAAATTGACGCCCAAATGGCGGTACTGCTCAATCCCCTGCGACGTGACTTCAATTATGGCGTATTGACACTGGGCCGAAACCATTTGCTTTAATAATTTCTGCAGGGCGAACCGGCCGACCATGGTCATTTTTTTATCGTTTAGCCATTCTTTCTTATCAACCTTAAACATAATAGTGGAAGAACAGCCGACCTTGTAGCCGGCTTTCTCCAGTATTTTACTGATTAGATAAACCACGGTTGATTTGCCCGCCGTGCCGGTCACGCCAATCACAATCAGATTATCCGCCGGCGAAGAGTAAAAAAAATCAGCGGCTTGAGCCAGAAGATAGTGGTAGAGCCGAAAAATTGGTTTTGGAATAAATTTTTTCAGGAATAATAACATATAAAAATTACAAATTCCAAGCACCAAATTCCAAACCCGCCTGCCTCGCCATTAACTTGGATTATTTAATAAACTTTTTAATCCGGTTTTAATGGGTTTATCTATAAAAAATGTAAACGGCCTGCCTCGCCATTAACTTGGATTATTTAATAAACTTTTTAATCCGGTTTTAATGGGTTTATCTATAAAAAATGTAAACG
>MHIR01000018.1:4489-11636 GCA_001817615.1 Candidatus Buchananbacteria bacterium RIFCSPLOWO2_02_FULL_46_11b | reverse complement strand
GGCGGCCGCTTCATTAAAGGCCATATCCACGACTCGCATTTCAACCAGTTCTTGTTCGGTTGGTTCGGGGGCGCTGGCATCAAGTTTGTAGTTATTAGTCGTATCAACCGAAATAGGCGCTTCACTAACGATTTCTTGGAGATATTCAATATAATCTCTAAGAAAATCAACAACCACCAAATTGATTTGATTGTTAAGGGGATCCGCGTGCCGGAATGTGCGCGTCCCGCCCAGAGGCATTGTTACCTCAAACAGCCTAAGAAAATCTTCTTCAGGCGGCCGAACCTCAAAATGAGGCAGACTCATCTCAAAGAGATTTCCCATTTTTGGCTCTTTTAAAGCCGCTTGGCCAGCGACCGCTTGGCTGCCATTTTTTTGTTTATTTTCCTCCAATTTCTTACCCTCCTATTTGTGTTTTGCGTCCTTTGGTTGACGCGCTTGTTTTTTCTGGAATCAGTGTATCATAAAAAAACTAAGCAATCAATAGGCTCAAATAGTACGTCAAAATCACGCCCCAGACCAGCCCGCCTAAAACCTCCAAATAAGTGTGACCCATTCTTTCCCGGAATTTTTTAGTCTGTTTTTTCTCGGCCGCGGGCAGGCTGTCAATAAAGCGGTTAAAAACCTTGGCTTGCCGGCCGAGCAAATTTCTAAAAGAAGTCGCGTCGCGCATGATTAAAAGGGTGAAAACCAGGGCGACGGCAAACAAAGGCGAATCAATGCCTTCGCGCAGGCCGACCAAAGTCAGAACCGAAACCGCGAAGGAGGTATGGGAAGAGGGCATGCCGCCGTAGCTGACAAAGAAATTTTTCAGGTCAAAATTGCCCTTGATGCCGTCGGTTAAAAGCTTTAAAGCCTGGCTGGTAATTAGGACGATTAATGGTATAATAATGTAAGATAGATCCATAGAGCTTAAAGCTGTTAGCTGTTAGCTGTTAGCTTATAGGAATTGCCTAAAAGCTAACAGCTATAAGCTAAAAGCTAGTTAATATTTATGAATGAAATTTTGTTTTCAATCCTCGCCGGTATTATTCAAGGCCTGACCGAATTTCTGCCGGTGTCCAGTTCCGGGCATCTCGTTGTTTTTCATGACCTGTTCGGGTTTGAATTCGTCAACAACCTGGCTTTTGACGCGATTTTGCATCTGGGCACCTTGGCCGCGATTCTGGGCGTCTTTTTACCCGAGCTTTGGCGTTATTTTTTAGCCGGCCTCCAGAGCCTGAAAAAATGGGATTTAAGGAATAATAAAGAACAGCTCCTAGCCTGGTATATTTTAGTGGCCACAATGCCAGCGGCGATTATCGGCCTGTTATTCGGCGATTTTATTGAATCAGCTTTGCGCAATTTGACGTTAGTCGGGATTATGCTAATCGTTTTCGGAATTTTGCTTTATCTGGCGGACGGCTATTCGGCTAAAGTGAAAACCATAAGCCAGCTTAGTTTTTTTGATTCTTTGTTAGTCGGCCTGGCCCAAGTTTTGGCTTTGGTTCCCGGCGTCTCGCGCTCGGGTATTACCATTATAGCAGGTTTGAGCCGGAAGTTAAACCGGCCGGAAGCGGCCCGGTTTTCTTTTTTAATTTCCGCGCCGATAATTTTGGGCGCCGGCGTTAAAAAGATTTTTGATTTAACCGCGGCCGCGAGCTTAAATAGCGCGGATTTGGCGGCTTTGGCTTTGGGCTTTATCGCTTCGGCGGCCACGGGATATTTGGTAATTAAGTTTTTCCTTAAATTTTTACAGAGCCATTCCCTGAAGGTTTTTGCGGTTTACAGGATTATTTTAGGCATTTTAATTTTAAGCATTTTGTTTTTTAAGTGAAGTGATCGGTGATCACTCGCCCTAAGTTTCGCCAAGAGGATCGCTCGCTTCCTGATTAACTAAGCGTAAGACTCATGAAACAGCTAATCCAGCAACTAATTGACCAAGGTTATCTCAAAACCCCCGCCATCATCAGCGCCTTCCGCAAGATCCGCCGCCGGGATTTCATGCCTGATTATTTATTGAATCAAGAATCGGAAAACGCGCCTTTGCCCATCGGAGAAGGCCAGACTATTTCCCAGCCCCTGACCGTGGCTTTCATGCTGGAATTATTGGCGCCCAAAGCCGGCCAAAAGATATTGGATGTCGGCTCGGGCTCGGGCTGGACGGCGGCGCTTTTGGCCGAGCTTGCCGGAAAAAACGGCAAAGTTTTCGCCCTGGAGCGGGTGGCGGAATTAAAGGAATTCGGCGAGAAAAACGCGGCCAAATATGATTTTTTCAATCTTAAATTCTTTTGCCGCGACGGGACGCGGGGCTTGCCTAAAAGCGCGCCGTTTGATAGAATTTTGGTGTCGGCCGCGGCCGCCGAAATTCCCAAAGCTCTGAAGGAACAGCTGGCCGTGGGCGGAAGAATGGTAATTCCTACCGCCGCGGAGGATATTCGCCTAATTGAAAAAATTGCTAAAAATAAGTTTAAGGAAAAGATTTATAAAGGATTCATGTTTGTGCCTTTAATTGAAACAAAGCAAGCGAGATAAGTTTTCAGCGAGATAAGCAAAATAAGACCTAAGTTTAACTCTTATCTTGCCTATCTCGCTTATCTTGCTTATCTTGCTAAAATTATGATTGCCATAATTCTCGCCGGCGGCGAGGGGACCCGTTTAAGACCCTTAACCCGTAAAATTCCCAAAGCCCTGATTCCGATTCGGGAAAAAACTTTGACCGAGCTGGTTTTGGATATTTATAAAAATGCCGGTATTTCCGATTTTTATTTGTCCATCGGCTACTTAGCCGGCCAAATGGTCGCCTATTTCGGCGACGGAAGCGGTTTCGGCTGCCAAATCAGATATTTGCGCGAGGAAAAACCAATGGGCACGGCCGGGCCGCTTTTAATTTTAAAAAAACAAGGCGAAATTCCGGCCGAAGATTTTTTTATGTGCAACGGCGACAATTTATTCGCCTTGGATCTGGAAAAAATGCTTCAGGCGCACCAGAATAATCAAGCCGCGGCCACGATTGCCTTAACCCAAGTGGCTGATGTGACGCACTTTGGCATTGCCCGGCTGGCAGGCGAAAAGATACTGGAATTTATGGAAAAGCCGTCACAAAAAGAAGCGCCGTCAGATTACGCCAATTCCGGCTATTATGTCTTATCGCCCGAAGTCTTTGATTATCTGCCGGCTAAAGATTTTGCGATGATGGAAAAAGACGTTTTTCCGGCCCTGGCCAAGGCCGGCAAGCTCTTCGGCTTCAAATCCGATGCCCAATGGTTTGACACCGGCACGCCCGAGCGGTACGAGCGGGTAAAGCGGGAGTGGGGCGGACCCTTTGTTTCACAAAGCATTAAGCAAGATAAGTTTTTAGCAAGATAAGCAAGATAAGGCCGAAGTTTGACTTCTTATCTTGCCTATCTTGCTTATCTCGCTTATCTTGCTGTCTCAATATGCCAAAACTAATAAAATATTTAATCTTAATAATCATCCCGGCATTATTAACCGCCGCGGGCTACTATTACTACGCCCTAAACGCGCCCAATTCCAAAAGCGGGGAAATAAAAACCTTTGTCATCCAGCCGAAGCAGGGGAGCATGGTTATCAGCCGGGAATTGAAAAAAGCCGGGCTGGTTAAAAACTGGGTGGTCTTTGAGCTTTATGTCTGGGCTAAAGGCGCCAGCAGCCTGCTGCAGCCGGGGGAATATGATTTGCCGAAGAATTTAACGGCTAAAGAAATTGCCCGGATTTTAAGCCGGGGAGCGCAAAACGGCGCTCTTAAGGAGATTACCCTTACTTTTATTGAGGGCTGGAACAACAATGATTACGCCGAATATTTGAATAAGCAGGGGTTTGGCCAGCCCGAAGATTTTTTTGCCATTGTCCAAAAAAAGCAGGCTTGGTGGGAGGATTACGACTTTTTGCAAAGCCGGCCGCTTGATCGGGGCCTGGAAGGGTATTTGTTTCCCGACACTTACCGGGTTTATAAAAATGCGGCGATTAAAGAAATCGTGCAAAAGATGCTTGATAATTTTGGGCGCAAGCTGGCGCCGGAGTTGAGGCAGGAAATTGCCAAGCAGGGCAAAACCGTCCATGAGATTTTAACTCTGGCTTCAATTATTGAAAAAGAAGTTTCCCTGCCGGCCGACCGGAAATTAGCGGCGGGCATATTTTATCGGCGCTTAAAAAATAATATCGGCTTGCAGTCGGACGCGACGGTCAATTATATCACCCAAAAAGGCGCGGTTCAGCCGTCCTGGGACGATACGAGAATAGACAGCCCCTATAATACTTATAAATATAAGGGTTTGCCGCCCGGGCCGATCAGCCATCCGGGCCTGGACGCGATTTTAGCCGCGATTTATCCGGCGGGCAACCCGTACATGTATTTTTTGACGACGCCGGCGGGTGAAGTTATATACAGCCGGACTTATGAGGAGCATCTGGCGGCGAAGGCGAAGTATTTAAAGTAAAATGACTAATTTCTAATATCTAATTTTTAATCAATAACTAATTTTTAATGTCTAAGAATTAGGATTTAGTCATTGGGATTTGATTAAAAATTAGATATTAGGTATTAGAAATTAATTAATCCTTTTATGCCAAACAAAACTCTCGTTATGTCCCTGGGCGGCTCCTTAATCGCCCCCGACAATATTGACATTAACTTTTTGAAAAAGTTCCGCCCGCTGATTTTAAATTTTACCAAAAAAGGCATCCGTTTTGTCTTGATTTGCGGCGGGGGCAATACTTGCCGGAATTACAACCAGGCGGCTTTGGCGGTCAATCCTAAGGTTAAACCCCGAGATCTGGACTGGATGGGCATTGCCGCCACCCGGCTCAATGCTGAATTGATCAGCGCGATTTTCGGCGATCTGGCTTACGAAAGCATTTTGGACAATCCCAGCCGGCCGGTGAAAACCAAGCGCCAAATCATTGTCGGCGCCGGCTATCTGCCGGGTTCGTCTTCGGACAAGGACGCGGTTTTGGCGGCCAAGGCCTTTGGCGCCAAAACCGTGATCAATCTTTCCAATATCGCTTATATTTACGACAAAGACCCGAAAAAATACAAAGACGCCAAGGCGCGAAAGAAGATGACCTGGAAAGAATTTCTGAAATTAGTCGGAACCAAATGGGTGCCCGGCGCGCATGTGCCGTTTGATCCGATCGCCAGCGCTCTGGCGGCCAAAGGCAAGATGAAACTGGTGGTGATGAAGGGGAGCGACATGGATAACCTGAAGCGGTTTTTGGAAGGCGGGGAGTTTAAGGGGACGGTGGTGGGGTAGAGAAGCAAGATAATTGGAGAAAAGATCGGTTAATCAGAGATCATTTAATCAGCTGATTAATTTTTGATCTCCGATCTCCGATATCTGATTTTATCTAATTTGATTTGACAAGTCCCAACTTTTCCTGTAAATTACTTATATACAATCTATCTAAACCACAGACCGTCGGGGCGAAATCCCATTAGAAAATTTTTCTAACGGGATAAAATCGCTTAAATAAGGCAAAATTGCCGGCCCGGCGCAGGTATAAAAATAAGTTTTTATGTTTTATCTGTGGTTTTGCCGCAGATTTTTGTTTAGATATTAATCTTTTCACATCCGATCCTAATCTACGAATTATCCGAATCTACTAATGCTTTAGTTTTACAGTTCGTAGATTCTGATGCATTCGTAAATTCGGATCGCGGTCAAAGATAAACTAATCTACTAACCGAATAAAATTATTATGCCCAAAACTCGATCACAAAAAGAAAAAGCTTTAACTGATTTTTCCGCCAAACTCAAAGAAGCCAAGTCGGCGGTTTTCGTCAATTTTGAAAACCTTAAGGTTAAAGAGATTGAAGAATTAAGAAAAAATTGCCGGCAAGAAGGCGTTGATTATTTGGTGACGAAAAAAACTTTGATGAAAATCGCTTTGAAAAAAGCCGGTTTAGCAGTTAAGCCGGAAGTTTTTGACAAAAGCGCGGCCGCGGTTTTCGGGATTAACGACGAAGCCGCCCCGGCCAGAATCGTCCAAACCTTTGCCAAAACCCACGAGGCCTTAAACGTTTTCGGCGGGATATTGGAAGGGAAATTCGTGGGCCGGGAAAAGATTTTAGAATTAGCCAAACTGCCGTCCCGCGAAGAATTGCTGGCTAAAGTCCTGGGTTCGATTAAAGCCCCGGTGTCCGGATTTGTCAATGTTTTGGCCGGCAACTTGCGGGGCCTGGTCGGCGTGCTTAGCGCCATTAAAGAATCCAAATAAACTAATTCACTAATTTACTAATTTACCAATTTACTAACCTTATGTCAGAAGAAAAAAAAGAAGTCATCGTCCCCGAAAAGTTTAAAAAACTGGTTGAGGAAATCGAGAAAATGTCAGTCCTGGATTTAGCCGAACTGGTTAAAATCCTGGAAGAAAAATTCGGGGTTTCGGCCGCCGCCCCCGCGGCGCTGGCCGCCGCTGGCGCCGCCGCCGGTCCGGCCGAGGAAAAAACGGAATTCACCGTTGAATTGACGGCCGCTGGCGAGAACAAAATCAACGTCATTAAAGCGGTCAGAACCGTGACCGAACTGGGTTTGAAAGAAGCCAAAGACTTGGTTGACGGCGCGCCCAAGGCGGTCAAAGAAGGCGTCAAGAAAGAAGAAGCCGAAAAGATCAAAAAGACCCTGGAAGAAGCCGGCGCCAAAGTGATGCTGAAGTAATTTCATCGTTAAATGATATAAAAAGGGCTCCCTGGAAGGGGAGTTCTTTTTTTAAAATCAAGCAAGATAAGCGAGATAAGCAAGATAAGCAAGATAAGAAATTAAACTTCGGTCTTATCTTGCTTATCTTGCTGAAAACTTATCTTGCTATTTAATATGCTTGCCCGGCACGCCCAAAATTGAACTGCCGTTTAAGAAATAAATCTCTTTTTCATTTTCAAAAACCAAGAAGTCTTTCAAATCGTCAAAGTTTTCGGAAATATACTGGCTTACTAGCCGGCCGTTTTTGTCAAAAACCGCCAGGCGCCTGGCCGGGGGATCTAAGACATACAGATATTTTGATGCCTCGTCCGTTTTTATCCGGGTCGGGGCGATAAAGGGCGGATCAATGACATCAAGCTTGAATTCCACGTTTTTGCCGTTTTCAAATTTAAGGATCCGGCCGTCGCCAAAAAGAATATAGACCGAGCCGTCAACGGCCAGGGATTTGG
>MHIR01000018.1:0-4418 GCA_001817615.1 Candidatus Buchananbacteria bacterium RIFCSPLOWO2_02_FULL_46_11b | reverse complement strand
AAGATAAAGCCAGGTTTTGAAAAAAGTGAGGCCGATGATTTTATTGCCGCCGCTGATATTAACGGCAATGGGCTTTAAAGTCTCGGCGCTTGAATCAAACAAGAAAGCCGACATTGCTTCGGAAAAAAAGATGATTTGATTGCCGGCGGTGGCCGCGCCCAGGATGAATTTGCCGGAATTGGCGGCCGGCGAATCAATGGCCGAAATCGCCCGGGTTTCCAAGTCGGCTTGGTAAACGGTTTGATTGTTATGATTTTGGGTGTATAAAACATGGCCGCTGGCCACGGCCAAATTGGCGATTTTAGCCTGGCTGTCCAGATTTTGGAAGTTGGCGATTCGCGCCGGCGGCCCGAATTCGGCTAAATGCCGGAGTTTTTGCAGCTGCTCTTCCAGGCCTTGATTCAAGGCGGCCAATTTTTCTTGCTGGGATTTTAAAGCCGGCTTTAAGCCGGTTAAAGAATTTTTGGCGTCAATTAAAAGCTGGCGGGCCTGGTTTTCGTCGCGGTAGATCAGGCTTGATTCGGCGTTGTTTTTCTGGCTTTCGGCGGCAAAAAGAGCCTGATTTATGTCTTCAATCTTTTTTTCGCGGTAATTTTTCAGGCCCAGCCAGCCGAGGCTTTGGGCGAATAAAACCGAAAGGACAATAACGGCAATCAGGAGCTTTTGGCTTGATTTCGGCAGCTGGCGGTATTTGAACAAAAGCCGGCCGGCGGCCAATTTAAAGAGAAAAATTATTTTTTGCCAAAACGGCCGGCCGGAAATTTTACCGGAGATTTTTTTTATGAGCGCCCCGGACAAATTGGCGGTAAAAATCAAGCCGTTTTTAATCTTGTTAAAAATTGAAAAATTAATTTTTAAGCCGGAAAATTTCGGCGCGGCAATTTGCGGGAGGGAGAATTTTGGCGCCGGCGTTAGCTGCGGCAAAAAGATTTTTTGCGCCGGGCCGTCAGGCGGATAAATTTTCGGCCAAATTGCGTTTTTTTGCCTGAAAATCCGGCCGGCGGCTTGGCTTTTAATCTTGGCCAGGCCGCTTAAGCCGGCGGTGAATAAAAAACCGAATATTTTTTTAAACTCCGGCAGAATTGAAGGCGTTAAAAGCCTGGCGGTTTCTCTTTCGGTTTTAATCAGTTCATGAATTGAATCCTGATTGGCGGCTTGGCGATAATTGAATCTTTCCGTTTGGCTTGGCGCCTGGCCCGCTAAAACCCTTTCTAAATTCCCGGATTTTTTAATTTCCAGAAGCAAAGCGCCGAAATAATCCTCCCCGGCGGCTTCGGCCAGAATTTTTTTTAATTCGGCCAGGCTTTCGTTAGCCGGATATTGCGCCAGGAGATTTTTTATTTTTTCCAGGGAAAGATGATTTAAGACATTGCCGGTGCAGGCAAAAAACACGTCGCGCGGCCGGATTTTGCCGCTGATAATCTGGGAAAAAAGCTTGAGCCGTTCCGGTGCGGGCGGCGCGGCGGCATTGTCCAGGATATTTATAATCCGGTAATTGTCCGGGCCGAGGCGGTAGTATAAAATCGCGCTGATTTTGCCCAGGACCGTAAAGTGCAATTCTTGGCCGCAGACCAGAGCGGTAAAAATATTGATTTTTTCCAGGTCAAGCGCGATTTTTTCGCTGGTCAGAAAAGAAGCGATCAGCAGATTGGCTTTTTTCAGAGCCCCTTCAAAGCGGTCGTTTAAATCAAAAACCCGGCCGAAATTTTTATCCGGCGCGATTTGGCCGTAATAATTGTCTTTTATTTCATTGATTGTCAAATCAATCAGCTTGGGAATTTTTGGGTTGTCCGAGGCGATTTCAATCAAACCGAAAATCTTTCCGAGGTTTTTTGCCGTTTCCGGATTGGGCTTGGCGGCAAAAGTCCGGATAAAGGCTTTCGGCCGGCCCGGTTTTTCCGAAACTTGCTGGCTGATTTTTGCTTCAAAATAGTCCATGGCATTTGTCAGAGTTTAATATTTATATTATACTATAATCAGGCTTAATCGTAAACCCCTTTATTTTTTGTTTCTATGCTTGAACAATTATTTGGTTCAAAAACCAGAGTCAGGATTTTAAGGCTTTTTTTGAATAATCCGAGCCAGCCCTATTATTTGAGGGAATTGACCCGCAAATTAAAAAGCCAGCTGAATTCCGTGCGCCGGGAGATCAATAATCTGGGAAAAATGGGCATTATCAAAAGCGTCAAGCCGGCGGAGGATAAAGAAGCAAAAGAAGCCAAAGGCAAAAAGATGATTTCCGGCGGCAAGAAGTATTTTATAACGAACATTGATTTTATCCTCTATCCCGAGCTGAAAACCTTATTTTTAAAAGCCCAGCTGCTTTCCGAGAAAAGCTTTGTCAGAAAAATTGAAAATCTGGCGTCAGTCAAGCTTTTGATTTTAACCGGCGTTTTTGTCGGCTTGCAAAACGCTTCAACCGACCTGCTTTTGGTCGGCGCGGTCAACCGCCGAAAGCTGGCCAAAATCGCCAAAGAATTTGAAAAAGATTTGAATCACGGCATTAATTATACGGTCATGAGCCAGCAGGAATTCCGCTATCGCCGCGACATTACCGACCGGTTTTTGTACGATATTTTGGAAGGGAAGAAGATGGTGATCGTTGATAAAATAACTAAACCCGACTAATCTAGTGAGTAGTGAGTAGGTTGTAGTGAGTAGAATTTTAATTTTCTTCCACTACTCACGACTCACTACTCACTACTCACTACTCACTACTCACTACTCACTACTCACTACTTATGCTTTTGCTTCTCCACACCGCCGACGAAAAAAAAGTCTTTATCGGCTTGGCGGAAAACGGCAAATTAACCGCCAAAAGGGTTTTTACTGCCCAGTACCGGCAGGCCGAAGAGCTCTTGCCCGCCGTAGATAAGCTTTTGGGCAAGCAATTAAGTCGGCTTAAAGGCATCGCGGTTGTTTGCGGCCCGGGGCCGTTTACGGCTTTAAGGATCGGCATGGCCGTTGCCAATACTTTGGCTTGGGGATTAAAGATTCCAGTAGCGGGGGTTAAGCTTGATGAATTTAGCGGCTATGATCAGCTGGCGGCGGTTGGCGAAAAGAAAATAAAGACCGCCAAGCAGGGGAGTATCGTGGAGCCGTTTTACGGGAAGGAGCCGAGTATAACCTTGAAAAAGCGATAAAGCGATGAGAGTGATGAAGCGATGGAGCGATGAAATTAATGAAGTGATAATTCATCACTCCCATCGCTTCATCGCTCTTATCGCTAATAAATATGTCCGCCATTAACAAAATCACCACCCTCTGCTACATCCTCAACGACCAATCTCAAGTCCTGCTTATCATGAAAAAGCGGGGATTTGGCATCGGGAAATACAACGGTCCGGGCGGGAAGGTTAAAGCCGATGAAGAGCCCAAGGCCGCGGTTATCCGCGAAGTAAAAGAGGAAATCGGCCTGGACGCGGCTGATTTAGTAGAGCTGGGGTTTATTGAATTTTATTTTCCCGAAGAGAAGAAGGACTGGAATCAGAAATGTTTTATTTATTCGACAAAAAATTTTAGCGGGGCGCTTTGCGAATCCGAAGAATGCCGGCCGCAGTGGTTTGCCATGGACCGGATTCCTTACGATCAAATGTGGGATGATGACAAATATTGGTATCCCGACGCCCTGGCCGGCCGGGCGGTGAAGAAGCGGTTTTATTTTGACGGTGAGGGCAAGGTGTTGAGGTTTGAGGATATTTAGCGGCCATTGAATAAAAAGTTTTTTAATTAAATATTAAATCAATAAAGCAATAAAGCAATAAAGCAATAAAACAAGCCCATTTATATTTTGTTTTATTATTTTATGGTTTTATTGCTTTATTGACCGCAACCATATGCCAAACTCAAGCAAAAAAATTCTCTTAGTCGAAGACGACCCCGAACTCCTTGACGTCATGACTACCAAACTGTCGCTTTCCGGCCTGGAGTTTGCCGTCGCCGAAACCGGCCGGCAGGCGCTGGATTACATCAGCCAGAATCCGCCCGCTTTGATTCTGCTTGATATCTTGTTGCCGGATATTGACGGTTTGACGATTTTAAGCGAATTGGTCAAGAAAGAAGAAACTAAAGCTATTCCGGTGATTATTTTAAGCAATTTGGCGGATCAGGCGTCAATGGAGCAGGCCGCGGCCATCGGGCCGTACGAATACTTGGTTAAAACTAAGACGGATTTAAACGAGCTGATTAAGAAGATTAAGGGGAAAATCGGAGCGGAGTAATAGCAAGATAAGCGAGTTAAGTAAATTAAGCGAGCTAAGCCGCTCGTTTATTGGAGTCTATTGACATTATTTAGGGGGGGGGGTAAAATTAAGATAGGGCGGAAGCGGGTTGAGATTTGTTTAATTTACTTTTAATTTACTTTTTCATAAAATCCAACTAAATTTAAATATTTATAGTCCCTGATTTAATCTTGGACA
>MHIR01000017.1:19255-20488 GCA_001817615.1 Candidatus Buchananbacteria bacterium RIFCSPLOWO2_02_FULL_46_11b | reverse complement strand
GAGATTGGGCGCCAATAATTTCACTGCCCCCAGCTTCTAAGTTAAGGTCTGTTTCACCAACTTTTGGCTGTTTGGACGGGGTGAATATTTCGACCGGAAGGTTATTATCTGCATACAATCTATAATCTATTATGGGTTTATAATAACCAAGCCAAGTAGGCCAATAAGTATTACCATTAAATGTAACCTTCTCGGCGGTTTTTAAAGTAATTGAACATTCTTCTTCAAGCGGACAGCCCCAATCATAATACGCGGCCGGATCCGATTTACAGCTCTCTCCGCTTCGGCCATTAACATTGCAACAGCCGTTATTTCCGGAATCCGTGCATAATCGCGGCACAGCCGTATCTGGACAATAATCTTTTTGACATAAATTAGCAGGATCATTAACCAAGCCACAGCTTCCACAAATAACGACTGCAGACGGATCAGCCAATAAATCACATTCATTGGTTGAATGTCCGTCGCACTCAATCGGGATCGGGCAAGTATAGCCATCATACCAATTATCACCGGCGCGGTAATCGCAGGATATCGGCGGCAAGTCGGGCGGACAAACCCAGCCGGGCAGGCATTCGCAGGTATTTGAACAGCCATTGCTTCCGTTATTGTAAGTTATCGCGCCGGTCGTATTGCCGTCCGGGCCAATTTCAAAGGAAGAGCCCAAATCGCAATCTTCGCTGGCTTGAACAACGCCATCGCCGCAGCAGCCGCCTTGCGGGCCAAGGGCGGGTTGAGAATCGCCGGTGCACGAAAAACAGCAAGCCGCTTCATAGGTATCAGTGCCTGAACTGTTTTTACACACCTCGCCGTTTATCGCCGTGCACTCCTGGGCATATTGGCCGAGAGAATCTCCTTCCACGGAATAAATATATGACCAGAAACTATTAGTGATGGCCGGCAAAGTAACGCCGCCGCCGCAATCGCACTGCTCATCCTCGCAAATCCGGTCAATTTGGCCATTGCCCCAAGTGGCGCTGGACTGATACTTAATTTCCGCGCCGCTATTCGCGCAATACGGGCAGACTGACCCGCACGAAAAAGAACCCGGATCGCAAGGATTATTATTGGCCGTCGTGCATTCAAAAGGATTGTCAGGCGCGGCCCCGCTGCCATCCGGCGCATCGCCGCAATCGCATTGCTCGCCGGGATCAAGCTGGCCGTTGCCCCAGGGATCGCAAAGATCGCCCAGGCCGCTTAGATTGGTGTCGCGCTGGGAATTAAAATGGGAAT
>MHIR01000017.1:19097-19243 GCA_001817615.1 Candidatus Buchananbacteria bacterium RIFCSPLOWO2_02_FULL_46_11b | reverse complement strand
CTGTCCAATTGCCCGCCGTGGCCGCGTTGGCGCAGGAAATTTTAATGTTGAATTGGTCGCGGCAGTCAAAACCCAAAGGACCGCCGGCGCAATTATCCAATTTATTTCTTGAGATAATTTTATCGGCGTAAGCGCTTACGTCTTTA
>MHIR01000017.1:17497-19053 GCA_001817615.1 Candidatus Buchananbacteria bacterium RIFCSPLOWO2_02_FULL_46_11b | reverse complement strand
CTGGCAGGTTAAACCATTAATTTCCTCTTTTGACTTCATCCAGGAGGCAAACTCGGACACATCGCCAAAATCAACACTGAAATCACCCAGTCCTCCTCCAATCGGGACAAAATCATAGCTCGGCGCCGGCGTGGATAAAACAAAGTCGTAATAAACGTCGGGGTCAACCGCGGACTGGCAGCTTTGAAAATGCTCCTTTTGGCTGGCTGACAAATCAAGGGCGGAAGCATATTTTGAATCTTTGGTGTAAAAAGAATAATCGCCTTTATTGTCGCCGTCAAAATCAAGGCAAAAATCGCAGATATAGCCGACTTGGTCATTGTCATAATCTTCCTGCAAAGGATTATAGCTGCCTAAACTGAAATCGCAGGCATTGCCGCCGCAATCGTCATTGGTGGCGCAGGCTTTAATTAAATTATTTGAGCAATAGCCGCGATGGTCGGCGGCAATCGGCGTTAACGGCGCGGTTGCCCGCCCGCCGGCGAATTTCGGGCAGTTGTCTTTTTTGCAGACTTTTTCGTCATTGGCGCCGGTCTCCACGTCCCACCAGCCGTCATTGTCCAAATCCGTGCAGGCATCGCAGCCGTCGCCCAAGCCGTCCAAATCCGCGTCGCATTGCGAGTCGCCGGTGCGATTAGCGTGGCCGTAAAGACAAACTTGATTTTTCGGATTGCTGACGTCGGGGCAATTGTCAATGTCATTGCAAACTCCGTCGCCATCCTTGTCCCCGGAGCAGGCCGTGTCGCAGACATCGCCCAAGCCGTCGGCATCGCTGTTTCTTTGGTCGGGATTATAGCAGTCTCTGGAATTTGAACATTGGTCCGGCTTGCAATTATCCAGATTGTCGCAAACGCCGTCAAAATCCCCGTCCCCGCCTTCAAGCGAACAATCAATGGCGCCGGGCGCCGGCATCGTAATCACGTTTTTATCCGCTTTGAAATTCAATCTTTCGCAGGTTCCGCCGCCGGAAAGACCGGACAAGGGCAGGGCGTAAAGATTGCTTGACAAGCCCCATTGGCCCGGGCCGCGGTATTCAAAATTGGTGTATAATTCATAATCATTGGCATTTTGCGCCGCTCGGTAAGCGTAGACCGCCATTTCCACCGGACAAACAAACTCCTTTTCAATTTCCTGCCAGCAGGTCTTTTCCTGGTCCGGGTCTTTGGCTAAGCAAAGCTTGGGCTGATTATTGCAGCCGGTAATATCGCCAAAAGCGCAGCCCGTGGTTTCCTGGCTGTCAATTTTGCCGTTTTTATCACCGTCGCAGGCATAATCAACGCAGCCCCTGAAGCGGTTCAGCGGGTCGGTATACAAATTGCCGCTTAAGTCCTTGCCTAAAGTCTCCTGCCAGGACGGCCAGACCGAAAAGGTCGTGCCCGCGATATACGTCCCGCCGCCCAAAGCCGGGAAAAGCCCGCGGTTTTTGGCGCTGTATTTTTTTAGCAAAAGCTGGAGGTCGCGCAAATCGCCGAAACGTTCAGAGTCGCGGACAACTTTTTCTTTTTGGGCGTCGCAGGCCAAATTCGGGCAGTCAAAATCATTCCCGCAGTAGATCG
>MHIR01000017.1:11817-17419 GCA_001817615.1 Candidatus Buchananbacteria bacterium RIFCSPLOWO2_02_FULL_46_11b | reverse complement strand
TTTACAGGCATTGAGGTCTTTATCTTGACAAGCGCCGTTAACCGTTCCGAGGCCCGAACAAATTATATCCGTGTTTTCGTAGTCGCCGATCTCGCCCTGGCAAATCCGGCTGTTGGTAAAGTCGGCGTTAAAATACCACTCGCCTTTTTGGCCGGTCTGGTCTAAAATCCGGTTGAAAATTTCCCGGGTCTGGCCGCTGGCGCCTTGGTTATAGGAAATCAGGTAAATATCGGAATAAAGTATTGGGGACGCCCCCAAAACGCGGTTAGCGGCGCCGACATAAACCGAGCGGCCGTCGCGCACCGCCTGGTAGCCGTCAATATTAATCGCCTCGCCCGAGCCGGCGTCCGGCGCGTTCTTTTGGCAGGCGCCAACTAATAAAAGATTGTCAATCTCGGCCTGCCCGGCTTCGTCTTTCAGACGGACGATAAATTGGGCATCAGTTTCCTGGGCAAGGGAAAAATTGCAAGCCAGGCGCTCCCAGCCGCCGGACTGCCGGCCGCAGACTTTGGCATTATTGTCGCAATTGGCGTTTTGGCAGCTGATAACTTGGCTAAAATCATTTTTGTTTTCCGCGCCGATCATCGCTTTCTTGTCAGATTTGACATAAGCGGAAAAAACATAATCGCCGGCCGGCAAAACGATATTCAGGCCCGGCGCCGACGAATTTTTCAATTGCGCGCCCCAGCCGCCAGGAGCCGACAAGATTAATTCCGCCCCTTTGCCGTCCTGGCCGGAATTGATTTCATTCAACCCCCCCGAAGCGCCGCTTGGGGCATCGGCCTGAAATTCCCAGCCCGAAAGTCCGGCTTCAAAATCTCCGTTAATAAATAAATTATTAGCCGCGCAGTCCGCGTCGCGATAGCATAAATTATCAATGCTTTCCCGGCCGCCGCAAAGCCCGGACTTATACCAGGTCTGGGGCGATAAATGCAAGGGATTAGGCAGAACGCGGATGCCCAGGGCGTCGCTTGGCGCGCCGCCGGCGGCGGCAATTTGCTTCAAATCTAAGCTTAAAATCGCCAGATTGGAATCAAGCGCCGGCGCTGCGGCATTATTATAATAATCATTCAGCCATTTTAATTTAATCAGATGCGAGCCGGCGCTTAAATTGCCGATCGCCAGCTGGCCGGTTTGCGGGCTGTCCGGTCCGGCGGCGAAATTAACGACTCTTCCCCGCGGCTGGCTTTCTGAATCAACCCAAATCTCAATAATCTGGGCAATGCCGGTTAAGCATTGGTCCGGCTGATTGCCGCAGGCGGCATTATCCGTCGGAAAGCAGGCCGCGTACTCGCCGTCTTCAAGATAGCTATTGCCGTTAGAATCGCAAAAGCTCCCGCCGCTTAAGTCTTGAGTGTAATTATAAGATTTGACGGAAACGGCGTAATTGCCGGCCGGCAATAAAGCAAAATTATAACTCCAATCGCCGTCCGCGCTGAATTTAAATTTAACGTCTCCGTCAACTTGGCCGCTGCCTGACAAATCTCTGCCTTTGACTGACAAATCAGCCGCGCCGGCTGGCGCCGGCCCGCCGGCCGGAAAAATAAATTCTTTTAAGACGGCTCCGGCCGGGTCCAAGACCGGGCCGTTGGCCAAAGCCGGCAAATCATCGGTTGCGGCCGCCTGGCCGAAATCGCGGCAATAATACATTTCAAAATTGGTGTCCGGCAGTTTTAAGTTGCTTTCATTGTCGCGGTAAGGGAAAGCGGCAAATTCCGGCCAGGGATTTTCGCAGATGAAATTAAGGACGGAAACATACTGGCTGGCGGCCGGCGCCGGCTGGCAGTCTTTATTTAAAGGATCAATGGCGCAAAACTCGCCCGTGCTCTTTAAACGGTACTGGCTGGCGCCGGCTTTGACTCGGGAGCGGCCGTTTTTACCCGCCGGCTGACCTTCATCGCCGGGGGTAAAATATGACTGGTCGTTATAATCATCGCCCGGAGTTTTATCCGTGGAAAAAATCAATTTATCCGGATCAATATCAATCCAGGCAAAGCTTATGCCCGCCGCGCCAATCGCCTGCCGCTGGACAAAATTGGCCACATCCGAGCAAAGCGCGGTATATAAATGCTGGTTGCCGGGCTGGGCTGAATTAACGTCATTATCAAGAGCATAAGCCGTATTGGCCCCGCAATTATCCCCGGCGCAGGTGAATAAATCATTGACGGTTTCCGCCCCGCCGGAAGTATTGGCAATGGTGACGCCGACGTAATTGCATTCGCAGAAAGTCTCGCCGGTTTTAAACGTCCATTGCTGCTCGCGGCCGGCTGGGGGCGAACTTTCCAAGCCTTTAAGGCAGAGGCCGGCTTGCCCGCCGCAGTCCGCGTCGCTTTGGCAAACCTGGCGGCTTGAACCGCAATAGCCGCTTGAGCTTTCAATGCCGGAAACGTCAAAATAATAATTTGTCTCCTTATCCAAAAAGCCGGTTTGGGTCTTTAATTTGGTTATTAAAAGCTGGCTGGCCAGGCAATCCGCGTCGCTTTGGCATAATTCGCCAAAATCGCTTATTTGAGCCAGGTCGCCGTAATCGCATTTATTGGTCTCGATGACGCAAGCGCCTTGAACCGGCCGGTAAGAATATTCCGAAATCAAATTTTCTTTGCCCGCGCAACTGCTATTATTCTGGCAAAAAATAAAATTATCTTTAACCTTTGTTAAGTCAAGGGGTTTGGAAAACACCGCCCACAAAGCCGCGTTCGGGCACTGGTTGATCGTATTAACCCCGGGCTGGTGGCCGACAACGGCAAAAGGAATTTCCGCGCCGGAAACCACGTAAAGCTCGCCCACACCCACGACATTGGGCCTCATGACATACCAGGCCCGGATTTCTTCTTTGACCTGCGAAAGCGCGGCGGGCAATTTAGCGACGGTTTCTATAATCTGGAACGGGTCAATGCGGTTGTCGCTTGCCACCGAGCCGTTATTCAAACAAGTTGGGCCGCAGCCGTCCGCCAGGCATTCCCCGCCGGCGCCGCAAGACGACCCAATAGAACTGCAAACCGAGTTATCATACGAACAATAGCCGTTAGTAATATTGCCGTCATCGCATTCTTCGCCGATTTCAACCAGGCCGTTGCCGCAGACCGGCAAGTTATAATTATTATTGCCCGGCAGACTGCTCCCCTCGTCCAGGCAAGGTCTTACCCGGCAATCTCGGCCGGTCCAATAGCAGGCGCGGATATGATTATTGGCTAAATTGCTAAAATCAATTTTTTCGCAGGAATTTTTGTCAAGATAAGCGCCGCAGACGGACGAATCATTGCCCGTGCAGCCGTCGCCGGAAACCACTGCCCGGCCGAAAGCTAATTCCCCTTGGTCGCATTCTTCGCCGTTGGTAACCTGGCCGTCGCCGCAAATTGAATCCGCCGCCGGCACGGCGCCGGACTTGGCGCAAATATTGGTACAGCCGTCGCTTTCATTATTATCCGGCTCATCGCCGCGGTCGCAGGCTTCGCCAGTTTCAATTAGGCCGTTGCCGCAGACGGATATATTATAATTATTATTGCCGGTTAAAAGGCAGTTGCCGCCGCAGTAAGCCGCCGGGTTGGGCGGATCGCATTGTTCGCCCGGGTCAATCGCGCCGTTGCCGCAAACCGGCGCCGCGGTTCCTTGCCAAAAACAATTATTATTACAACCCGCCATGGATTGAAAACCCGGGTCGCAGTCTTCGCCCGCTTCCACCACGCCATTGCCGCAGCCGTCTTTTAAGCTGTCGCCGGTTTCAACCTCGCTGTTATCTAAAATCCCGCTATTGATCGCGCCTCCGTCATCCGTGAGCAAATCCGCGCCGTTTTGGCCGGTGATTGTCTCCCAATCGTCCCAGCGCCAGTCATAATGATAGGCATTAAGCTTTTGGTCGCGGTTGGGACTGCAGTACGGGTCGGACGAAATCCAGGGCTGGGAGAAATAAATATAGCGGATATCGCCTTCGGATAAAGTCAAAGGCGTGGGAATAATTTCCGCTTTGTCCAGAGAGCATAAATCGTCCTCGGGCTGGGTTTTAAAAACCCAGGAGAAAGAATCAATGCTTGACGCGCCGCCGCCGGCCGGCGTGAATTTGGGGTCATTGTAATTCAAATTGGCGTCAAGATTCTGCTTGCCGTCAGCCGTCAAAACCGCGTTTCTGACTACCACGCGGTAAAAAGTATTGGGAATCAAAGCCGGGACGAGCGGCGTCAAAGGATTGCTGTCATTGTCAATCGCGTTGTAAGTCGGCGGCAGATTAATTTGAAAAGTGTCGTTGTTCAAAACGGTTTTTGAAACGATAACGCCGGCGCCGGAAATTGAATTGCGGCCCGAAATATCGCAATTGCCATCCGCCCCGCATTCATAAAGGAAAACATTATTCTTAACCTTGCCGGTGGCGCTTGTAATATTGGCTGATTGGTTGAATTGGCCGCCGATGGCCGCGTTTAAGCAGGCCCAATTGCAGCTTGGCCAATAATCAATAATCCCGAATTTGCCCGGCGGCGCGCCGACCACTAAATGGCCCTTGCCCTCGGGCGGCGTATAGCCGATATTGGCTTTAATGTCGGTTTCGCCGTCAGCCAGAGTCTTGACTATCTGATAGGGCCCGACTAAGGGCGGATCTATTTGTTCATAAACCGAGCCGTTGCGGATGCACTCTTGGCCGCAGCCGTCGCGCCAGCATTGCCCGCCTAAGCCCGAACCAACGCATTGCGTGTCTGTGTTGCAGGGATTTTGAGTTAAAGTATTTTTATCGGTGTTGCAATAACCATTAAACGCCCGGCAAGTCTGATTGGCGCCGCAAAAAGAGCCGTAAGTATTGCAATAAGACGGATAGCCGTTAATTAAAACCGCGTTCCAGGAACTGTCGGCGCAATAGCCGCCGCTGTCGCATTCTTCGCCTAATTCAATTAAGCCATTGGCGCAAGTGGAAAATTTATTGGTATTGCCGGTGATGGCATTAAGCGCGACGCAACTATAACCTTGGCCGCAAGAGCCGGCCGTACAAGCGCCTTTAGAGAAATCAAAAATATTATTAACGTTGGAACGGCAATAGCTTTTTGTTCGATCTTCAATTAAACACTTAACGCCGCAGCCGTCGCCGGAAACCGGCAAATCGCCGCTGGCCAATTCATTGCCGTCGCATTCCTCGCCTAAGCCGATTTTGCCGTCCCCGCAAAGCGATTGATCTTTGACCGAGCCGGTAAGCAGGCAACTGTCAGAACACCCGGCTTTCGGCTCATCGCATTCTTCTTTTGCTTCAACCAGGCCGTTGCCGCAAACATCTTCCAGATTGCTGTTGCCGGACCAAAGACAGTCATTGCCGCAATAAGCGGCCGAATTCGGCGGATCGCATTCTTCGGCCAAATCAATTTTGCCGTTGCCGCAGTCGGAATAATGGCCGGCGATTTCTTCGGCCGGCAAAGCCCGGTTATAAACCGCCACTTCATCAATCGCGCCTTTGAAATAAAAGCCTTCGTTTCTCCGGCCGACAGACAGAATAATATTGGTAGTATCTAATTTTAGGTTTTGAGAATAAGAGTTATCCGGCTGGCCGTTAAAATAAAATTTCAGGCTGGCGCCGTCATAAGTGGCGGCTAAATGAGTCCAAGTTTTTAAAGGAACCGCTGTCCCG
>MHIR01000017.1:10960-11798 GCA_001817615.1 Candidatus Buchananbacteria bacterium RIFCSPLOWO2_02_FULL_46_11b | reverse complement strand
AAAATAAACCATTTCCCATCAGACCAGTTCCAAAAAGAGATTGTCTCGGCCTTGTCATTAAATTGGAACACAAAAACCGAACCTTTGGCTGCCACCGGGGCAGGAGGATTATCAAGCGAATCTAAATAAACCCAGGCTTCAACCGTGATTTCATTGTTAGTATTAAAATCTAAACTCCCTCCATTGCCGCAATCAATATAATCATCCGTGCCGTCAAAATAAATGGCCTGGCGGGAACTGGTTTGAGATTTATTCTGATCATCACTGGTTTTAAGAACGCAAACATTCCCCTGGCCGGAAGTGTCTTCTATTGACGCGCCATGCACCGCATTATTCTCGTTCAGATGCAACAAAAGCACATTGCCCGGCATATTGCCTTTCAGGCCGGCCACGCCTTCATTCAGACAAATATCCGAGCACCCGTCGTCCGAAGCGGTATTGCCGTCGTCGCAGTCCTCGCCGGCTTCTATAATATAATTGCCGCAAGCGTCGCGCAGAGGCGTTATTAAATCAGCCACGGCTGGAACCGCTGACGCCCAAACCCAATCCCAGGAATAGGGATTTAGGCGCTGGCCAAAAACCGGATCGCAGGCATCGGGCCTGGTCTTGGGCCGGGCGGAATAAAATATTTCCACGTCTTTTGGCGCCCATTTCTGCGCCGGTTCCACGTCAATTTGCCCGGGCAGACAAAGCCCGTAATTATTCTGGGTTTTAAAAATCCAGGAATAAGAATCAATGGCGCCGTCAAGATCGGCGTCATAATTCAGCCCGACCAAAGTTCTGGGATTTATCAGATCGGCGCTTTTGGCCGCGCCGTCAATGACCACTCGGTAGTAAT
>MHIR01000017.1:7466-10953 GCA_001817615.1 Candidatus Buchananbacteria bacterium RIFCSPLOWO2_02_FULL_46_11b | reverse complement strand
CAGGAGGCAATAATCATTTTTGCCGTCGCCGTTATAATCAAAGCAGGCAGTATCGCCGATATAAGTATTGGGCTTTTCCGGCGGCGAGGGCTGAAGCGCCAGGAGATTAAAAGTTGAAACAAAAGCGCAATCGGCCAGGCCGGCGGTTGGATTATCATGGCAGTTGTAAAGCTTGGTCGCGCCCTGCAAGGCCGGCAGATCCATGGCCACGTTGAAAGCCGCGCCGATTCTGGCGTTCAGACAGGCCGCGCCGCAGTCCGGAAACCGGTCAATGACCCGCGGCGAGCTGAAGTCAATCGTCAAATTTGACCAGCCGTCAACGTTGTCTTTTAAGCCAGCGGGATCGGAAAAATTACAAGCGGCCTGGACTTTTGTATAAGGATTTGGCGCATCTAACATCGTGTCATTATGGGCCGCGGCCGCAGCTTTGTTGTCGCCGGCGCCGAGATCATAAGCATCGGGCGGATTGGCGGCCGGATGTTCAGCCGAGGGCACAATCTGGGCCCGGGTATTGTCAAGCTGATGAACCGGACTGCTGTTTGGGTCAGCCGTCAGCCAGCCATAACCCAAGTCGCAGC
This sequence comes from Candidatus Buchananbacteria bacterium RIFCSPLOWO2_02_FULL_46_11b, assembly GCA_001817615.1. GTDB lineage: Bacteria > Patescibacteriota > Patescibacteriia > Buchananbacterales > UBA6539 > 02-FULL-45-11b. The sequence goes on along the minus strand of MHIR01000017.1, from coordinate 10,375 downwards.
TCTCCGGCCGGATGTCAACGCACCAGAAATCCTCGGCCGCGGGCCAGGCGCTGTATTTTTGGCGCTGGTCGTAGGAATATAGAGTTGAAGCGCCGGGTAAAAGATTTAAGCAAGCCACTTGGCTTAATTCATCGCTGTTTCTTGTTTTAAAATACCATTCAAAATAATTATTGTAATTGCCCATTAAGCTTAAGCCGTTTTCCCCCAAAATATTATTATTTTTCAATAAAACGCGGTAATAAGTATCGGGTTTTAAAAGCGCCGTTGGCCAAAGCTTGACGCAATGGGAATCAAAAGCCGAACGGCTTTGGTAATTGCAATCCGCCACTTCGGTTGTATGCGGCACTTCGTTGGTTTCGCCGCAATCAAGCGTCTGGCCGGACAAAGCGCATTCCGCCATCAGAAAATTATCCGGCGCTAAAGTCGCGGGGTTCATTCTCTGGCTGAATTGCCAGGCCACGATGGCGTCAATCGGCACCTCGCCGTCATCCGGCCGCGCGGCGCTTAATTTTTGATGAGCGCCGTCTAAATTATTATACGCGTCCAGGCTGTAAGGCGCGGGCGAAGAAATCGCTTCCGGCCGGCAGGCCGAAGTGCGGTTGCACATTTCCACGACTTTCGGCCGCTGGGAAAAAGTATTAAAAGTCCAGCTGTAAGTTGAATCCACCAAAGTGCCGGCCGCCGGCTGGCAGGTGCAATTACTGCTGCCGTCGCAAGTGTAATTGGCCGGACAGAGAGTGTTGTCGGGGTCGCAAGCCAGGGTGGCTGTATTGCCGTCGCAAGGAATGCTCTGATAGCAATAACAGGCGTCAATATCCGAAGAAGACTTGGCCGGGCAATACCACCCGACCGGACATTTATTCTGAATCGGCGAACAGGTCGCCGCGTTCGGATCCTCGTTGCAATTAATCCGCGGCGCGCATTCGCATTGGGAATCGCAGTATTCGTTTGACTGGCATTGAGTATTATCCGGACTGCAGCTTAAATGGCTGGGATCGGCCGAGCAGGGAAAAGTCTTTACTTCTTCGCAGCTGCAAGAATCGGGATTGCAGGCATAGCCGATTTCGCAGCGCGCGGAATCAGGCAAGCAGCTGCCTTCGTCGCGGCTGCAGGCGCCGGGCTGGCGGCCGGTAATAAACGACCAGGTATAAGCTGATTCCGCCGCCCGGCCGGTTTCGGGCTGGCAGGTGCAATTTTTTTCCGGATCGCAGGCATAATTATCCGGACAGATGCCGTCGCCGATATTAGTGTCGCATTCAGCCGTAGAAGAATCATTATCGCAAGGCAAAGCCGGCTGGCAATAACAGGCATCATTGCAATAAAAGCCGGCGCCGCAGGTTGCGCCCTCGCAAATTGAAGTCGCCGGATTGTCGCCGGCGCAAGGCTGCAATAAAGCGCATTCGCAGGCGGCGTTGCAGTATTGGCCGGCCGGGCATTTCGTCTGATCCGCCGCGCAGCTGTTCGGATCGGCCGAGCAGGAATTTGGCGGCAAAACCGGAGCTAAAACTTCAAAATTCAAAGGATTGCTGTACTCCGCCGCGTTTAAAACCCGGACACCGGCCAGGGCCGGATCCAGGACCGGCACATTAATGCCGGTAATAGTTTGAAAACTATCGCCAAACACCGGCAAGCCGCCGGACATGACCTGGGCAAAAAAGACTTTGCTGGTCGTAATAAAATTTATGCCGTTTAAAGCAATCGGCTCATTGGGCGGGCCTTCTTTTGGCGAGATTTGGCAAAGCCCGGGCCGGATGATTTGATTGACCGTAAAATCCGGAATTTGCGGGCCGCGGGCATCATTGGTCAAATCAAATTTGCCGTCAGCGGCTATGACTTTAATCGTGGAAGTAGCGCCGGCCGCCAAGCCGGCGGGCACGGCTGCGATAATTTGACTGTCGGTCCAATCGGCGCCGGCGCAGGCGTCATTAACTTCGCCGGCCAAATCGGCTCTAAATTCGCTCTCATCGCGGCTTAAAAAATAAACTTCGCCTTTTGCGGCGCCAAACTGCTTGCCGGAAATGGTAATAAAATTGCTAACCGCGCCGTTGTTGGGACTAATTAAGGAAATATAAGGAACCGCTTCGCAAGCGCAGGCCGTTTGACCGCAAACCAAATCATCGGCGCAAACGCCGGGACGGCAAGCCGCGTCTTCGGTTAAATCGCAGCTTTCTCCCAGCCCGGGCAAGCGGCATTGACAGCTGGCATCATCGCAAATCAAACTCGGCTGGCATTGGCCGCCGCTTTCACAGACAGCGGCGGTCGTTTCATCCGGATCGCAGCTCTCCCCCGGCCCGGGCAAACAAGCGGACGCCGGCTGGCAGGAAAAATTCTGGCAGCATTGGCTGCCGCAATCGCCGCCGGTTTCGCAGACAACGGTGAAATAAACGCCGTTGCTGTCCGCCTCGGCCGCGTCCGTAACTTTGACGTCGCCGGAAACCGCCCAGGCCGGCACCACCGGATTACTGATTAAAGTCTCGGCCCAGGATTCAAAAGCCGCAGTTTGATTATCATTGAAAATCAATTGGCCGGCGACGGCGCCGAAATTTTCGCCTTCGGCCTTGTCTAAAACATCCTCATTTTTTCCGGCCGGCGGCACAATGCAAGCTAATTGCGGCCCGGCGGCGCCGCTAATTACTTCAAAAGGCGACGCGGCGCTGGAAACACTGCCGGCATTGGTTAAAATCAGATCATAAGTTTCGGGAATCGCGGCCACGGCCGGCACTTTAACCCGGACCTGGCCGTAATTATCGCTGGCCCTTTCATACCATAACGGATTGGCTTCGCAGGCCACAATCGGCATCTCGGTTGTATCCAAATTCACTTGGCTTATTCCGGCTTGATAATCGCCGAAATACCAGCCTTCAATCGTCGCGTAATCCCCGACTTTGCCTTGGGCCAAACCGCCCAAA
>MHIR01000017.1:0-7435 GCA_001817615.1 Candidatus Buchananbacteria bacterium RIFCSPLOWO2_02_FULL_46_11b | reverse complement strand
GAACAGCCTGGTCCGCCGCAACTGGCATCATAGACTCTGCCCGACCCGGTATCGTTGCAGCGCGAATAGCAGCCGGCGCATTCATTCGGAACGCAAGCCTGGCTCCCCGGCCCCGCGCCGGTGGCGCTAATTAATTGATTAATGATAAAGCTGGCGATCGCGAAAGACAAAAAGATGATCACCAGCCCGATGACGGCGTTAATTAATATTTTTTTGGCGGCGGCGATTTTTTCTTCACTGCCCGCGGAAGTAAGCCAGACAAATCCGCCGTAAAGGATAATAACCACGGCCAGAATGCCTAAAAAGCCCAAAACATACTGGACAATCCGCATCACGCTGACCCGCAAATCGCTCGTGCCCAAGCCCGTATAAGTGCCGTATTCCAAACCCACCGTCGCGGCCAAAACCGCCGGGGCAATCAAAAAACCGGCAAGTACGGCTAACAGCAATACCGGTAAAAATAATTTTTTTGTTTTTATTATTTTTTTCATGCTTATAATTAAGTGCCGAATTCTCCAATCGGCTAATTTCGCTTCCCAACCTCGTCTTCAGTTCCAGAATTTATTATCGGCTAAGCTCTTTTTTTCAGACTCGTCATTAGTTCCCCTCCTTTTCAAGGAGGGGACAGGGGTGGTTATAATTTTAAGGTAAAAGGGAAACCAACCCCTCCCTGCCCGCCATGCCGTTCACATCTTTTCAAATATATCCAAATAAATCAGGACTAAATACTTTTATTGATTGTCATGTTAATGGCGAGGCAGGCGGGCTGTCCTCCCCTCTTTAAGGGGAGGAACTATTTTTATTTGTTTTTTTAATTCAAAGCCCCAATCTTGTTTAATAACTGCCCTAATACCCCGTAAAACACTCCGACCCTGCCCAAGCCGCTTTATCCATCGGCGCGCCGTTGCAGCAATAAGGCTTGCCGGCATCCGTGCCGCAAACCGGAGCTGAATCCTTGCCCGGCCCTTCGGACGGCAAAAAGCAATTCTGGTAAATGTCTTTAATGCCCGAACCCAGCTCGGCGCCGTAATTGGTGATTTCGGCCAAACGGGTATGTTCCAAATAAGCTTTGGTTTTATCGGCGTATTCGTCCAGAGGCGAGCTTGTATCAATGCCCGCCTGCGCCACCCACCAGCCCACCTGCCAGGCGGAGCGGTTGATTAAGCTGACGTATTTTTTATTGACGCACTGGGGCGTCTGGCCGCTAACCTTTGGGCATTCTTTGTCTTCCAGGCAATAGGCTTGTTCTCCCTCCGAACTCTTGCACTTGCTGATTGCCGAATCGCAGGTTTGGCCGGCCGGACACTGGTCATCCGCGGCGCAAGAGCACTGGCCGTCGCGGTAATTGCTGCCCGGCTTTAAGGTGGCTGACATTAGAAGCTCTTTGAACTCGGCCGTGGCCGGCGCCGTCAGGCTGATATTAGCTTCCACAATATTGGGCTGGATGGTTTCCACGGCCGGCCCGGCCAGATCAATATTTTTATTGATATAAAACTCCCAGACCAAATCATCGCCGGTATTAGCGGCTTTATCATTTAAGCTATAAGGTTCCCAACTGCTTTGCTCTTTTGGCCCCTCGGCTTGGCCGAAAGTTTTATTGTTAAAAATGTAAGTGTTTTTATTGCCGTTAAAGGAATTATTGGCCGCGTCAACAATGCCAAGCGGCGCGGTCTCGTGAGCTTCAGGATAAAAAGCCACCGGCTGGCCGCCTGACTGCATTTGACAGGCTTTGCCGCCGCCGGACAAATCAGCGCAAATTTTATAATTCTGATCAAGACATTCCGAATCAGCCGTACAGGTTTTTAACAAGCCGGCTTTAACCGTCACGCGGTAATGAGTGGCTTTGTAAGGCGCCGGCTCAATCGTCGGCAGGCAGTAAATTTTCTCTCCGCAGGAATTAATAATTGGATTGCCGCTGCCGTCCGTGCAGGCATTGTCGGACAAAAATTCCACGGTCTGATAATTGTTGCTGTATAAATATTTGCCCAAAACCGGCGTCCAGGCGCCGCCATTGTCATATTCCACCTTGACGGTATCGGCGGTTGCTTCGGAAACATTAATCGGCTCGCTGAAAGTCAGGCTGACAACCGCGTTGCGCGGCTGGTCGGGCGCGTCTTGGGTTGTCGGCCTGTAAGAAAACGGCGCGCCGCCCTGCATCCGCGTGACTGCCGCCCAATTGCCGCTGGCGCTTATGGGAATAGCATTGCCTGAAATCCCGGCCACTTTAGCGGTTAAAGTGACATCTTTGCCGGCCGCAAAAGCATTCACGCCCAAACTATTGGTATCCAATTGGATTTTACCGGCAATCGCGGTGGCCGTATTGGCTAAACTCGTGCTTACTTGAATTTTGCCGTCGCCCGGCGCGGTCGGCGCATTGACAAAAGTGTATCTTTTGGAATCAACCGTCAAAGTATCGGCGGTTTTGGCGGCAATCGCCTTGAAATGCCAGAGATTGCCGGCGGTTTCCGGGGCCGGCAGGCCGCTGAAATTGGCGATTAAGCCGCAGCCGAGATTAAGCGCGCCGTTAGTGATAACTGGATTAACCACAAAACCATGGCCGGAACTGGCGCCGGAAGAACAATCCGCTCCGGTTCTGGGAGTAACCGCAAAGGCGCTTGCTTCATAAGAAATGCAAACCAAGGTGTCAATCAGGCAATTATAATTGCCGGCGATTGTCAGATTGGGGCCGACTTCTTTGACAATTTCGGTTACCGCCGCGGCTTCGGCGAAATTCGGCTGGGCGGTAACCGTAATTTTCCCTTCGGCTTGCACGGCCGCGGTGGTAGAATAGCTGTCGCTTAAATCATCCGGCCGGGGAAAAACATTGCTTATGGCCGCGGGATCCAGATCCAAAAACGAGCCGATTTCAAAACGCCAGGTAAAACTGCCGCCGGCGCCCGGAAAAGCGCTTTCATTATTGTCTTTTTCAATGCCATTGGTCAGTTTAACCGCATACCAGACGTTATTTATGCCGTCGCCCAAATAATTTACCGGGCGGAAAACAAAAGTTCTGCCGTCCGGGCTGGAAGCCAAAACATCCGTGTCGCCAAGTTTGCCGGCGTCCGTCTTGCTGATTTCATAAATTTTGACGTTGTTTGACACTAAATTGCCCGAACAAGGACTGGCCGGACTGCAAGTTGCCGGCGCGTTGCCAATTATCGTGCCGGGATCCATCGGCACTTTGAAAGTCACCATCAGGCTGGTATTTCTGGCCACTTCTTTGGCGTTAGGCAAAGGATAAACGCTTTCAATAATGCCGCCGCCCAGATAGCCGCAATTTTCACAGCCGGTCGGCGGACCCGACGGCGGTTGTCCCCCGCCGCCGCCCAAAGCGCCGGTTAAAACCCCGATAATAAAGCTGACAATGGCAAAAGCGAAAAAGATGATAAACAGGCCGATGGCCGCGTTTTTCAGGGTTTTTTTAGCCATCTCAATTTTTTCGACATTGCCGGCCGAAGTCATATACATGTAGCCGGCGTAAATCACCAAAATCAGGGCAATCAGGCCGACTAAGCCCAAAAATATCTGGACGATGCGCATGACCGTGACGCGGATATCCTGGGTGCCCAGGCCCGTATAGGTGCCGTATTGCAGGCCGACATCTAAAGCCGAAGCCGGGCCGGCCAGAGCCAAAAATAAAACCGCCAGCGTTAAAAAATACTTGGCGGCTTTACGGCTTTGAAAATTTCGCAAACCTTTAAATTTCTTTGTTTTATTCATAAATGTTTCTCCTTTTTATTGAAATAAATATTTTAAATAAAATGATTTGTCTTGCAAAATCTATCAAGTTTTATAAATAAACATCTTGGTGATATTTAACGGCCTTAAGCACCAAATTCCAAATCACAAATTCCAAACCCGCCTGCCTCGCCATTGCCTTGGATTATTTAATAAACATTTTAATCCGATTTTAACGGATTTATCTACAAAAAATGTAAACGGCATGGCGGGCAGGCAAATTACAATGACCAAAATTCAAAACCTCTTCGGATAGCGTTTGGAATTTGAAATTTGGTGCTTGTAATTTTAACCTTTTAATCCGCTTAAACTTTATTAACCACAAAATCTACTTGATTTTCCCCAATTCCTCTTTAACTAACCTTGACACCACATTCCCGTCCGCCTGCCCGGCCAGGGCTTTCATGACCAAACCCATAACTTTGCCGGTGTCCGGCGGGCCCAAAGCCCCGGTTTGGCTGATAATTTCGGCGATTTTTTTGATAATTACATCCTCGCCCAAATCCGCGGGCAGATATTTGGCGAGGATTTCAATTTCCTTGTTTTCTTTATCCGCCAATTCCGGCCGGCCGCCTTGAATATACAAAGCTGCCGAATCCTTGCGCCTTTTAACCTCGCTTTTTATGACTTTAATCGCTTCCTCTTCGGTTAAGGCCTGCCGGTTTTTGGCGATCTCGGCATTGGTTAAGGCGGTCTTTATTTGGCGCAATACCAAAACCGCCAGTTCATTCTTGCCTTTGAATGCCTGGAGAAAATCGCTTTCTAACTGTTTTTTTACCTCCATTTTGAGATTTAGGCTGTTGAATAACTATTTATAATGGATTATCTAAGTTTAAACTTTGGTTTAATCTAGCGGGATAGAAGCGGATTAACGCAGATATATACGCGGATCAACGCGGAATCAATATTCAATGGCAAATTATTCAAATTACCTGAAAAAATTTACAAATATCCGCGTCTATCTGCGTTTTAATCCGCGTATATCCGCTTCTACCAAGCTAAACTAAGATTAAGATAAACATGAAATCAGTCAAAACTGTTAAAAACAATTAATCAACGCTCTCAATTATAAGTTTAACGATAAGAAGGAGATGATTTCTCCTCTTTTAATTTGCCGATTTTTTTGAGATATTCCCGCTTGACCGTGATTTCTTTGCGCCTTAAAGCTTCCCGTTTTATTTTGGTCCGGCTTTTGGGCGGCTCGTAAAAACGGATTTTCCGGGATTGGATCAGCCGGCCGCTTTGCTGCAATTTCTTGTGAAACCGCCGCAATAAGCTCTCAAAAGTTTCGCTTTTCTTTCTTTTGACTTCTGCCACTTGGTTTGCACCTCCTTTGAGATGAGATTAAATATTAAAATTTAGAGTGAAATTTTATCCTTGTTTCTCTCTTTAGAATAACACTTTATCCTTAGTTAGTCAAATAAATTTATTATATCTGCCGTTATTATAAATCAAGTCCCATTCGCCTGAAACAGCTTTTTCTTTTCCCGGTCCTTTTTAATGATTTCCGCCACGGTGGCCAATAATTTGCGGGGTTCAATCTCGCGCTTGAAAATATAAGCCGCGGCGCCCATTTGTTCGCATTTTTCCCGGTCTTTTTCCGTGTCCAGGTTGGTGAAAACGACAATCGGCACGGCCTTGGTTTTCGGATTTTTTTTAACCGCCGCCAAGTAGTCATAGCCCTGCTCGGCAATCATGTTAATCCAGCCGTCCTCTTCTTTCGGAATGATGATGTCAAGCAAAACCGCGTCCGGCTGTTCAAATTCCGTGACCGCCAAAGCTTCTTCAATATTGGCGGCGGACAAGAAATCATAGCCATTCTGCAAAAAGTAATCATGATACATGTCAACCAAATTATGTTCGTCTTCAATGAAAAGAATCCGGCCTTTATTTGATTTCATGACGTTGGTTCTGGCCATAAATTTAAAAATTAAAGATTTTTTTCAAAAATAGTCACTTCTTCCCGCGCGCCGATCTTTTTTTCCGCCTGCTTTTCCAAACTGATTTTTTGGTTCTGGTAAAGGGGCAGGGTAAAACTGAAAGTTGATCCCTGGTTAAGGCCCTCGCTTGAATAAATCAATTCACCGTCATTGCCCCCAACGATTTTTTTGGCGATGTAAAGCCCCAGGCCCGAACCGTCGGGATGCAGATTGGTCGCGCCGGTGCCCCGGGAAAATTTCTGAAACAATTTTTCCTTGTCTTTGGCGGCAATGCCCGCGCCGGTGTCTTTAATGTTGACTTTTAAGAGCTTGCTGCCAATTAATTCATAACTTATCGCCACCTCGCCTTTGGGCGTGTAAAACACGGCGTTGTCTAACAGATTGGAAACGACGTGCTCAATCTTTTTGGGATCGCACCAGACTAAAGGCAGTTTGAAATCCGGTTTTTCAACCGCCAGCCGCAGATTTCTGTCTTGCGCCAGTTTAAGATTTTTCTTTTCCGCCAGCAGTTTGTCAATGATCTCTTCCAAGTCGGTTTTCTCCGGATTCATCTTCATTTTCTCGCCTTCCAGCTCGTAAGCGTCCCAGAAATCCGAAACCGTCTGGTTGATCCGGCTTAAGCCGGCGGCGGCGATTTTCATGCCTTTTTCCGGCTTAATGGCTTTTTCCTTAATCAGGGAAAAAGCGCCGTTTAAAACCGAGAGCGGCGTGTTGAGCTGGTGGTTGACCACCCGCAAAAAATCGGATTTCATATTGAGCAATTCCCGCAAATATTTATTTTTCTCGCCGATATCTTTAGTTTGCTCATCAACTTTTTGTTTTAAGGTTTCATTGAAATCTTGAATTTCTTTATAAAGCCGGGCGTTGTCAACGGCGATGCCGGCCTGGTAAGACAAGGTGCTTAATAATTCCAAATCTTCTTCGGTGTAGGCATCGTTGGAAAGCTTGGCGCCCAGAACAATTATGCCGATTAACTGCCGGTTGCTCAATAAAGGCAGGCAGAGTGAAGCTTCAATCTGCTTCATATGACTATTCAATTTTTCAAATCCGGTTTTCTCCTTTGGGTCTTCAACGTCGCGGGCGATTAGGGCCAGCTCATCTCTGACTAATGGCTTTTGATTCTTTTCCAGATATTTGGTCAAAAAGTTGTCCTGAACTAATGAGATGCCGTTCTGCTCGTTAAAGCCGATGACTTTGGCGATTTGATAGTGAATTGGTTTGCTTTGCGGATCAATTAATAAAACCCCGGCGCGGTCCAGCTGCATGGTTTGTTTGATGGAATCAACGATTAAATTGATAATCTGATCCAGGTCATTAAGGTAGTTTAGTTCCTGGGAGAGCTTATTGATTGTGGCCTGATAATTGTAAAGGCCGGCGAAAAGGTATTTGTTGGAAAAATTGGTTATCAATTTATCAATGCCGTAAAAACCAAGGACAAAAAGCGGGGCGATAATCAGACTGGCAATATAGGCGCCGGAAGAATAAACGCTGCCAAAGGCGTAATTGTAGAACCCAGTCAGGAAATAGAAGATGCCGTAAGAAAAAGCGGCGATACCAGCGTAAATAAAAATACTTCTGGCCGCGACGCGGATGTCCATGAGGCGGTAATGAAGGATGGCGTAGGCAACAATTGGCGGGTAAAGAGAAACTAATAAATTTAAAGTTGGGTATAGGTCTAAATGATAAACAGGCAAAAAACTAAAGCTACCGCCGAAAAAACCAATTGAAGTGCCAATAAAAAAATATTTGATTTGATT
>MHIR01000016.1:4248-11612 GCA_001817615.1 Candidatus Buchananbacteria bacterium RIFCSPLOWO2_02_FULL_46_11b | reverse complement strand
CGTTTGGCTGACTAACGACTGGCGATTAAGCGCGGGCTTGATTTTAAGCTTTCCGATGGTGATTTACAAGGCGCCCTTTGACCTTAACCGCCATCCCTTGCCGGTTTATACCAATAATCGGGCCTTGGGCTTTGGCGCCGGTTGGGCGTTGGCCGTCTTCTACGAGCCAAGCGACCGTTTCCGTCTGGGCCTGGAATACGACAGCGAGGTGACGGCCAAATTAGACGGCCGCTCCAAAATTTCATTGGGGCCATTGGCTGTTCGCGATGATTTCAATGCCGACCTGGAATTTCCGGCCAGCTGGAAACTGGCTTTCCGCGCCAAGCTTACCGGTCGGCTGGAAGCCGTGGGCGATCTCGGCTTTTTCAACTATTCCAAGACGGCCAATGACGTGGTTTTGAAATTTGACAAGTTGAGAATCCATAAGCCGCTTAAGCTCAAATGGCAAGATACCTGGGCCTGCCATACCGGCTTTAACTACCGGCTGAACAAGCGCTGGTCGGCCAGAGCCGGCCTCGGCTGGCTATCCCAAGGTATTCCTGATGAAACAACGGACACTCTTACCTTAGACGTTCCCGGCTGGGACACGGCTTTGGGAGTAAGCTGCCAGCTCAATGATAATTCTTCAGTAAATTTGAGCTGGACTCGCGCCTGGGGCAATAACGAAGTCAAAAAAGGCTTAAGGGAAAAGCGATACACCGCGGATATTAATACTTTCGCGGCGACGATTTCCGTGAATTTCGGCGGCAAACCAAGAAGCGGTAAAAGATAACCAGAACTCTGAAAAGACCAGAACTCTGAAAAGGAAGGAAGGAAAACCATGAGAATCTTGCGGGAAATAGTTTGCTCTTTGCTGTTGGCGGTCGGTTTTACCGGCCAAATGATTATAAACCATATCCAGCTGGAATGGGGAAAAGGCTGCTGGACCGGCCTGAAAGATGAAATCGCCTTCTGGGCGGCGGGCGCGTTTTGTTTGGCGCTGGCCATACTTTGCATTATGGCCGAACCCCTAACGAATCTCATTCCCCGGCGCGCCTGATTAAGGCGCCTGGCGCACCTTGCGTTGAAGGCGGAACAATCTGCCTTCTTTTTTTACCCCGTTAGAAAGTTATTTTTAACAATTATCAGATTATTAAAAAATTCATTGGTTATTAAAAATATAAATGTTTCATTTTTTTACTACTTTCTAACGGGGTAAAAAAAGACCAAGTGTATTTGACTTGGTCGTAAAAAAACTTTCAGGATATCGCTTTGATCGCGTTCAGTCTTCATGGCATTGGCCATGGCACTTGGTCATGTAACGCCATGGGACTTTTTTGTGAACGGCCTCACGACTGCTTGCCCCACCTGACGGGAGCCCTCTTTCTTGCTTGGAAAAAAATATATAACGAATGTACTTAAATGTTATATTAATTTAAAAATCTTGTCAAGTCTTGACAAAATTTCTAAATTATGGCGGAATAAAATATCATTAAATATTAATCATTGACCTGGAATCTTTAAAAAATACGAAAAACCCAGGATAAAAAACAAAAATTGAGCTGATTAAGGGAAGAATCGTTGTTGTTTCCATAATTTTATTTGCCCTTTCCTTATATACATATTATAGCAAGATTATCAAGTTAAGTTCATATAAAAATCCCTTAATATTAGTTCTATGTAAACATAATACCTTTTAAACACCCAGCTCAAATTTAATCTGCCCCGTTCAAATTTGACAAGAAGACAATAAAGCGGTAAACCAAATATAGGGGGGCAAATATTGGAGACCACAACCGGAAAGGAGGCGGCAATGTTTATCGCCGCTATTGCACTTTTTTGTATAATTGTGACGATTGCCATTTCCGCCTATATGTGGCGCAAAGGCACGCCGCCGCAAAAAAAACTTGCCCGCAAGGGGCAGAAAGACGCCGGCCGCAAGACATAGTCTTGTGGCTTTTTTTGAGAGGATAGCACGGATGCCCCGAACTCGCCGCCCCTCGATTCTGCTCGGGGCGGCCTTGAATCTTACTGCAAGGCCGAGGAGTCACGGATATCACAGATAAAGCATCCGTGCTATCCATTCGTCAATAAAAATATCTTGACAAACTAACAAAAGAAGGGTAAATTTGAATAACCACACAAAACCAGAGGAGGATAAGCCCATGCCTGTTATCGCTGAAATTTCGCTCATTGTCGCCGCCGGCTTTTGTATTTTCGTCCTGGCGCCGGCCATAATCAGCCGAAGAAACCGGGCCGGCCGCGCCGTTTGCCCGAAATGCAGCCGGCCGGCCGAATGCTTTTTAAACAGAGAAAAAGGCGCTTATAAAATCAGCTGCGCCTGCGGCTACCGGGAAGAAGCCGCGTCCATATCAGACCGCTGCCCCTTTTGCCGCCGGAAACACCGCGACTAAGCCAAAGAAAAGAGGACGAGATGAAAAGAATGAATGCCGATGAAATCAGGAAGATATTGGCCCGGGTTAAAATCGGCCAAAAAATCGCCTTTGAAATTGGCTGGGGCAAAGGACCGATTGCCGGAACCGTCAAAGAAAAAATCGGCCGCGGCGGCGCTTTGGCGGCGGTTATTTTGACCGATAGCGCCGGCTGCCGAAAAATCGTCTTTTGCCCGCTTATGTCCGAATGGCAATATCACGGCTCGCCCGTTATTTCGGCAAATATTTCAAAGTAAGCTCTCTTTCTAAAAGGGAGCTTTTTTATTTTTTAACGGACAATGGACTTGACAATTTTTCCGTTTAGGAGTAAACCAAAAGCAGGGATAATAAACCGCAAACCGCTTTTTAAAGCGCTCTTTGAAAGGAGTAAAAATATGCTGAAAATGCTGCCTGGAATTGCCGTGGCGATTATCTTGGTTTTTATGTTGATATTTATCTTTCGGCCTGACCCAAAAAATCCTTGTCCCCGCTGCCAATCCAAAAATCGCGCCGAAAAATTCTTTTTTGGAAAAGAAGAAATGGAAGCAAACCGGGAAATCGGCAATCTGGCGCTGAAAGATTGTAAGGATTACGGGGAACGGGAAATCTGCGCGGACTGCGGCCATGTCTTCGGCGCGGCGGATAAGCGAGGAAGCGCAAATAATTGACAACTCTTGTAAACTCTCTTAGCCAGCCGGTTTTACTAAACCGGCTCTTTTTTTTATTATTTTAACAAAAAATCAAATTTATTTTAAATCAGAAATAAGTTTTTCAAAACCGGCGGTATTCACCCAGTAATTGCCTGGATTATTTTTAAGAAATTTATTTATTTCCTTTCTTTGCGTCGTTATCTTGTCGCCATGGCCGCTGTTTCCCAATAGAATATTGGAGTAATTGCCGTCCAAAAAAGAAATGTAAGAAATGCCATTTTTTTCATTAAGCCCGAGAATTTCAATTAATTCGGATATTTGCTTGTCTTGGCCGCCGCCCGAGGTATTTAAGTGCTTGGCCTCGCAAAGCAATATCTTATTTTTCGCCTTAATGATCAAATCAAGCGTTTTATTTTGCTTCTTGGTTTTGATTTTTACGCCTAAACTTTTACGGACATTTTTCAAGCTGAATTTCTTGAAAAATTTTACCGCGCAATAATCGGCCTTAAAAAAATCATCCCACTCAAAAACCTCTTTAAAACCGCACTTCTTCAAGATACTAATCAATTTATTTTCTCCGCATTTTCCTTTTTTGCGGGATGAATTCGTGTCTAAAATCGCCTGGATCCACTCTTCAGGCGCCATTTCATTGAGTATCCTTTTAGAAAAATATCTTTCGGCAATTCTTTTAAGCAGCGTTATTTCATTTTTCACTTCATCTATGGTATTATCGCAGGCATTGACAAAACAAGCGAATTCGGAACAATTGGAAAATCTGCCGATAATTCTTGATAATTCCGTAAAATATTTATCAATCGGATTTTTGACGCTTATTTTTATTATCATTATTAATTTCTTCAATATCTATAATTTCCGTTTCATCATTTCCCCAGCCCGCACAATCTATATTTTCAAACACTAATTCTTCTGCTTCTTGTTTATTTTTTGCCTCTATTCCAATTTTAGCATATTCGGTATGTGAAACTTGAATAATAAATTTCTTCATACGATTTGAGTCAAATTAATTTTTTATCAAAAAAATCATTTTCTATTTTTTTAGTATTGATTATTTTTTTAGATATTTTAATAAAGTTGTAAAAATCTTTATTTATATTTGATAGATAATTCATAAAATTTATATCAACTGCCTCTCTTTCTCTTGCTGATACAATAATTTCACTTTTTTCAGGTTCATTAATGTTTAAATGAATAACGCCTATTCCATATCCGCTATTTAATCTAACTAAATTTGAAATAAAATTTTTATTTTTATCTAAATCGCCTACAACTAAATACCCAAAATTTGCCCAGCTTGAATTTGATACTGCTTGAAAATAACACTCCGTTAAATTTGATTTGTCAATTTTTAATTTTAATTCAAAACTAAAAAACTGCGCGACTTTATTTGATACTATGCCTTGTTTTTCGACTTCAGACTGGAAAAGGTCGTTCAAATTAAGTAAAGAAAAATTAATCCCAGCAATATCGGGATTTGACCATTTGTTAATTTTATTTCCTCTTGTTTTTATTTTTACAGCATTGATTGTTTTAGAATAAACGTTAAATCTATCAAAAGCAAATTTAACCAAAATTGGATGGAGGTCAAATTCTTTTAATAATGTTTCATTAGGAACATCCTCTGCTATTAATTGAAACTTCCTTGCTTCAACCTTTTTTATTATTGGCTTTGATCCACTGGAATATTTGGTTAATTGTCTTGCGATAGCGGAACGAGGGACTGCAACACGAGAAAACTCTTCGCAATATTTATGTTTTGGATTTTTTTCTATTAATTCTAAAATTTCACCCTGCGTTAAAGGATATTTTATGTTTTTAAGAGCTTCTACTATTAGGTTTATTAATCTCATAATTATTTAAATTAGTTATAAAAATCTTCAAAGTTAAAATTTTTTTCGAAAAAAAATTTTTCTTTGACCTCCTTTGGCGCTTTATTTTTATGCAAATATGGAGGATTAGTACAGACAAACTTATAGTCTTTCGGCGAGTTTATTGAGTCATTATAAAAAACTTTGTCATCGTCGACATAATTTTTATCGCAATCAAAGCCAATGATCTTTTTACAGTTATTGGCTTTTGACCAATTCAGCAAATCATGGTTGCCGGCAAACGGGTCGGCAACATCCTTGCCCCTTAACAAATCTGCTAAAACCCCGTAAAATGTAATCTGAATTTGTCGTGAAAAATTGGCCTAAATTGCATTTTTTTAGCAGTGCGTTCATAACTTTATTATAGCAAAAATTCAAATAAAAATAAAATGTCTTAAAATGCGGACAAGCGGTGAATAAATATAAAAAATCGCTAAATTAACTATTCCGCCTCTCCTCTTAGTTGCTTCAGGCTCAAACCCAAAACCAGCCAAAAAACCATCACGCCGAAATAAAGCGTCCAGAAATAATGATCAAACAGGCTGATAAATAAAACGGCAAAGAGGCACAAAAAGCCGACGATTTTTTCCAAAGACGAAACCCGGTTCAAAAAATTAAGCAGCAAAAACAGAATCAGGCCCAAAAGCGCGGCGCCAAAAATTCCCAGCTCCGCCAGGACCAAAAGATAAAGATTATGGACCGGCTGGTAATCGTAGCCCGGCCAGGCGGAATTTATTTTTTGGTAAACCGCCAAAGTGTAATTGCCCAGCCCCTGCCCCAAAAGCCAGTCGCTTTTAATCAAGGTCAGAGCCTGCTCGGTGTAAGCCAGGCGCTGGCTGATGGACGCGTCTTCCAGCCGCTCTTGGCCCCGCAGGCGGGTTAAAACCAGCGGCCAAAGCAGGGCGGCCAAAATGATAAAAATCAAAGCGGTTAAAAAAACCATTTTTAAAAATACGGGCTTGAAATGCCGCTCTTTTATTTTTTCCAGCCAAAAATATAAAAATAAAAGGCCGGCGGCCAAAGCCAGCCAGGCGCTGCGCGAAAAAGTAAAAAACAAGGCCGGCGCGATTGTCAGCAGGCCGGTTAAAACAAAAATCCGCTGCCCGCGGGTTTTTGCCAAATAAGCCAGCCAGAACAAAAACAGCAAAGAAATGACTAAAAACCCGGCTAAAATATTGGGATGCGGCAGACTGCCGTAAGATCTCAACCAGCGCTCGCTTTGGGTTTCTAAAACAATGGAGCCGAAAGCCGCGGGCAGGTGCTCGGCCAAGCCCAGCCACTTATTGGCAAAAGTATATTGAAAGAAGAATTGGGAGACGGCAAAAACGCTTTGAACCGAAGCAGCCGCCACCCAGGCAAGCGCGATTTTTTTTAAAGAAAAATTAAAGACCAAAATTAAAGACATTAAAGCGCCGGCTTCAATTAAAGTAAGCCAGCGCAAATAAGCCAGCTGCCAGTCAAGCGCCCAGAGAATGGAAAACCCGGCCAGAAATAAAAAGGCCGCTAAAAGCCAATAAACCAGATGAGCGGGATTCTTCAGACGCGAAAAAAATTCGGCCGCGGAAATCTTTTTAAGCCGCCGGCCAAAAATCAACCAAATGCCGTATAAAAATAAAATCAGCCAGAGTAAAAGCTCCGTGCCGTATAAAGAAAAGCGGCCGTATTCCCAAACCGCGCCGTTTAAATCCGCCTCCTGCCAAATCAGCCGCGTCTGCCAGGGCAATAAAAAGACAAACAGATAAAAAAGATATTCAATTGTTTTTGTCAGCCGCGGCATTTAATTTTTTGAGAAATTTCGGGCGCTCCTGGTAGTAATAAACGATAATCGTGGCCAAAACCGCGCCGAAAAGATTGAAAAATAAATCAAACGCGTTATTGAAATAATCTCCCACTTGTCCGGTCGCGCCCAGGGCGATCACCGCCAAAGGTTCGGCTAATTCCACGAATGTCCCCAGGCCCGCGGCCATTAAAATTAAAATAAAAGAAAAAAGCCAGTAGCGCCGGCGGATCTGCTCGTGGGTGAAATTGTCCAGCAAGCTGTACAGGGCCAAAGTGATGATAAAAGAAGCGTACAGATGGATGAAATTGTCGTAGCGGAAAAAATTGGGAATCAGGTAAAAATCATAAAGCCGCACCCCGCCGCTTAAATAAAAATTGCCGCCCAATAAATGCAAAAATCCCCAGACTGACAAATTGACTAAAATAAAAAAAGCCAGATGCAGCCGCCGGGCGACTTTGACGCCCAAAAAAATCATGGCAATCATCAAAGCCGTGTAATACAAAAACTCGTAGTTGGACAGGGCCAGGCCGCGGGCGGAAAACGCCGCGATGTAGGCCAGGGTAAAGAACAAGATGAGGTAATTTTTCCTGTCTATGAAATAGTTGAGCATATTGTGAATTTTAAATTTTAAATTTCA
>MHIR01000016.1:2989-4221 GCA_001817615.1 Candidatus Buchananbacteria bacterium RIFCSPLOWO2_02_FULL_46_11b | reverse complement strand
TTTCAAACTTTCCCTGCAAGGAAACCTCGGAGCAAGCTCACGGAGGAATAGTATTATTTAAAATTTGAAATTTAAAACTATAGTTTAGACCGTTGAATAATTCAAGTTATCCGCGTCTACCCCGTTAGAAATAAATTTCTAACGGGGTTAATCCGCGCCTGCCCCGCATCAAGACAATAATTCATACTCAGATACAAAAGAAGTAAGGCGAAGCCGATTCCGCGCCCGCAAATTTTTTTCATAATTACCGACTCTGTCGCGGGCTTGGTGCGGGGTTTATCCGCTTTTATTACGCTAAAATTAGCCAAACACCGAATTATAATAAACCGGTAAGAATAATTATTCAACGCCCTCAAATTATCTATTCGCGCTATCGCTTAACTTATCCCCAAACGGCCCAACCTCTCCTCCCACGCCGCTAAATACTCCCGGCGCCGGTCGTTCTCGTGGAATTTCAGCCGGGAATCGCTGATCACGACTTTAAAATCATTCCCAGCAAAAGAAGGGTGTTTTTTCATTTTATTAAGCTGCAAAAGCTTGGCTAACCGCTCCAGCCCATCGCCAAAAATTCCGGCTAAAATCTTCTCTTTAAAATTACGGCCGAATTTGATTAAAAAGTCGTCTTCAATTTTTCGCCGGCCGGTCAGGGCCGCGGGGTAAAAATTCGGCAAATAGTCCTTTAGCCAGGCATTGGCGGCCAAAAACTCCTGATAAGCGCCTTGGTCATAAATCGGCGCCAGGGTGGCAAACCAATAAACCAAATAAATATCTTCAGGTTTCAGGGCGATATCGGCCAAATTCAAATGGCGATCGGCGATATAAAAGCTCAAGCAGACGCGGTCCGCGATTTTTTTGCCGTGCCGGCGCCGGCCCAAAAGCGAAACCGCCAAAGTCACCAGCAAGCGGGTCAAATAAAGCCGGCCTTGCCGGATGATGATAAAAAAATCAATATCGCTTGACGGCGCGGCGTTATTATAGCCGGCGTTGTTGCAAACCGCGATCATTTTTAAAAACGGCAGCCGCCGCAGCCACCAGGCGGCTTTTCGGGCAATCCGGAATTTTTTTTCCGCCGGGCGGTAGCGGTCCAGACGGGTGGCAATTATTTCCCGGCGGCCGGCCAAAAAATAAAAGCCGTTGTTGCTTTCCGCCAGGCCTTTCAAATTCTCCCCCAAAAGCGCCTGGCTGACTGTCCAGATTGAACAGGCGGACGGCGGCCGGTAAAGCCACTTATG
>MHIR01000016.1:0-2940 GCA_001817615.1 Candidatus Buchananbacteria bacterium RIFCSPLOWO2_02_FULL_46_11b | reverse complement strand
CAATCTTTTTAAATTCCTTGGAAGCGGAATTATACATATTGACCGTGGTGCCCAAATTACTGCCTAATTTGTCAAGATACGTCTGGTAGCTTAACAAATGCTTACCCAGCTGTTCCACGCGCTTTCTGATTTCTTTGGCCGATTCCTCAATTTTTAAGGCCCGCAGGCCCTGCAGAACCGTCTGCAAATAGGCAAGGAAGCTTGTCGGCGAAACAATGATAACGTGATATTTTCTGGCGGCGCGCTCAATCAAGCTTTCCGTGTCTTCGTTGATGATCGCGCCGATTTTATTGATCAGCAAATCGTAATAAATCGCTTCGTGCGGAATGAACATAAAGGCGAAATCCATGGTGTTTTCCTTGGGCCGGATGTATTTAGCGGTTTCCGTGATGCGCGATTTCAGGTCGTTGGTAAAAAGCTTTTCCAATTTTTCTTTTTCCGCCGGATTTTTTTCTTCCATGATGCGGTTGTAATTTTCCAAGGAAAATTTGGAGTCGATGGGAATAACCTTGTCCTGAACGAAAACCACGGCGTCAACGATTTCTCCGTCGCTGAATTTATATTGCATCTTATAGCTGTCCGGCGGCATCACGTTTTTCAAAACCGTTTCCAGATAATACTCGCCCAAAACCCCGCGCTGTTTTGGATTTTTTAAAATATCCTGCAAACTTTGCAGCTGATCGGCGAAATCAACTACTTGCCGGTTGGTTTCTTTCAGGTTGGTCAATTCTTGCGTTACTTCCTTGATAATGCCGAGACTCTGGCCGAACTGAACCTGCATCTGCCGGCTTGATTCGCTTAACTTTGAATCCAGGGTTTTATTGACCTCGCTTATCTGATTTTGCAGCATTAAAAGCCCGGAGTCATCCCTGGGCTTTTCCTTCAGGCTTTTGAGGTTTTTGTTCAATAAAAAAGCCAGCCCGCCAAAGCACGCGAGCACCAGAACAATGAGGATTATCAGGAGAAATTCGGTCATATTATCAGTTTAAAGTTAATTGATTAGTAATTTAAATTTAACATAAATCTCATTTAAAATCAATCCTAATAATACCCCAATTTTACATATATAAGTATATATCAGAAAGCGAGCGCCATGCCTTTAAAAATTATCCCCTTTTTGTTACCTACCCCACTCTTGACATAAAAAAATAAATGTTTTATCATAAAAAAGCCAGGGTATCCAATTATGGTACCCCAAAAAAGGCAGAGTTGCTTTATGCAACCCACTGCCTACGTGAGGAGTAATCCTCTTGGCTAAAATTAATGTAGATAAAATCTAAGGAGACCGAAAGATATGCCCTCTCCGCACCCTGTCAGCAGGGTGCGTTTTAAATTATAATATTTTTTTAATTTGCTTTATTGCTTTATTGAATCCAGCTTAACAAAGCGATTGACAACCTTCGCCAAACATGGTATTTTAAAATTATTATTGCTGTTAGAAAATCGCTAAAAATTAACTAAAGAAATTTATTAGCGAAAAAATCAAAATCGCATCAATTAAGTTTTTTGTCGCCGGCTTTCACGGCCTGATTTTCTTAAAGGGCCGGCTGGCGAAACTGCTGGGATTCCTGGCCAAACCGGCAAAAAAAACCGGCTGGTTTTTTTTATGGGTCATAATCCTGCCCGGCTACAAGTCGTATCTGGCTTTAAAAAAAATCGCCGGCAAATTTTACGCGCCGGAAAAAAGCCGCAACTGGCTGCTTCATCCTTTTGCCCGCCGCTATTTGTCCCACATCATTATTCTCGTCATCGCCGGCCTGACTTTGGCGGCCAATCTGAACGCCAACGAATCGCGGCGCGAAGATTTGAATAAAACCAGCATTATTTCCAATCTGATCACGACCGAGGATTTGGGCGCGATTGAAGAAGAGGGCCCGATTGCGGCCGCCGGAAAAATCAGCCGCTATCTGGGCCAGGCCGATGTTGGCAGTTCGCCAAAAGACCAGGCCGGGCCGGATTTTGAAGAAACCTCGCCGCAAACCGTGGCCGGGAACAGCGCCTTGGTCAGGCAGATTCTTTCGCCGGTGGAAGAGAATTTAAGGCGGCGGGACAAGATTATCGTTTATGCCGTCCGGGAGGGCGATTCTATTTCTCAAATCGCCGAGGAATTCGGCATCAGCAATCAGACGATTATCTGGGAAAATAATTTAAGCGCCTATTCCGTCATCCGGCCCGGCGACAAATTAGTGATTTTGCCGGTCTCCGGCATCAGGCACAAAGTCCTGAAAGGCGAAACTCTGGCCGGCATCGCCAAAAAATACGGCCTTGACGCGGAAAAAATTCTTGAATTCAACAAGCTGGCTTCGGCCGACGATATTCAAATCGGCGAACAGCTGGTGGTGCCGGGCGGCAAAAAGATTTACCCGGCCGCCGCTTATACCGCCCGAAACGTTTACGCGCCAACCGGCGCCATTCCGGCTTCCACCGGCCGCCTGCTTTGGCCGACTACCTGCCGCCGCCTCACTCAATATTTCACCTGGCGCCATTCGGGCGTGGATATCGCCTGCAGCCTGGGCGCGCCGATTTACGCGGCTAACGGCGGCGTGGTCATCAAAGCCGCGGCCGCCGGCTACAACGGCGGCTACGGCAAAATGATTATTATTGACCATGGCAACGGCCAGCAGACGCTTTACGGCCATATGAGCAAATTATACGTCGGCGCCGGCCAAACCGTCAGCCGCGGCCAGCAGATTGGCGCCATGGGCTCCACCGGCCGCTCCACCGGCCCGCATCTGCATTTCGAGGTCCGCACCGGCGGCGTGCGGCGCAATCCTCTGTCGTACATCAGGTAACAATTAAAAGAGCACAAAAACACGTGCTGGATTTTTAATTATTTGAAAATGGACCTGCTTTGTTTTAATTAATTTTTCTTATCAATACCGATGAAAAACACGAAAACAATTATATTTTCGTGTTTTCGTGTTTTCTCGTTCCGCGCCG
>MHIR01000015.1 GCA_001817615.1 Candidatus Buchananbacteria bacterium RIFCSPLOWO2_02_FULL_46_11b | reverse complement strand
GAAAAGCCGGCCGTCGGGACGATTATTGAATCCCACATCAACCGCGGCGAAGGGCCGGTGGCGACGGTTTTAATCCAAAACGGCACTTTGCGCCGCGGCGATTTGGCGGAAGTGACCGACACTTTTTACGGCAAAGTCCGGGCGATGAAAAATTACAAAGGCGAGGAGGTTGACGCGGCCGGGCCTTCCATGCCGGTTAAAATCATCGGCCTGAAAGCCGCGCCCAGCGTCGGCGATGTTTTGCAGGTGGTGGCTGATGTTGATAAAAAGAAAAAAGTGAAAAAATATCAGCTGGTCCAGCAGGCGGTTGATTATACCCGGCCTCAAGTAAAAACTGAAGCGGATCCCAATTCTTTGAATATCATATTGAAAGCCGATGTCTTGGGTTCCCTGGAAGCGATTATCGCCTCTTTGGTTAAACTGGACAATCCCGGCGCGCCATTGAGGATTATTCAAAAAGGATTGGGCAACATTACCGAAGGCGATATTGACCGGGCGGCTTCCAGCCAGGCCGTAATTTTGGGCTTTCACGTCAAACCCAACCAGGCGGCGGACAATTTAGCCCGGGAAAAGAAAGTGGAAATCAAACTTTATAAAATAATTTACCAATTACTTGATGAGATTAAAGCCCGAATGGAAAAAATGCTGGTACCGGAAGTGATCCGGACCGATTACGGCCGGCTGAAAGTCCTGGCGATTTTTTACAAAGAAAAAAACGCCATGGTTTTGGGTGGCAGCGTCACCAAAGGAAAAATTATGCCGAATACCAAAGCCGATGTCATCCGCGGCAAAGTCAGACTGGGTACGGGCCAAATCACCCAAGTCCAGATGAATAAAGTCAATGTCAATGAAGTCCCCCAGGGCAAGGAATGCGGCCTGAAGTACGAAGGCAAGGTGATTGTTGAGGTCGGAGATGTTTTAGAAATTTATCAGGAAGAAGTTAAGATTAAAAAACTATAAATAAGCAAGATAAGTTTTCAGCCCGCTTCGACCGCGAAGCGTGGCGAGCAAGATAAGCAAGATAAGAGTTAAGTTTAGTCCTTATCTTGCCTATCTTGCTTATCTTGCTTATCTCGCTTAATATGTCTCACCGCCTCCCTCAAGTCAACGAACTGATCCGCCAGGAGTTAAGCACTCTGCTGCTGACCGAGATTGAATTTCCGAAAAATTCTTTGGTCACGATTCTTAAAGTGGAAGTCTCTAAAGATTTGCGCTACGGCAAAGTCTGGCTTTCCGTCATGCCGGTTGCCTACACCAAAAAAATTCTGGATAAATTGGCCGCCCAGGCCGGCCATTTGCAGTTTTTACTGAATAAAAAGCTTTCCCTAAAGCCTTTGCCCCGCTTGTATTTTGCCATTGACGAGACCGAGGCCAAAGCCGCGGAAATTGACGAGCTCCTTGACCGGATTAAAAAATCGGAGTAAGATGACTGGCTATGGATATTTCTTCAATCAGCCAAAAAATTTACTCCCAAATCAGCCAGGCCGAAAATATCTTGCTGGCCGCTCACCAGCAGCCGGATGCCGACGCCCTGGGCAGCTTGGTGGCATTCGGCCATTGGCTTGATTTTTTGGGCAAAAAGCACGCCAAATTCTGCCGCCAGCAACCGCCGCCGGCGCTTGACTGGTTAAACGGTTTTCAGCCCCTGATTACCGATTGGGCCGAACTGGCTTCTGTCCAATTTGATTTATTGATTATTTTAGACGCCGGCGATTTAAAGCATGCCGGTTTTGATCAGATTCTTTCCACCCTCCCCTTTCGGCCGACAATCATTAATATTGACCATCACTCAACCAACCGGCATTTCGGCGACATCAATCTGGTTTTGCCCGAAGCGGTGTCAACCACGGAAATTATTTTTCAGCTTTTCAAAAATTTAAGCGCGCCGATTTCGCGCCAGACCGCCAGTGCGCTTTTGGCCGGCATTATTTACGACACTTACAATTTCACCAATCCCAATACCACCTACCAATCTTTTGCCATCGCTTCGCGGCTTTTGTCAGACGGCGCTTCCCTGCCGCAGGTAAGCGATTCCATTATTAAAACCAAGACGGTCGGCGCTTTGCAGACGTGGGGCAAGGCCTTAGCGGGGCTTAATTACAATCCCTTTTTGGCGGTGGCGGCCATGACGATTATCAGCGAAGATTTGCCCGAAGATGGCGGGTCGGCCGAAGCGGCCGCCGGCCTGGCGAATTTTTTAAACAATTTGTCGGATATTAAAGCCACTCTTATTTTGCGGCAGCAGCCGGACGGCTATATCAAAGGCAGCCTGCGCACTAGCGATGATTCGGTTGACGTGGCCCGGCTGGCTCAATTCCTGGGTGGCGGCGGACATAGGAAGGCGGCGGGGTTTCGGGTTCGGGGCGAATTGGTCAAGACGGATGAGGGAGTTTGGCAGGTTGTTTAATCTGGAACATTAAAACAAAAGAACAAGAGAACAAAAGAACAAAAATTTAATTAGCTTGTTCTCTTGTTCTTGTGTTCTTTTGTTCTATTATCTTAATTTTTGATAAAATTAATAAATAAAATTTATGTACCTCATCCCAACCGTCATCGAAAAATCATCTTTTGGCGAACGCGCCTACGACATTTATTCCCGCTTGTTAAAAGAGCGCATAATCTTTTTGGGCGCGCCGATTGACGACGCCGTGGCCAACACCGTCATCGCCCAGCTTTTGTTTTTAGAAAGCGAAGACGCGAAAAAAGACATCAAAATCTATATCAATACCCCGGGCGGTTCAGTCACCGCCGGTTTGGCGATTTACGACACCATGCAGTACGTCAAGCCGGACATCACAACCATCTGCGTCGGCACCGCCGCTTCCATGGGCGCGGTTTTATTGGCCGCGGGCGCCAAAGGCAAGCGCGTTGTCCTGCCGAATTCGGAAATCCTGCTTCATCAGGTCATGGGCGGGGCCGAAGGCCAGGCGGCCGACGTTAAGATCCGGGCCGAGCATATCTTGAAGATCCGCGACCGCTTAAACCAGATTTTGGCCCAGCATACCGGCCAGCCGTTAAATAAGATTGAAAAAGACACGGACCGCGATTATTTCATGTCGGCTGAAGAAGCGAAGAAGTACGGGATTGTTGATAAGATTATTAAGTAATAGGTCGGTAGGGCAAGGACATTGCTTTTCTCCTGGATTTATTATAAAATTAGGGCAGTTAAATTAAGCCAATAAAATATGGATACAAAACAACAAAATCAAATTTTTCCGGTTATTTTGGAAGAAGAGGAAGGCGGCGGCTACATTGTCACTAACCCGACAATTGACGGCTGCTACAGCCAGGGCAAAACCATTAAAGAAGCGCTGGAAAATATCAAAGAAGCGGCGGAACTCTGCCTTGAGGAAAAGTCTTGACACTTTTCCCCCCATCTGCTAATATACCATTATCATTAACAACCTAGAGGTTATCAAGAGTGCTGCCGCTATCCGCCTCGAGCTAGTCGCCTTTCGACTTTGCTCAAGACGACCCCGAGTTTATCGAGGGGTCGAGAGGCGTGATAAAAGGAAACTGGTCCAATGGCAGCCGGCAACTTCCGCCCTTGGCGGATAAGTGCTAATTCCAGCCCGCTCCGTTTTTCGGGGCATATTTCGGGGAAGATAACAAGATGAAGAAAACTCTTGCCCAAGAGTTTTTTTGGTCGAAAAAAGCCAATCTTTCCCCAAGAAGGTTGGCTTTTTTCGCTCTTTGGTCAGCGAGTCTGAAATATTCAACAAAACGACAAAACAAAAAGGAGGAAGCAAGATGCATATCACAAGCGAAGCAAATCACGAATTGTCGCGGCGGCTGGATAAAGCCCGCCAAAGCGGCGAAGTGCCGGCCGATACCCAGTTTACCATGGGCCGCCGGCCGACCGGGCAGGAGAATGAAGTTGCCTTTTTCGTCCAGGGCCCGGACGGCCAGCCGATTGAAGCCGTCGGCGAAGTGGTTGGTTTTGTCACTTTCGGCGAATAGCCCGGCTTTGTTTTTAGCGGGGAGAGAATCAGCTTGCTGGCGCAGGCTGGGGCTCTCCCTCTTTTTTAAGTCCGGCTGGCGTGATGCCCGCCTTCGTCCTTCGGACTCCGACATAGCGAAGCGATAAAATTTGATATTTAGGGGGGGGGATGGTATAATTAAGTTAAGAAAGTGCTGGCGCGCCTCAATAAATAATAGGGTAATCAAAGAGATAAAAATAACTAAATTTAGATATTTTTTAAAATCTAGACCTCTAAAATTTAAAAATTTATGTCGTTGCAAACAACGGTAAAAACTAAAGTTAAATCAAAAACCGCTTTGCTGGCAATCGTTGCCGTGGCCGCGGTTTCGGCCGCGGCCGTCGGCATCAGTATTTTTGGCGGCGGCCTGGCCGGCGTCGTAACTTTGCCCGGTTCGGTTTGGACCTGCGCGGAATCAAACGAAACCGCCAATAATGTTGATCCCGCGACTATTCCTTATTATTCCACCTTTCTTATCAACACCGGCGGGCTGGACAATGTCAAATATTTTGACATTACTCGCAGAAGCGCGGCTACTTGCCAGAAGAATAGTTATCCTTATAGCAAAGCGATGTATGAAGACACTTGCCTGATTGACGTGGGCACGGTTGTTTCGGGAAAAACAACCTGGCAATCAACGAAAGTCGCCGCCTGCAGTAAAGCGGATGAAGACGGCATCACTAAGAGAAACTGCCGCCTGCAGGAAGGATTCGTGAAAAATGCCACCAGCACGAGTCCGGCGGTCAGCAACTGGACTTATAAGTGCCTCAACGGCTGCGATAACGGGGCTTGCTTGCCTGTGCCTGATTTGGAAATCAGCCGGATATTTTATACGTCCACCAATAATATTGACGTTGAAATCAAAAATAATAACACGGCGGCGCCGGCCGGGCCGTTTCGGGTAAAATATACCATTGACGGCATTACCGATTATACCAATCAGTTATCTCTTTCAGGCACTTCCATGTCAGTTAGAATAGCCGATAATTTAGGCGGCGCCGGCGGAAATCATAGCATTGCCGTTGTGGCCGATGATGACAATAAAGCGATAGAATCAAATGAAAATAATAATTCTTTAGCCAAAACTCTCGCCACTTGCCGCGATACCGATGATGCGAGTTACCCATCCTTTAATCAGTCAAGGACTGATATGCCTTATTTTAAGGGAACTTGCACCGACGCCACCGGCGACCATGTGGATGCTTGTTCGGGCAGCAGCGTAACGGAATATTATTTTGCCGTAACTTACAGCCCCCCGGGCTGCGCTTGCGCCCAAAGAAGCTTTACTTGTCCGGCCGGCTGCAATAATGGCGCTTGTATTGCCACGGCGACCTGCACCGCTACGGATGATCCCGATAATAGCAAAGTTATATACGGCGCAAATCTTGAAGTAAATGGAACCACTACTGGGCGTATTTATACTGGCGCTACTACTACAATGACTGATATCTGTTCTTATAGTTATCCTGACAGAGTGCAAGAATCTTTCTGTACCTATATGAATGCTATCAATCCTAACTATGTTCCGGTTATGACTTGGGGGACTTATACTTGTCCGGCCGGAAAGACTTGCGTGAGCGGGGCCTGCCAGTAAAAGCCGGAAGTCAGCCGATAGGTTATCATCGTTCTGATATTCATCGGCGTCCCAACGGCTGGATAAACGGCGCTTGCGTCCAATAAGCCAATAATTTCGTCTTTAACCGAAAAACCGCCCCTTCAATAAATTCGGGACGGTTTTTTGGTTTATGGCGCGCCAGGATTATAAAGTCCGCGATCGCTTGCCAAAAATCATTTTCTATGCTAAGATTTAAAAAGACCTAATTAATTAAGCGGAAACAGGGATAATTCGGCTTTGGGAGATAAATAATTAGGAAATATTGCTTAAATTTCCCCTTTAATTCATTATTCTCGCAAACGTATAAAATTCCATTACTTCGAGAAAATTGATTTGGAATCTCTTAACCGGATTTTATAATCCGGGGGCAATTATTTACCTCTTAAATCTCCACAACTAAGCCGCTTGCTTCCCTGTCTCCCCTGGAGACAGATGATGCAAATAATTTATTTGGCAATCGCGCTGTTTTTAGGCATCATCGGCGGGATTGTTTTTGGTTATCAGCTGCGCAAGATGTGGGCGGTGAAGCGCAAAGACACCATTGAAACCAAAGTTGAAAATTTAATCAATGAAGCCAAGGCCAAACAGAAGGAAATTTTGCTCGGCGCCAACGACCGGGCCCTGAAAATCATTGAAGAGGCCAAACAGGAAGAAAAAGAGCGCCAGCAGGAACTGGGCCGGCTGCAAAAGCGGCTGGAGAGCCGCGAGGCGCTGTTTGACCAGAAGCTTTTGGATTTGGAAAATAAAAAGCAGGAGCTTTTGGAAAAAGCCGAAAAAGTTGAAAAATTAAAAGCGGAAATCGGCAAGATTAGAGAAGAGCAATTAGCCAAATTGGAAAAAGTTGCTAACCTGACCAAAGAAGAAGCCAAAAAAGTCCTTTTGGACAACGTGGAGCGGGAAATTAAAGAAGACCTGCTTTTGCGCATAAAAAAACTCAATTCCGTCGCGGCCGAAGAACTGGACAAGAAAGCCAAAGAAATGCTTTCTTTGGCGATCCAGCGTTGCGCCGTTTCGCACGCCACCGAAAGCACGACGACGGTGATTGATCTGCCTTCAGACGAAATGAAAGGCCGGATTATCGGCCGCGAAGGCAGAAATATCCGGACCATTGAGCGCTTAACCGGCACGGAAATCATCGTGGACGACACGCCGCAGGCCATCACCGTTTCCGGCTTTTCGCCGATCCGCCGCCAGGTCGCCAAGCGCGCTTTGGACAAACTGATTTTAGACGGCCGGATTCATCCGGTCAAAATTGAAGAAGCGATTGAAAACGCCAAAAAGGAAATTGCCGTTGAAATCAAAGAAGCCGGCGAGAACGCGGTTTACGAACTGGGCATCACCGGCATTGACCCGAAATTGGTTCAAGTTTTGGGCCGGTTGAAATACCGCACGAGCTACGGGCAGAATATTCTGCAGCACTCCCTGGAAATCGCCCATTTATCCGCCATGCTGGCTCAGGAATTGGGCGCGGACGTGACCATTGCCAAAAAAGGCGGCTTATTTCACGATATCGGCAAGGCGGTTGACCATGAAGTCCAGGGCACTCATCCGGAAATCGGCTATGATATTTTAAAGAAATTCGGCCTGTCCGAAGAAATCGCTTATATCGCCCGGGGCCATCATGACGACGCGCCTAAAACTTTAGAGGCCGTAATTGTCAAAGTGGCGGATGCTATTTCCGGCGCCCGGCCCGGAGCCAGAAAAGACACTTATGAGCAGTATCTCCAGCGCCTGCAGGACTTGGAAAAAGTCGCCGCGACTTTTGCCGGCGTGGACAAGGCTTACGCCATTCAGGCCGGCCGGGAAATCAGAATTTTTGTCATGCCGGATGAAATTGACGATTTGGCGGCGATTAAATTAGCCAAAGAGATTGCCAAGAAAATTGAGGATGAATTGAAGTATCCGGGCGAAATTAAAGTCACGGTTATTAGAGAGAAACGAATCATTGAATACGCTAGGTAATATCAAGGGAGTAGGGGGTAGGGTGTAGGGTTTTTGCCCGCAAACTACTCCCTACTCCCTAACTCCCTATTCCCTATTATGAAAATCCTCTTCTTCGGCGACATCATCGGCAAGATCGGCCGCCGGGCCATGAAACAAATTCTGCCCGAGCTGAAAAACGAATATCAGCCAGATTTAATCATGGCCAACGTAGAAAATGCCGCTCATGGCGTCGGCGTGACCGAAAAAACGCTGGCCGAGCTGGCTGAAGCCGGGGTTCAGGTTTTTACTTCCGGCAATCATATTTTCAGCAAGCCCGAAGCCGAAGCCCTGTTAAATATCAAAGATTCGGCCTTATTGCGGCCAGCCAATTATCCTCCGGGTTTGCCCGGCGCTGATTATAAAATCATAGAAATCGGATCCAAGGCCGTGGTTATAATTAATCTGCTGGGCCGGGTGTTCATGAAAGGGAATTTTGACTGCCCGTTTCGCAAGCTTGACGAAATTCTGGCCAAGATTCCGGCCAAAAACATCGGCGCGATTATTGTTGATTTCCACGCCGAGGCCAGTTCGGAAAAAACGGCTTTCGGCTGGTATGCCGACGGCCGGGTCTCGGCGGTTTTGGGCACCCACACCCATATTCCGACCGCGGATTGCAAGATTCTGCCCCAGGGCACGGCTTTTGTTTCCGATGCCGGCATGGTCGGAGCGCTTGATTCGGTGATTGGGGACAAAAAAGAGGAGATCATTAAAAGTTTTTTGACCCAAACCAACGCGCCGATTGAGATTCCCGAGGAGGGCGAGGTGGAAGTCTCGGCGGTTTTGGGCACCCACACCCATATTCCGACCGCGGATTGCAAGATTCTGCCCCAGGGCACGGCTTTTGTTTCCGATGCCGGCATGGTCGGAGCGCTTGATTCGGTGATTGGGGACAAAAAAGAGGAGATCATTAAAAGTTTTTTGACCCAAACCAACGCGCCGATTGAGATTCCCGAGGAGGGCGAGGTGGAAGTCGGGGCGGTTTTGGTTGAAATTGACCCGGCGACGAAAAAAGCGGTAAAAATTGGCCGAGTAGACAGAAAAATCAGAGTGTAGTATACTGCTAATAAGTGCTTTATACTTATTATAAACTAATCTCTTTAAATCGCGCCAGGCGCGATATAAAAGAAAGGGGGTGAGAAATGAACAAAGCGGAATTAATTGAATTAATCGGCGAAAAAACCGGCGCGGCCAAAAAAGAAGTTGAAGGCGTGATTGACTCCATGCTTGATATTATCACGGAAAAAATTAAAGGCGGCGACGAAGTGACTTTGACCGGCTTCGGCGCGTTTTCCGCCCGGGCCAGAAAAGGCCGGGTCGGCGTCAATCCGAGAAATCCCGAGCAGAAAATTGAAATCCCGTCCGTGGTGGTGCCGAAATTTAAAGCCGGCAAGAATTTAAAAGAAGCTTTGAAGGGCAAGAAATCAGCCCCGGCCGCGGCGCCCGCGGCTGCTGAACCGGCTCCGGCGGTTGAAAAACCGGCCACCGAAGAACCGGTTGTTTAATTTTTACAAATAAATACTATAAT
>MHIR01000014.1:28806-29369 GCA_001817615.1 Candidatus Buchananbacteria bacterium RIFCSPLOWO2_02_FULL_46_11b | reverse complement strand
TTAAATTGATGAAAAAAAGAAAGTGGACGGAAGAAAATTTGCGAACTGCCGTCAAAAACTCATTGAGCCTGAGGCAAGTTTTAAATAAACTTGGTTTGCGGGAAGCCGGCGGCAATTACGAACAGGTTAAAAAATATATCAAAGAATTAAGCCTGGACGCCAAACATTTTAAAGGCAAAGGCTGGAGCAAGAATCTTAGAGGGATCGGCAAACCCCGCATACCGCTGGAAAAAATCTTGGTTAAAAACTTCTCATTCCAAAGTTTTAAATTAAAAAAACGATTATTTGCCGCTAACTTAAAACCGCGGCATTGTGAAATCTGCGGCTGGGCGAAAAAAACCGTTGATGGCTATTTACCGCTTGAGTTGGATCATATCAACGGAGACAGTCATGATAACCGCTTGAAAAATTTACGAATTCTTTGTCCTAATTGCCACAGTTTACAGCCGACTCATCGCGGCCGGAATCAAAAAAGAAGCAAATTAAAATACAAAAAACAATAGTCATGCCCGGATGGTGAAATTGGTATACACGCAACACTTAAAATGTTGTGAGCGCAAGCT
>MHIR01000014.1:13486-28767 GCA_001817615.1 Candidatus Buchananbacteria bacterium RIFCSPLOWO2_02_FULL_46_11b | reverse complement strand
CTTTCATTAATTATATCAACTTTCTTGTAGGCGCCGCCTATTTGTTTTATAATGAGATTATGCTGCAATAAAAACAGTTAAATTACGATAAAAATATGATTGACCAAAATGTCGTTGAATACATAAAAACTTCCTTATCACAAGGTAAAACCAAGGAAGAATTATACAAAGAACTCATGGCCCAGGGCTGGACGATTGAGGCTATCCAGGAAAATTTCAATGCCCTGAATACTGAAGAAGAAAAAGAAGACCTGTCAAAGAAAACCATCAAAATAATCGTAACCATCGGGGCGGTGCTTATTAGCGCGGGCATTTTCTCGTTTATCGCGGCCAACTGGCAAGGAATGACGCGGCCGGTCAAATTAAGCATTATTCTTGTTTCCATGCTTGTTTCTTACGGGGCCGGCTGGTACCTGAAAGAAAAATTGGAATTGCCTAAAACCGGCGAGGCTCTTATTTTGCTCGGTTCAATTATTTACGGCGCGGGCATATTTTTAGTGGCGCAAATGTTTAATATCAGGGCAAATTGGCCGGATGGGTTCATCTTGTGGATGATCGGCACGATCGCGATGGCGTTCGCGATTGAATCATATCCGCTGTTTTACCTCGCTATCCCGCTTGGCATCGTGGCTTTAACCGGCCATCCGTTCGGCATTTTTACCGGCTCCGGCGACAACTCTTTTCTGCTCACATCTTCTTTCCTGCTTCTCGCCTCAACTATTATTACTTTTATTACCGGCTGGATTGTCCGCAAAAAAATACCGCCGGAGTTTAAAGAATTTTACTAAATCATAACGGCTATGTATATTTTTGGCATTATTTCCTTCCTCTTTTGGCCGGTTGTCATTATCGGCTTGATTGTTTTTTTTGCCAAGCGAAAACACAAAAAATCGCGCCCGGCGCAAGATAAAGAATGGTATTTGCAATTGGCGCTTTGCAAAGAAGACGCAGTAAGCCAGCTGTTTCTTTTGCTTGCTTTCTTTTTTCTCGGCATTACCCTGCTGGCTTTCAATAAAGATTTCGGCGATCCCTTGTCCTGGCGCACGATTCTCGCGATTGCGTCTCTGGCCGGACTTATCGGCGCGTATTACTTTAAAACAATCTATGTCCTGGCTTTCAGCCTGGTCGGCCTGACAAGCTGGTGGGGCGCGCAAGCTAATTTTTGGCTAGACGGAAAGAATATTAAAACATCCGCGATTTTCGCGGGCCTGGCTTTTTTGGCACTCATGTTCTACGCATTGGGCTATCTGCATGAAAAACAAACAAAATTCAAGCGCTTCGCCCTCGTATATTTGATTCTCGGAATTATTACCGTCACCGGATCGTTATTTTTCTTTTCCACCCAGCCCGGCCTCGGCGTAATGGGCGAAATGACGAAAGGCGGATCTTTTTTCGGCTCATGGCAGTTGACATTATCTTTATTTATTTTTCTCATCACCCTAATCGGCGCTAATCTTTATGCCGTTGCCCAAAAATTAATTTCTCCTTTTGAGCTGATGGCGGCTTTAATTCTGGCCGGCTTATTTAGCCTGACGGCTCTGCTTCCCGAACAAAAGATGTTTTTCCAAACGGGCAATTTTTATTCCGGCGGCGGGCTTTCCGAAACCGGCGTTTTTTGGGCCCTGATTTATAATCTGGCCATCTTTTTTGAACTGCTGGGATTGCTTTTTTCCGGCTATTTGCGCCGCGAGACTTGGCTTATTAATCTTGGCGCGTTATTTTTATTCCTGCTTATTATTGTCAAATACTTTGACTGGTTTTTTACTTTTTTTGATAAAAGCATTTTCTTTATCGGCGCCGGCATTCTTCTTTTCGTCGTCGGCTGGTTTATGGAAAAAGGCAGGAAATATATGATTTCAAATATAAAAGAGCAGGCGCAACAAATCTCTCAACCGCATGACAAATAAACAAATAAAATTCATCTCCGTAATAGTTTTGCAAGTGGCAATAATCTTTGCCATTATCATTTTTAAATTATCCATTTTGACCGGCGGCACTGAAATTTTACTTAAAATCCAGCCCCTAGATCCGCGAGATTTACTGCGCGGCGATTACGCCACTTTTCAATATGAAATTTCCAATCTTGATTCGTATTATGCCCAAGGACAGCCGATCAAAAATGGCGATACGGTTTATGTTACCTTAAAACAAGCCGGCAAAAACTGGGCGGTTAAAAATATTAAAACTTCTAAACCGGCCGGCGGCGAATTATTTATTGCCGGAAAAGTTGAAAGCGGCGGTTTTGAAAATCAAGCCGATCAATTAGCCCTTCAACAATTAAACAACTCTCGTTTTCATATTATCTACGGGATTGAACAATACTTTATTCCCGAAGGCGAGGGGCGCAATTTTAGTTTTTCAAACAAAGAAGCCGTCGCCCAGGTGGCAATTGACGATAATGGCAGCGCGGTGATTAAACGAATTTATGTTGACGGCCAGCCTTGGCCGTAGAATCCAGTACAAGGGATATATTGAATATTAACAACCGCCCACGCGGTTGTTTTTTTATTACTATTGCTAACTCCTGATCGCCGATCGCTGATCGCTTATTTAAGCTTTACTAAGCGGATCGCTTACTTTCCCTTGACTTTCTTTACCAGATATGCCAAAATTAAATACTGGAGTAAATAGAAAACAATGCATAAACGCGGCAGAAAAACAAGGAGGAGGACAAACAATGACAACATGCATCGGCCATGGCTTAATGCCAAGCAAAACCATGCTTGGCCAGTTCACCAGAAATCGCCGGCTTGAACTCGGCTTATCGCAAAACCGATTGGCTGAATTAGCCGGCATCAGCCAGGCGGAAATCAGCCGGGCGGAAAGAGGAAATAAAAAAAATTCAAAGCCGAGAAAAAGCACCCTGAAAAATCTGGCCAAAGCGCTGGGATGCGAATTGGCGCGATTGGAAAATCTGGCGCCAAAAAAACCGGCCGGCCGGCCGAAGACTGAACTCGGGCGGCTGATTCAGTCCCGGCTGCAGACGCTTGGCTTAACGCCGGGCGATTTACAAAAAAAATTGGGGGTGGCCGATAATTGCATTCCCAATTGGATAGCCGGACGATCCTTGAGTATTTCTTATAAATTGCTCCGGCCGCTGGCCGGCGCTTTGAAATTGGAGCTGGCGGATTTAAGCGAATTCGCGCTTAAAAGAAATAAGCCGGCAGAAACCGCTTTCGGCCGAATGGTTCGCCGGCGGCGCCAGGAGCGAGGCTGGAGCGCTTCCGTTCTGGCTGGCAAAGTGGGTATTACCCGGGCCGGCGTAAGCTGTATTGAACGCAAAGGAATCTGCTCAAAAAAGCTAGCCAAAAAATTGGCAGAGAAGCTTGGGCTGGACCCCGCCGCTTTGCTGGCCTTGAAGCCGGCCAGAAAAAAACGAGTGCGCCGGGTAAAGTCAAGCGCCTAAGACTTGGCCTCAACGGTTATTAAGGCCCGCGGCTCAATAAAGACGCGGGCTCTTTTTTTTACTCCGCCTTTACCATTCTTCCCTGACGGGGTAAAATTCCTATATGAAAAAAACTTCAGCTAAAACTGAACTACTGATCATGGCCGGACTAATTATCCTGGCCGCGGCCGTCCGCCTGGCCGTGATTTTCAATTTCGGCACCTACACTTTTGACGATCTTTTCAGCGTCCATTTTGCCCGGATGAATTTGCCTGAAATGTTTTCTTATTTAAAGAACGAGGTCCATCCGCTATTTTATTATTTTTTGCTTCATTTCTGGCTGGCAATCTTCGGCGGCAAAGAGATTACCGCCCGCCTGCTTTCGCTAATTTTGAATCTCGCCTGCCTGCCTTTGCTTTATTATTTAACCAAACAGCTGATAAATAAACAAGTCGCGTTTTTAGCCGGCCTGATTTTTGCCTTGTCCTGCTTTCAAATTTTCAATTCGGCACAAGTCCGGATGTACGGCCTTTTGACTTTTTTGGGCTTGCTTTCGCTTAATCTTTTCTGGCTTTATTTTGTCCGGCAAAAAAAATATACTCTTCTCCTCTGCGCCATAGCTAATGTCTTAATGCTTTTGACGCATCTGGGCGGGATTTTTGGCGTTATTATTCAAATTCTTTGGTTCTTGATTTTAATTTGGAAAAAACAAATCAGCCGGCCAATGATAATAAAATTCGCCCTGGCGCAAATTGTAATTTTGACCGCCTGGCTTTTTTGGCTCATTCCCATCTTTCTGCCCAAACTGACCGACATCATCCAGCAGGGCTGGTATCTGCAAAGTCAGATGAACCGCAACCCGGCGCTTGGCGTTTATGATTATTTCTTTCCCCTGCTGCGAAACTACTGGCTGCGCCTGGTTTCCGGCACGATTATTTTTTGCGCCCCGTTTTTAATTTTGATTTGGCCGCGAAAAGACGCCGGTAAAAATATTCCCGGGAACATCAGCCCGAATTGGTTTTTATTGGCTTGGTTTTTGCCTGGCTTTTTAATTTCGGTTTTAACCGGTTTAAATTTGCCGCGAATTTTCTCCGTTTCTTATCTCGGGTTTTACGTCGCCGCGGCCTATCTTTTATATATTATTTTCAAATCATCAAAAAAAACATTTTGGCTGATTTTAATTTTCTGGCTAACTGCCGCCACCGTCAACCTTAATATTTTTATCAGTAATAATTTCAGCCGCTGGGATTTAATTTGCCGATACCTGACTCAAAATCAAAAAAACGGGGGCAAAATTATATTAAGCCACTTCCCTGACCGACTCCAATACCAATATTATTGCCAAACGCCGGTCATTGCCTTTTATCCGTTTGAAGATAATCAAAATTTCGACGAACGGATCGTAAAAAACAACTGGCGTATTACCACGCCCGAAAGCCTGGAAAAATTCGGGCAAGAGGCTGCCGCGGCCGAAAAAATATTTATTGTCTATGAAGGGTTGTCGGGCGGCGCGGCGTTTGACGCTTTGAGCCGCGACTGGCTTTTAAAAAACGGCTGGCAAAAAACCGGGGCTTTCCGCCCCTCGGCCATCTTCGGACCGGAAGTTATAGTTTATGAAAAAAAATAAAACAAGAAAATATGCGGCTTAAACCAATGAAGCAATAAAACAAGCTGATTTATTTTTGCTTTATTGCTTTATTGCTTTATTGAAAATATTGACAAATCAACTGCGAGAGTATAAGATGTAAAAACAAATATCGCCCTTTGAAATCAGCGGAATCGCCTGCTTTTAAATAAAAAAATGAGAAGGAACCACTAACAAACCACCACAGAATCAGTCAAGGAGAAAAACCGTGAAAACATCAAAAATCACTCCTCTCTCGGCTGATGCGGTCATCGCCGGAGTGGAAAAAAAAGGCGGGAGAAGGCTAAGCGGCAATATTAGGATTATGATCCGCCTCTTATCCGCTAAGGCGCTGTTTCCGGATGAGCTGGTGGAAAAATTAAGAAATAATCCGGATTATAATTGCCGCGGAGCTGACGACAAGTTCATTAAGCTTCGTTTGCAGACATTAAGGCATCATAAAATATTAAGCCGTCTGGGCGGCTGTTATTTTATCAAAGGCGCGATGGCCGACCCGGAGATTCAAGACAGCATGAGGGCGAAAAAACCGCGGCTTAACCAGCCAAACGGAAAAACCGAAAAAAGCCGCTCCTTAAGAAGCATTATCTATGAGCTTCTTTTAGAAGAACCGCTGCCCTTGAATTGGCTGGCCATCAGAACGGAAAATCATCCGGATTATGACGGCCGGTATAAAGGCAAAAAACTTCGCCAGGTAGTGAACTGGTTACTGAACGAAAAAGAAAACCGGGAGCGTTTTTTTGAAAGAGAGAGTGAAAGAAAAAAGTTTTCTGTCTGGCGCCTCAAAGCCAATTCAAGTCCTCCGCCCAAAGGTTTTCACCGATATTCCCCGCCGAGGCAAAATGAGCTTTATCGGATTATGCGGACAAAGTCGGTGATTAATGGCTGGTTATATCTTGATTTGTGCGAAGAGGTGAGCCGGCCGGATTCAGGCTATTGCATAAAACCCGGCTCTTCTAAAAAATTGGTGGTCGCCGCCTTAGGCCAGGTGTTAAAAAGAGGAAGTAAAGAAGGATATTTTGAATCCATTCCGGCCGAGGGAAAACTTAAACGTTGGCGCGCCAAATGGCAGGGTTTGCCGAGAGTTCCTTCCCGTCCCGGGGATTTTAAGGATTTGGCCATTAAGATTATGGATGATCTCATATTTCCTTTGAGTCTGGACAATCTGCTGCAGGCGGTCAGACAGCATGGCCATCTGTTCGGCTATATCGTGAATGAATTGCCCGGGCCATTTTTAAGAAACAGCATTGTTCGGGTTATTGCCGGGACAAAGCACGCGGAGAGGATACGGAGTTAGGGAGTCTGTCTTGGACGGACTCTCTTTTTTTAATTTAATAAAGCAGAAACACAAAATCCTGCGTCTCTGTATAAATTTCTTGCTTTATTGTTTTATTGCTTTATTGACGCTTGCTCTGGACTTCTCCGGCTCAAAAAGGTAATATAATAGTGCTATGACCGACGAAAACCAAGGAAAAACTAAGCGGATCGCCGACCCCGAGGAGAAGAAAGAAGAGGCGGCTTTTGATATTACTTTGCGCCCGAAAAAGCTGGCGGAATTCATCGGCCAGGAAAAAATCAAGGAAAATCTCCAAATTTTCATGCAGGCCGCCAAGGGCCGCAAAGAGCCGATTGAGCATGTTTTACTTTACGGTCCGCCGGGCCTGGGCAAAACCACGCTGGCCCACATCATCGCCAACGAGATGGGCGTCAATGTCCGCATTACTTCCGGTCCGGCGCTTGAGCGCAGCGGCGATCTGGCCGCGATTTTGACCAATCTGGAAGACGGCGATATTTTATTCATCGACGAAATCCACCGGTTAAACAAAGTCATTGAAGAAATTTTATACCCGGCCATGGAAGACTACGCCCTGGATATCGTCATCGGCAAAGGCCCGTCGGCTCGGACTTTAAGGCTGGATTTGCCGAAATTCACCATAGTCGGGGCCACGACCAAAATCAGCCTGCTATCCGCTCCCCTGCGCGACCGCTTCGGCAATATTTATCATTTGAATTTTTATGAAGATAATGAAATTGGTAAAATCATCAACCGCTCGGCTAAAATTTTGGAAATACAAATGAAAGATTCGTCCGCCGATCAGATTGCCGGCCGCGCCCGAAAAACTCCCCGCCTCGCCAACCGCCTGCTGAAGCGCGTGCGCGATTTCGCCCAGGTCAAAGCCGACGGCAAAATAGACGACGAGATTACTAAGCAAGCTTTAACCATGCTGGATATTGATGAATTCGGCCTGGATGAAATTGACCGCAAAATTTTAGAAACCATTATCACGAAATTTTCCGGCGGCCCGGTCGGTTTAAATACGATTGCCGCGGCCACCGGCGAAGAAATGGCCACGATTGAAGACGTTTATGAGCCGTTTTTAATCCAGATCGGCTTTTTAAAGCGCACGCCCAAGGGCCGGATGGCGACCGAGCACGCCTACAAGCACCTGGGTTTGGACGATGGCCCAAATAATAATAAACTGTTATAATAAAACAAGATAAGTTTTCAGTAAGATAGGCAAGATAAGAACAAAGTTTAACTCTTATCTTGCTTATCTCGCCTATCTTGCTTATCTCGCTCTCATGGGTATACCCTTATACACTTTCTACTTCATCTATCTCGCTTTCGTCGTGGTTTTTTTATTTTTCACTTATTTCAATGTCTACCACTTGATTAAATACGGCCTGCCGACAATCATCAACTTCTTGATTGTCGTGTTTTTTTTGAGTGTCTCTGGCGCCATTCTTTTTATCTCCTGGGAATATACCAGCCAGATTAACTGGCAGCAGATAATTTCTATTGCCCCTTTTGATTATCAAACGACTCTTCAGCGCCCTTTTTAACTGAAAATTTATGCTTAATTTCTTCATCCCTCATCGCCAGGAAGGCGAAAAAATCATCCTTCTTTTGCGGCGCCACCCGCTTACTATTTTCTTAAAAATTCTGCTTTGGGCAACCGCCGCCGTCCTGCCCCTGATTTTTTATTATCTTTTGGGCGGGGTTTTGGCCGGCTGGTTTTCCCATGAGCTTTTCACCCCGATTTTGGTTTTATTCACCAGTATTTTCTACCTTTATGTCTGGCTCTTCATGTTTTTTTCTTTTGTTGATTATTATCTTGACGTTTGGATTGTTACCAATGAACGAATCATCAATATTGAAATGAAAGGGCTTTTTTCCCGAACCTCTTCGGAGCAAAAACTCTATCGCGTTCAGGATGTTACTTCCGAAATCAAGGGATTCTTTGCCACAGTTTTTAATTTCGGCACGGTCTACATCCAGACCGCCGGCGAGCAGCAAAGATTCATTTTCAAGCAAGTCCCCCATCCCGACCAGGTCGCCAAAAAAATCAATACTTTAGTGGAGGAAAACAAAAAATTTCACAAAATCTTGGAAAAAGAATAATCGCTCTTTAACCTCAACCAACGCGCTCAATTTAAAAGGAGGTGATTTCCGTGTTTGAAAAAGAAGTCTACGAATGGAACAGCAGGCGCAAGCTTTGGCATTTCGGCGGCTGTGTTTTGATGATTGCCATCTACTTCCTTTGGCAAGACTTGACCTTGTTTGGCGGCCGTTTAAACGGCCTGACCGTCTTGTTGGCTTTTGCCTGGGGAGAAACGGCGCTATGCCTGGCCGTTGACATCATCTGTTTTTACTCCACCTACTATCGGCAGAGA
Organism: Candidatus Buchananbacteria bacterium RIFCSPLOWO2_02_FULL_46_11b; assembly: GCA_001817615.1. Classification (GTDB taxonomy): domain Bacteria; phylum Patescibacteriota; class Patescibacteriia; order Buchananbacterales; family UBA6539; genus 02-FULL-45-11b. The sequence goes on along the minus strand of MHIR01000014.1, from coordinate 20,065 downwards.
AAAACCAGCTTATTCGGGTTCCGGCACATCATGCGCGCCCATGAAGCGAAAGGCTTTAACGCCAGCACCTACTACCTTTTCGGCTCGGCGGTTTTGCTGACGTTTTGCTTTTTCGGCTTCTGCCGCGAAGAAATTCTGGTCATGGCGATTCTCGTTTTGGGCATCGCCGATCCCGCCGCCGCCTTAGTGCGCTGGCAGTTTGACAAGCGCGCCCGGCGCAATGAAAGAGCCTGGGGGCTTTTGGCTTTTATTGCCGCCGGCTCCCTGGTCATCTGCCTGGTGGCCTGGTATTACCAAAGTCCTCTGACTTGGCCGCAAATCTTTTGCATCGCCGCCGGCACGGCAATGGTAGAAACCTACACCAAAAACTGGGTGGCTTTCGTCCGGCCAGTGACGCGGCGGGTCCAAAACGCCATCCGGCACCGAATGACCGAGTGGACCTTTATCTTCTGGCCCGACGACAACCTGACGACCCAGCTGGCCGTCGCCGTCCTGGCTGTCATTTTCATCCGCTAATCCCGAGCCGAAGGCGAGGGGACCGCTGAATCTTAATGGTTCGGCGGCTTTTTTTTACGATGCGAAAATTAATAATGCGAAAGATGCGAAATCTAGGTTTTCGCATCATTCGCATGCATCCTTAGTTTCATATCGTTTTCGCATCGTTACTATTGACAAATCCAAACCAATCCCCTAAGATACCAAGACAAATGTTCTTTAACCCCCAACCCAAGGAGACCGGCAATGAAAATCGCCCAAGGCAAGCATCGCTTCGTGGTGGCATTTCCTCGCCTGGGAATTGCCATTAAGATCGCCAAGATTAAACCGATAGAAGCGCTAAAAAGATTTTGGAATGTTTTTATAAGACATAAAGGAAATGCCAAGGAAAAATTAACCAGATTGAAGTTTGAATTATTTAAGATGGTGCCACGCGCCATGCCGACAATTGGATACCACCTCTTTTATGGCATCTATAACAATTGGCGGGAATTCATCTTCTACCAAAAGACAAAAAATCTCTTTCTTCAGCCGACCTGGTTTTCCTTTATTGGCCTATTTAACATCCAACCCTATGGCCGGCCCACCGACAGAAGTTTAGGCGATCTCAGGCACGGGCTTTATGACCTGACTGACGGTCAAGTCAGTCTTGATGGCCATCATTTTGACGAGCCAAGCAACTTCACGGTTGAAAACAACCGGCTGAAGATTTTAGATTACGGCCATCAGACCACTCAAAAAATCATCACGGCTTACGGCCAAAAGATTTGGGAGGAGTTTGACCCAAGCCAATGCCCGAAATACAAATAAGAGGCGGACAAATGATCGCGCCTCTTTTTTTATCCGATCCGAACTACGAATAATCCGAATCTACTAATACTTTAGTTTTACAGTTCGTAGATTCGGATGTATTCGTAGATTAGGATCGGCTTATATAAAAAAATAAACGGCCTAAGCCGTCTATTTTTGTTCCGACGATCAACCTTGACTTGTCTTTTATTGATGTCGGAATCAAAAAACCGGCAAAGCCGGATTTTTTGATTTTTGTTTTACCGCGCCGAACCCCGAATGAAATGAGGGGGAAGGCGAGTTTTGATTGTCTCCTAAAAGAACAATATATGTTAATGCCCATGGTTTTAAACGGCCAAATCCTTGGCCATTATATACGGGCAAATAATTTATCAAACTAGTTCACTAATTTACTATTTCACTAGTTCACTACCTTACTATCGCCTGACGTACCCCGCCTGATCAAAATACTGGCTGATGAATTGTCCCGGCTGATAAGCGGTTTTTTCTTCTTTAACCGGCGCGGCGACCGAGCCGGCGCCGGACAAATAGCTTAAAATCCAGGCCGCGGCCAAAACAATAAAAAAAGCGCTGATTAAACTCACGGCCAAATGATAATTGGCATGTTTTTTCAGCGCCTTGGTCTTTAAGCCCACGCCAAACAGGGAAAAAACCTCTTGGACGGGTTGAATGGTGTTCATATTTTTATTTTTGTTTATTTTTAAATTAAAAAAGAGAGTATTTCCGACTCCTTATAATCATTATAGCATACCTAAATTTTTTTGTCAAGCGAATTGGCCCATAAAATACCCGCGTTAAACGCACCACTTGGATAATATTCTTTCATATTTTTATGTTTTTATGATAATATGAATCATATGACAACGGCCAAACAAATCGCTCAAAATACGATAATTCAGGTCATGGGCAAAGCCCTGACTATTGCCGTGGCCTTAATCGGCTTTGGCTTGATGACCCGCTATCTGGGGCAGACCGGTTATGGTTATTTTTCCACGGTTTACGGCTTTCTGACGATCTTCGGTATTCTCGTTGACATGGGCCTGCAAATGACCGCGACCCAGCTGATCTCCGACCCGCGGGAAAACGAAAGCCAGATCCTGGGCAACGCCCTGACCATCAGGCTTTTGGCCTCGCTGGTCTTTTTGGCCGCCGCGCCGCTTTTGGTTTTGTTTTTTCCTTATCCGGCCTTAATTAAAATCGGCGTCGCCCTGGCGGCCGTGGGTTTTGTTTTTTCTTCTTTAACTTCAACTCTGACCAGCCATTTTCAAAAGCATCTGGTCATGGGAAAAACCGTGATTGCCGACGTTTTAGCCAAAGTGATTTATCTGGGCGCGATTGCCCTGGCGATTTATTTTAACCTCGGGCTTTTGGGCCTGATTGCCGCCGTCATCCTGGACAGCTTTTTGATTTTTTTAATCTTAATGTATTTCGCCTCAAAAAAAGTCCTGCTTAAGCCGAGTTTTGATTTTGCCGTCTGGAAAAAAATATTTTTGAAAACCTGGCCAATCGCTCTGACCATCGCTTTAAACCTGATTTATTTCAAGGGCGATATTTTAATTATGTCAATTTTCCGCTCCCAGGCCGAAGTCGGGCTTTACGGCGCGCCTTATAAAATTTTGGAGGTTTTAATCAATATCGCTTATTTATTTTTGGGTTTGATTCTGCCGCTGCTGTCGGCGGCGGCCGCTTTGAAGGATTTTGCCAAATTAAAAATCATTATCCAGTCGGCCTTTGATTTTTTGGCCATCATGACCGTGCCTTTGATCGTCGGGGGGTATTTTTTGGGCCGGCCGCTTTTGGTTTTAATGGCCGGGCCGGAATTTGCCGTCTCGGGCGAGATTATAAAAATCCTGCTTTTGGCCACGGGCGCCATTTATCTGGCCGGGCTTTTCGGCTACGCGGTTGTGGCCATGGACCAGCAGAAAAAAATGATTAAATTCTACGCTCTAAACGCGGTTGTTTCCATTGCCGGCTATTTGATTTTCATCCCCCGCTATTCCTACTGGGGCGCGGCCTGGATGACGGTTTTTACCGAGGTTTTTATCTTGGCCACCGCCGCCTGGGTCATGTACCAGACGATTAAATTCTTCCCGGGCTTAAAAATCTTTTTTAAATCACTGGCCGCCAGCGCCGTCATGGCCGTCTTTCTTTATTTCTTGCCGGGCTTGCCTTTCGCTTTAGCGGTTTGCCTCGGCGCGCTAGTTTATTTTATCGCTTTGTATCTGTTTAAAGGTTTTGACCGGCAAATAGTTTTAGAGATGATTAAAAGAACATAGTTAAGCACCAAATTCCAAATCTCAAATTCCAAACAAACAATATTCAAAATTTAAAACGTAAAACTAATGGTTTGTGATTTGTGATTTGAGATTTGTTTGGAATTTGAGATTTGGAATTTGTAATTTTGCCTATTAATTATCTCCTGAAGAAAAAACCATTGGAATTAAATAATTATTTGCTTTATGACCATAAATCATCCCCTCTACGGCCGCTTCAATATCACCGAGCCGGTTTTAATCGATCTGATCAATTCTCCGGCCTTACGGCGCTTAAAAAGAATCAGCCAGCACGGTTGCTGGCAATTTTATCGCTTTGGCCCGGAAAAGTTCAATCGCTTTGAGCATTCTTTGGGCGTTTTGCTTTTACTGCGGAAGTTCGGCGCGCCAATCGAAGAACAGATTGCCGGCTTGCTCCATGATGTTTCTCACACCGCTTTTTCTCATGTCGGCGACCGGCTTTTTGGCCGCGAGCTGACCTAGGATTATCAGGACAGCAAGCTGGCCAAGGCTTTTGACCTTCAGGGCATAAATAAAATTTTAAAAAAACACGGATTTAAGCCGGAAATTATTCTTGATTTTTCAAAATTCAATTTGCTGGAAACCGAATTGCCGGATTTGTGCGCCGACCGGCTGGATTATACTTTTCAGGATCCGGCGGAAAAAAAAATTAACGGCGCCGCCGCGAAAAAACTTTTAAAAAAACTGCGGGTTTATAAAAACCGGTTTGTCTTTGCCGACCGGGCTTCAGCCGAAGGATTCGGCCGGCTTTACTTGAAATTAAACCAATTGGTCTGGTGCAATCCAAAGCAGGTAACGCTTTTTGTCCTTTTGGCCCAAGCCCTGAAAATCGGGCTGGAAAAAAATATTATTTCCAAAAAAGACCTTTTTACTGACGACCAAACGGTCAGAAACAAGCTGCAAGCGGCCAAAAATCCGGAAATTGCGGAAAAATTCCGGCTGATGAAAAATTTAAGGATCAAGATTGTCCCCAAAAACCAGGTTTTGGGCTGTTCAAAAACAAAAATCAGAATCGTTGACCCCGGCTTTTTAAAAAACGGCAAATTAATCCGCCTTTCTGCCATTGACCAAGATTATAAAAACAAAATCGCCGCCTTCAAAAAATGGGCAAAAAATGGTTTCTGTGTTAAAATATTGAACAAATAGTCCCCTAATATTAAACCAACAAACTAAATCCCAAGATTGCCAAGGAAAAACTTAGCAACTTAGCAACTTAGCAACTTACTAACTTAGCAACTTACACAATGTTTTTCTTTGACTTCTCCTGGCCAATTCAACATTTTCTCAATCAGTTCTGGTGGCAGATCAATTTTTTATTATTAGTAATTTTAGTCATCCTCGGCTTCTTGAGCTGGAAAAAACCGGCTTATGCCGCCGGCCTGACGATTATTTTACTGCCAACCTACCTTTTCCGCGCCAAAATCTGGTTTGTGCCGTTTACTTTTTTGGAACTCTGCGTCTGGGTGACATTCATCGGTTGGCTGATAAAAGCGATCTCCTTCACTAACGTTCGGGGCAGGGAGCGATCCCCTTCCCCCTCACTTCAGACTACCCCCCTCGCATCCGCTCGGGGTTCGTCGGACAAGTCGTTCGGGGTCGGGGCAGGGAGCGATGAAGCGATGTTCTCCGCCATTTTAACCGCCTGCCGCCAATATCAATGGCCGATTATTTTAATTATTACTGGGGCCACCATCTCTACTTTTCTCGGACCGAACTTGGCCGCCGCGGCCGGCATCTGGAAAGCTTACTTCATTGAACCAGTCATGTTTTTCCTAATTTTAACCAGCATCCTGAAAACCGAAAAAAATAAAAAAATAATTCTTTGGTCGCTGGGAATTTCCACGCTCTCAATTTCGCTTCTGGCCATTTTCCAAAAATTCACGGGCTTTGGCATTGCCGAGCCCGGCTGGGTCAATCCCGCCGCCCGCCGCGTGACTGCCATATTCACTTCGCCCAACGCCGTCGGTCTTTATCTGGCGCCGGTAGCTTTGGTTTATCTCGGCTGGCTGATGGAAGCGATAAAGCGATGGAGCGATAAAGCGATAAAGCCATCGGGTCATGAAATAATTATAAACTTTTCAAAAATTTTAATAATTGTTTTGGCGTTAATAGCTATCCTTTTCACCAAATCCGCCGGCGCTTATCTGGGTCTGGGCGCCGGGCTGGTTTTTTTCGCAATCTTTGGCGGGAATAAAAAAATCACCGCCGGACTTGTCCTGGCGGCGCTTATCATTGCCTTAATCCTGCCCTTCAGCCGCGAAAAAATTTTTTCACTGATGTCTTCTAAAGACGCCTCCGGTCAAAATCGCCTGGCTCTGATCCGGATCAGCAAAGATTATTTGCTGGCTTCCCCAAAAAACTTTATTTTCGGCGCGGGCCTCGGCGGTTTTGCCCGAATTCAAAACCAAAGCCGCGATCCCCTGAAGCTGGAGCCGCTTTTATATCCCCACAATATTATTTTGAATTTCTGGCTGGAAACCGGCTTGCTCGGCCTTTTCGGTTTTCTCTGGCTGATTATTTTATTTTTCAAAAATGGATTTAAAAAAATATTGGTAGGGGCGTATGGCAATACGCCCCTACGACTGGCCGTCATGGCCGCCCTGGTTTATCTTATCGTCCATGGCTTAATTGACGTGCCGTATTTTAAAAACGATCTAGCGGTTTTATTCTGGGTAATTATTGGTTTACTATAATCTGCCAACCTACCAGCCTACTAATCTAAAATAAAAACCCTGAAATCCTTTTGGACTCGGGGTTATATGAGCAATTCATAAATTGCCATTTTTTGTCTGCGGGATTACCGTCCCTCGGGTTCTTTCCAGAGAAAACAAATGACAATGACGAGGTAGATAATTATACCAAAAACTACCAAAAAAATAACAGGAAAATCCATGTTTATTCTCCCGCTCTGTCAAAGAGCATTTTTGTCCGGCAATGTGTTTACGGCCCGAACGGATCGGACCTGGAGGACGAGCCTCCT
>MHIR01000014.1:5185-13447 GCA_001817615.1 Candidatus Buchananbacteria bacterium RIFCSPLOWO2_02_FULL_46_11b | reverse complement strand
CCCCGCCTCTGGCGGGGGAGAGGGTGCGGTAAAAAAAGAAAAACCCCGGTTTCACACCAGGATTTTTCTCTAAGAAGCGCTGCTTAAATAATTTTACTTTTGCGTTATCTTTTCTATTACTTCCCTGGCTTTGTCCTTGCCCCCCAGGCCGAACGCGATGCCGCCGGCCAGAGAAACCATGAGAATCAGCCCGGCAAAAAGTATCTGGATCAATTCCGTGGCGACTTTCAGCTGGATTAAGGCGGCCATGAAAGTAAAGATCAGAATCGCCCATTTAGCCGCGGCGGCCAAAAAAGCGCCGGCGGCCAGATTGGCGGCCAGGGCGGTTTCTTTGACTAACGTGTGGCTGAAATTGCTGATCACGATGCCGACTAACAAAATAACCACGGCGATAATGACATTGGGAATGTATAAGACCACGGCGCTCAAGAATTCGGAGATTTGCGCCAGCCTCAAAATATCGGCCACCGCCACCAAAATAATGGCGTATAAAAACCAGGCCAGCAGCAGGCCCAAGGCCCGGCTGACCGGCAATTTAAAGCCGATTTTTTCCAAGATTTTTTTAATGCCGGTGGCTTCCACGGCCCGGTCAACATAAAGGCCTTTGGCGATTTGCGCCGTTAACCGGCCCAAAGTTTTGGCCAAAAGCAAGCCAATAATCAAAATCAGAACCGCCCCCAAAAAATTCGGGGTTAAGCCGGCCAACTTAAACCAAATCTCGGAAAATGAGGCCGCTAAAACCGAGCCCCAATCCGTTATGACATTCATATGAGATTTCTGGTTAGAAAATTACGGCTGAATGCTGGCGCCGGTGGCTTCAATCAGCTGGGTAATGACAAAAGCGGCGATGGCGTAGGAAATAAAGATGATAATCAAGCCGATAATGCCGGCGGTGATGATCTTTTTGGCCTGTCCGACTTTTTCTTCGCTGCCCGCGGAAGTAAGCCAGACAAAGCCGCCGTACAAAATGACGATAATGGCGATAATGCCCAAAAAGCCCAAAAGATACTGGACGATCATCATCACGCCTTCTCTTAAGTCTCTGGTGCCCAGGCCGGTGTAGGTGCCATAGCTCAAACCGGTGTCCAAAGCCAAAGCCGGGATTGCCGTTAAAGCGAAAACCATGGTTAAAATGGCAATAAGTGCGATTTTTTTCATTTTTTCACCCCCTTTCCTTTTACTCGCGAATAACGCGAGCGTTTTTATTTTTTTAAAATAATAATTATATCTTGGCTCCCCTTTATTATACCATAAAAGCAAAAAGGCAACAACGTGGGGTTAATCAGGGCACGAAAACACAAAAACAATCATTCTAATTTTTGTTTTCGTGTTTTTGTGCTTTTGTGTTTTCGTGCTTTCGTACGCCCAAGGGCTTTACTAAAACGCAAAAGTATGCTATACTGATATTAGGAGAAAACATATGGTTTATTGCAAAATTCAGCCAAAAATAAAAACAAAAATTAGCCAAAAAATCATGTTTAAGCTAAGAACTAGTCTCTTAGCTCTTTTTGTTTTATTGATTCCTTTAAGCTCCCAGGCCCGGACTTTTGATCCGAATAACATTATTACCGATGAAGAATTACTGGCCAAAGATTCCCTCTCCCAAGCCGCCATCCAGGCATTTTTAACCAGAGAAAACAGCGTTTTGGCGGCTTATAGCCAAACGGTTGAAGGCAAAGCCATGACCGCCGCGGAAATGATCTGGCAAGTTTCCCAAAAACACGGCGTTAATCCGAAATTCCTTTTAACCACTTTGGAAAAAGAACAAAGCTTGATCCATAAAAGCACGGCCACGGCCAAAGCCTTAGATTGGGCCACGGGCTACGGCTGCTACGGCGGCGGCTGCAAGGAAAAATACCAGGGCTTTTACAATCAAATAGAAGCGGCAGTTGAAACCCAGCAAATTTATTGGGAAAAAGCCGGCCAACTTAATTTTAAAGTCGGCCAAACCACTGATAGTTTTGATAATTTCCCGGTGACTCCGGCCAATAGAGCCACGGCCAATTTATATATTTACACGCCGTATGTCGGCTATTCGCCGGAGCTCGGCGTTCTGGCGCCTTACGGCGGCAACCGGCTTTTCTGGCAGATTTGGCACCGCTATTTTTCCCACCAAAAATTTCTTGACGGCCAAGTTATTACCGACGGCGCGAATTATTGGCTGATTCAAAACAACCAAAAAAGGAAATTCGCTTCGCGGGAATTATTTTTGGCCGATTACGCCCAGGCGGACGCGATTTTTGCTTCGGCCGCCGATCTGGCCGCTTTTCCCGACGGCATCGGCGTCTATTTTAAAAACAATTCCTTGGTTAGATCTTCCGCTTCCGGCCAGATATTTTTACTGGAAGATGCTAAAAAACGGCCGCTGGTTGAAGACAGCGCTTTGGCTTTGCTTTCCGACTTCCGGCTGGCGGTCGCGGCCGGCGAAATTTCATCCGTTTCCGAAAATCAACTTTCGCCTTATTCTTTGGGCAGCAATATTTCCAACGCTTCGGTTTATCCCCAGGGAAAATTATTAAAAGACGAAACCGGAAAAATCTGGCAGGTCAAAGACAATCTCAAACGCGAAGTTGATCCCGCGATTTGGCAAAATCGCTTTAATAATAAAATCGCCGCGCCCGTTTCGGCCGCGGATTTGGAAAAATATCCGACTGGTTCGCCGGTTTTATTGAAAGACGGCGTTTTTGCCGCCGTTAATGACAAGTATTACGTCATCAGCAACGGCGAACGAGTCCGGATTGAAGACTTGGGAATTTTTGACCGGCTTTTCGGCGCCGACAAAAAAATAAACGCCTTAAAAATTACCGCCGCCCTGCTGGAAGCCCACCCGCCCGGCAACAATATTGATTACGCCGACAACACGATTAAAGACGCGATGGTAAACACGCCGGCGGCCGAACCGGCGACGAATTATGGCGCGAGCTTTAACTCCCTGTCTCCGGAAGGAGTCATGATGACCGGCGAAACCAAGGAATTAACCGTTAAATTTAAAAATACCGGCACGATATCATGGCCGGCCGGGGACATTTGGTTAAAAATTACCGATAAAGACAAAATAACCAGCTCTTTTGCCGCCGCCGAGAAAATTAATTTCACGGAAAGCAACGTGGCTTCGGGCGAACTGGCCACTTTCGTTTTCAAGCTGACCGCCCCGGCCAATCAAACCGGCTTGCTGTCGCAGGAATTCACCTTATACCGAAATAACGAAAAAATCTCTTCCGCCGGAAAATTTATTATTGTCAAGCCCGGCGTCAGCGGCCAAATCTTGGAACACAACATCCCGGTCGCAGTTAAAAATACCTGGAAACCAGTAGCGATTGCCCTTAAAATAAAAAATACCAGCGCGGACACAAGCTGGCTTTCCCGAAGGTCCGCCCTGGAAATTTATAACGCCGACGGCAAGGCCAGCCCCTTTTACGATAAAAACGACTGGGTCAGAATTGAAGTGGCCGGCGTGCCTTTGAATAAATCAACGATTAAACCCGGCGAAACCGGCGAATTCAAATTTACTTTAGATCCCCGCGGCCTGAAAAAAGGGCTTTACACCGTAAAAATCCAGCTTAAGCTTTTGGATAAGGGCAAAACGGTTTATTTAGACGGCAAAGAAAGCTGGAATTTAGAAATCCGGGTGGATTAAAATTTAGAAACATCATTCAATAAAAAATCCGGGAGAAATTCCCGGATTTTTTTATTATTTTTCCCTTCTCTATTTTTTAATACCACACCTCACCCCTGTCCCCTCTCCTTATTCAAGGGGAGGGGAACTATTTTTATTTACGTTGTTTAAAAAACTAATCTTTTGTTATTTATTATTTTTTATCTACGGCCTTTATTTCTCTTTTCTTTAGTGAAGTCCCCCTCCTCTCTTTGAATAAGGAGAGGAGGGGGCAAGGGGGAGGTGAGGTGTGGTATGAAAAATAAAATGAGTTAACTAAGTTTATTTATCAGCTTTAAACCTCGCCCCATGCCCCGGGATAACCCAGTTCGCGGCCGCTAAAACCATCCTCCGGCTCTCGGCCAATTTTTCCTTGTCTGTGGCATAGGGATCGTCCTCGGGAAAGTTCTCCCGCCAAAACACGTCCCCGCAAATGGCAACTAAACCATCGGCGGTTTTTACCAGAAACGTCGTGCCGTCATCGCTGTGGCCCGGCGTGTAAATCATTTCAATATCAGCCGTCACTGGGCCGGAATAATCTTTTGAACCGTCCCCTTCCCACCAGCCGTAAAAATCCAAAGTCTTAGCCCGGCTAAACATTCCGATATTTCGGTAATGATCCAGGTGCGAATGGGTGATATAAACAATGTCTATATCAGCCGGCGTCAAACCTTCGGCCTGCAATTTGTCCAATAAAACCTGCTGATCAGGCAAAGTGCCGGGATCAACGATAATATTCAGCCCCTGATCCTGAACTAAAATAACATTGGAACAGGCCCGGCCTTCGTCCTCGGTTGAAAAATAGCCGGGGAAAATTATTTTTACTTTGGCCATAAATCATTTAATAATTTTCTATATTATCTGCGTAAATTTGCATAAATATCCGCGTCTACCCCGTTAGAAATAAATTTCTAACGGGGTTAATCTGCGTTTAAATCCGCCTTTCGGCTATGCTCAAGGCGCCTTGAGCTTGTCGCCTTTCAGCAAATTCAAGGCGACCCTGAGACTTGTCAAAAGGTCGAAATGGCGCGTCTACCCCGTTAGAAATTTATTTCTAAACGGGGTTAATCCGCTTCTATAACGCTAAATTAAGCTAAACACAAAATCAATCCAGGCTGTTTAAAATAATTAATCAACCATCTTAAATTATTAAATTTTTATCAAAATCAAGCTGATGCTCCGGAATGCCCAGCTCCAGACCGTATTCCTTGGCCAGCTGGTAATCTTCCAAATCCCGGCGGTTGACCGCGAATATCCGGCCGCGAAAAATTATATAATGGGTAATGTCGTTTTTAAAATCCGCGTACCAGGGATGTTCGGAATCCAGCGCCTCGCTTATTCCCTCGGCGTAAAAATACGCCCAGGCTTCCGGGATGATGACTGAAAGCTTGGTCCATTGTTCAAGCCAGGGCGTGCAGTGCTTTTCCGTGGTCTTTTCCACTGTTGTTTCAACCACCTCTAAATTATTCAAGATGCCGGCGTCCGTCAAGCTTTCTTTTATAATGGTGCCTTGAAAATCCATACTAAGAGTGAATTTTTCTACGTCTACCCCGTTAGAAATTTATTTCTAACGTGGTAAATTTACTCCGTCGTCTTGCCGTCAAACTCCGGGCCATCAGCCTCGGCTTCTTCTTTGGCGGCGCGCAAAACGCCGTCCTGGTGATGAGGCGGAGTGTAAATCGTGTAGAGCTTGAGCGCGCCGGTTTGTGAAGTGTTGATGACGTTGTGCCGGGCGCCGGCCGGAACGATAACCGTGTCGCCGTCACCGATAATATACTCGGTTTCGTTGACAATGACCTTACCCTCGCCTTTTTCAAAACGGAAAAACTGGTCATTGCCTTCGTGCACTTCCAAGCCGATTTCTTCGCCCGGCTTTAACGCCATCAAAACCAGCTGACAATGCTCGGCCGTGTAGAGCACGTGGCGAAAATTCTCATTTTTGATGGTCAGAGCCTCGATGTTGTCTTTGTAGCCTTTTTTCATAGGGTTACAGTTAATAAATTAAAAATAAATAAAGTAAATTAATAGCTAATTTAATTTACTTACATTATAGCAAAAGACCGCCTTTTTGGCGATTGACTATTTAATAAGAATAATATAAGATAATTATTGTCGAGAAAACGGCAAAACCGGCAAAAAACTCAAAGGAGATATCGGATGAAAATCTTGCTCATTGTCTTAATCGTCTTATTGGTTCATTTTATCGGCTGCTGGGTGATTTCCATGATAGAAACTTGGCTAATCTGCACGCGGGAAATTTATTTGCCTTCCATGCGAATCGTAATCTTGCGAACATTTCTCTGGGAACTGGGCGCGCTTATCGCCATTGTCGAAAAAATCGGCGCCAGGTTCCTCGGCTGGAAATTTGAGGATTGGGAAAAAAGAGAGCACTCCTTGTTCCAATTTGACCCGTGAACCCCAGCGCCGGAAAAATTAGTCAATTAAAATAGAGGGCCCGATTCAGGCAACCCTCTTTTTTCTTGGAAAAAAGCTTGGGGCAATAAAATAAGAGAATAAAAAAACAAAAAATAAATTACCAGGTAGAGACGCAAAATCTTGCGTCTCTACCTTAAATTTTTGTTTTTTTATTCTCTTATTTTGTTCTCCTGGCCCTAACCATCTCCACAAATATCGGCGCCATCGACAAAACAATAATCACTATAATAACAATGGAAAAATTTTCTTTGACGCTTGGCAGATTGCCGAAAAAATATCCCAAAAGCGTGAAGCCGAAGACCCAAACCAAGCCGCCGGCGGCGTTATAACCGGCGAATTTTTTGTATTCCATTTTGCCGAGGCCGGCGACAAACGGCGCGAAAGTCCGCACGATCGGCACAAAGCGCGCCAAAAAAATGGTTTTCCCGCCGTATTTGTCGTAAAATTTCTGAGTCTTGTCAATATGCTTTTGATTGATGGGAATTCTTTTATTCTTAATGATTTTTTGGCCGAAATAACGTCCCAGCCAATAATTCATCGCATCGCCCAGAAAAGCGGCCGCCCAAAGAGAAAAAAGCAAAGCAAAAATATTAAAAGAACCGAGGGCCGAAAACGCCCCGGCCGCGAAAAGCAAAGAATCGCCGGGCAAAAATGGGGTGAAAACCAAGCCGGTTTCGGCAAAAATAATAACGGCTAAAATGGCGTAAGACAGCGCTCCCCAGTAAGCGATGATTCCGCCCAGATGAACGTCAATATTGAGAATAAAATCAATAATGATTATAAAAATTTCCATTAATTTAAAATCTAAATTTTTCTTTAGCGGTTTTTAGCGAAGCGTGCTGCCGATAAGAATGCCGTTGGCCCAATAAAATCCGGTTTCGCCGGACGGCAAGATGTCGTAGGTATAGCCTTCTGGATAAGATACAAATGTTATGCCTGTTATTTTGCGTCCATCAAGAATGTCACCCGTAAAAAGCTCGCCGATGGTGCGGCCGTCGCCGACGGGATGTCCCGGCGAAACAAACAACTCTCTTGCGTCTTCCAAGATAATATGCGCCACTTTGTGCGTGGCGGGCACGGGGGTTTTGGCGGCTTTAAGCACAATTGCCGCCACCCGGCGGCCCGCGGCATTTGCCGTCCACACCATATCGCCTTTTTGCAAACTTTGCACCGCCGCTTTGCCGGCAGGCATATCAATTAAAGTGTCTTTAGCCAAACATATGGGGCAGGGGCGATTAAAATCCGTTTGTTTGGAAAATATCGCGGCGTTTTCTTCAATCCGGACTAATTTCAACGTTACGGTGCAGCCGTTGCTTACAATTTCTCCGAGGCCTAAAGTCACCGGGTATCCTTGGCCAGTCGCGACGGGATATTCCCAAAAGTTCAGGCCGGTAACGCTGTTAGAATAGATTTTTTCTAACAAGAATGAGCTTTCTCTCTGTCCTTCCCGCAGAGATATTTGTTCTTCTTTTGAGGCCGAGACGGAGTTTGCCAAGCAATTTTTTAATTCTTCGGTCATTACCCAACCGCATTGATTATTTTTATTCCGTTCACATCGGGCAGAATTATAACACGCGTATTCTGGCTTGAATTCACAAGTCGTTATGATTTCTTCGGCCGCGCAAATTTGGCCGCTGCATCCGCCAATGACGCACTTTTTTGATTCTTCCTTGATTTCTTTTATTGAAGTTAATTCAATGACGCCTGTCACGTCATATTTATTGCCGTCCGGAGCTGATATTTCTTCTTGACTGAATACGCCGGCGGCTTCAACGGGCAATCCGCCCACGGAAAATTTATATTCCTGGTCATATTCGGAAAGATTTTTTAATCCGTAATATTGACCATCTAATCCTTTTAGTCCGATGGCGCATTCCAGAGTTTGAGCGCCCGAGCCTTTTTTGGGCAAGCAAGCAATTTCGCCATTAATTGTAATCGGTCCGGATGCCGGTATTTTTGGGGTTGGCGCTGGCGCGGCTGGCGTTTGCCGATTTAAAGCAAAATAAACTCCCGCGCCAATAAGAGCGGCGATAATTATGACGAGCATAATATTGATGAATCTTTTTTGATTCATATAAAAAATGTTTGCGCCTAAACGATGTTCAATATCCCGCGCAAAACGGAGGGGACAGGATTCGAACCTGCGAGGACTTGCGCCCAAACGGTGTTCG
>MHIR01000014.1:1210-5179 GCA_001817615.1 Candidatus Buchananbacteria bacterium RIFCSPLOWO2_02_FULL_46_11b | reverse complement strand
CAATTACCAGCTTTAAATTACCATATTTCGCCGCTTTTTACAAATCCCGTCTTTTTTGTTATAATTAAAACAGCAAATTAACCTATCAAAACATTAACTTACTCATCCTACTCTTCTACTTGCCTGATCGCTGATCGCTAACTTAAGTTGTGTCAAGAGGATCGCTGATCGCTTACCTTATAACCCTAATCGCTTAATCTACTTATTTAACCCCCTCCAAATGTCCAAAATAAGAAAACTAGTAATCCCCGTCGCGGGCCTCGGCACCCGCTTCCTGCCGGCCACCAAGGCTTTGCCCAAAGAAATGCTGCCGGTTTTGGATAAGCCGATTATCCAATATATCGTGGAAGAAGCGGTCAATGCCGGCATTACCGATATTATTTTAGTAACCGGCGCGACCAAGCGCGCGATTGAAGACCATTTTGACCGCAATGAAGCTTTGGAAAACTACTGCCTGCAGGCGAAAAAAACCCATGCTTATGAAAAAATTAAAGAAGTTTCCGAACTGGCCAACTTCATTTACATCCGCCAAAAAGGCCCCTACGGCAACGGCACCCCCGTTTTAAACGCCCGCGCGATTATCGGCAACGAGCCGTTTGCCGTGGTTTGGGGCGATGATATCTGGAAATGCCCGAAAAAGCCGCAAGTTCGGCAATTGATTGAAACTTTTGAAAAATACGGCGATCCGGTTATCACCGCGGTTAAAACCGACGACGAAGGCACGAAAAAATACGGCATCATTGAAGGCGTGGAAGTGGAACCTGCCGTTTACCAGGTTAAAACCCTGGTGGAAAAACCCGGGCCGCAAAAAACCAAAAGCCGCCTCGGCTCAATGGGCGGTTATGTTTTTACGCCGGATATTTTTGACGCTCTAAAAGCCACGAAGCTGGGCAAAAACAATGAGCTTTGGTTAGTTGACGCCATTGCCAATTTGCTGAAAAAAAGGCCGATTTATGCTAAACTTCTTGAAGGGGAAGTTTATGATTTGGGTTCCAAGTTCGGCTGGCTGAAAGCCAACGTGGAGTTTGGGCTGAAAGATAAAGATGTTAAAGACGAGTTTAAGAGTTTTTTGAAAAAACTTAAATAAACCGAGTTAATTATTTTTTTAAATAACGCATATAAAAATAGTTCCTCCCCTCTTTGAGGGGAGGACAGCCCGCTTCGACGAGTGAAGCGAGGCGAGGGAGGGGTGGACGTTTCCCTTTTTGCTTTAATAATATTTGCTACTCGTCAACCACCCCTGTCCCCTCCTTAAAAAGGAGGGGAACTAATGACGAGGTTTGGAAGCGAAATTGGCCGATTATAAGATTAGGTGTTAAAAAATTTAAAAATAAATATATGTTTAAACTTCGTAAAACAAAACTTATCACCCTGCTTCTCCTCGCCGCGGCCATGGTCTTGGCCGGTTTAAGCTGCAAATTCACCACTCCGGCCCTGAAAGAGGCTTTAAAACCGGTGGAATTGACCTGGTGGGGAACTTATGATGACCCGCAAAATTTTGCCGAAGTGATTAATGATTACCGCGCTCTCCATCCCCATATCTCCGTCACCTACCGCAAACTGCGCCCCGAAGAATTTGAGCGGGAATTGCTTAATGCCCTGGCCGAAGACCGCGGGCCGGATATTTTTTCTTTGCCCAATACCTGGCTGACCAAATATTTGCCAAAAATTGAACCTCTGCCGCCGAAGACCAAAATGGCTTATGTCACCAGCCAAAAAAGCCTGGGCTTAAAAGAAGAAACCATTACGGAAATCAGGGAATCAAGCAGTCTGACGGCGCCGCAGCTAAAAGACGGCTATTTGGACGTGGTTTACCAGGATGTCGTGCGCGACGGCAAAATTTACGGCCTGCCTTTGAGTGTTGACACTTTAGTTTTGTTTTACAACCGCGACCTTTTTAACAATGCCGGCCTGCCTCTGCCGCCGGCCAACTGGCTGGATTTGCAAGAACAGGTAAAAAAGCTTACTTATCAGGACAAAAACGGCAATTTAATCCAATCCGGCGCCGCCTTGGGCACGGGAGTAAACGTTGACCGCGGCGTTGATATCCTGTCTTTATTAATGATGCAAAACGGCGCTCAAATGACCGTCGGCGGCCAGGTGACTTTCGGCCTGGTGCCGGCCAATTTCCCCACGCCCAACTACAATCCCGGGCTGGAAGCCATCCGTTTTTACACGGATTTTGCCGCGCCGGCCAAAGAAGTCTATACTTGGAATGAAACTTTCCCCAATTCCCTTGACGCTTTCGCCCAGGGCCGGGTGGCCATGATTTTCGGCTATAACTACCATATTCCTTACCTGGAAGCCAAGCGCTCGGGCAAGCTGAATTACGCCATTGCCAAAGCGCCGCAGATTGAAGGCCGGCCGGAAATAAATTTTGCCAATTACCGCGTCCAGGTTGTTTCCAAAAAAAGTCGATACGTCAACGAAGCTTGGGATTTCCTCCAATTCATCTCCCGCGCCGCCCAAGCCAGAAAATACTTGGCTAAAACTTCCCAACCCGCGGCTTTAAGGGCATTAGTGGCCGAACAGCAGGCCGACGACCGGCTGAAAATTTTTGCCGACCAGCTTTTGACTTCCACTTCCTGGTACCGGGGCCGGGACGCTTTGGCCATGGAAAAAACTTTCAGCGAAATGATTGACTTGATCCGCCAGGGCGGCGGCTTAAGGGAAATTATTGAATTGACGACGCAGAAGATACAGCAGACGTTTTATTAATTGCGGCGAATGATTATTTTTCTTTAATTATAAAGGTTTTTTAAAAAATATAGGCCTAAATCACAAATTCCAAATCTCAAATTCCAAATAAATTACAATATCCAATCCCGCATTTTCAATGCGGGACCAAATCATAAACCCCAATGGATAGCATTTTGAATTTTGAATTTGGTGCTTGTTTGGAATTTGAGATTTGGAATTTGTAATTTTCAAACAATATGCTCAAAAATCCAAAAAATTACTTTATCACCCTCTTCGCCCTCGCCCTCTTCTTCTCCTTAGCCGCACCGGTTTTAGCCGCCAATGAACCTTGGTTTAAACTCGTCCCTGATGAATGCGCTAAGGATCAAACTATTGACACCTGCGGCCTTTCCGCCATGTTTAAAACCATTATTAAAGTTTCCAATCTTATTTTAATGCTGACCGGCAGCGTCGCGCTTTTAATGTTCATGTACGGCGGGGCGCGCTGGATTTTGGCGGCCGGCAAACAGGAATGGATCCAAACCGGCACCGCGGCCATGACCGCGGCCGTCATCGGCATCGTAATTATTTTAACTTCCTGGCTGATTGTTAATTTTACGATTATCGCTTTGACCGGCGGCGCGATTGGCGGCGAAGCGGCAATTTTTGATTCCTCAAAAAAATGGTTTGAAGAACAATAAATTTCCGCCGTTAAACTAATTGACAAAACCCGATAATATTGATTATAATTAAATCAGATATTTACTACAAATTATTCGCGTTATTCGCGGCCTCTCAACAAATTAATTCGAGGTATTCGCGCGATTCGCAATCCGCAAAAAAGGAGGTGAAACAATGAGAAAAATCGCGATTTTAACCGCCATTTTCGCCCTGACCGCGGTTCCGGCCCTGGCTTTGGAAACCGGCATCAGCTACGGCGCCTACACCGACCTGGGCACCAGAGATTTAAGAGAAGGCATCATGCAAATTATCACCGTTTTATTGGGCTTTTTGGGAATTGTGGCTATTATCGTCATCCTTTGGGGCGGTTTTCGCTGGCTGACTTCCGGCGGCAATGAAGAAAAGGTCGGCGAAGCCAAAAAAATCCTCGCTTCCGGCCTTGTCGGCT
Source organism: Candidatus Buchananbacteria bacterium RIFCSPLOWO2_02_FULL_46_11b (assembly GCA_001817615.1). Lineage (GTDB taxonomy): Bacteria > Patescibacteriota > Patescibacteriia > Buchananbacterales > UBA6539 > 02-FULL-45-11b. The sequence goes on along the minus strand of MHIR01000014.1, from coordinate 1,371 downwards.
TGATTATCATTTTCACCGCCTACGCCATTGCCAACTTTGTCATCACCCAGCTGCTGTCGGCCACCGGCGCGGCCTAACCAAGATTTCCGCGTCTACCCCGTTAGAAATTTATTTCTAAACGGAGTTAATCCGCTTCTATAATAATTTAAATAATTAACCAC
>MHIR01000014.1:0-1192 GCA_001817615.1 Candidatus Buchananbacteria bacterium RIFCSPLOWO2_02_FULL_46_11b | reverse complement strand
TCCTCATTTTAACAACTATTTTTATTCTGACCGCGGTTCCGGCCCTGGCTTTGGAAACCGGCATCAGCTACGGCACCTACACCGGCTTAGGCACCAAAGACCTGCGCGAAGGCATTATGCAGATTATTAACGTGATGCTGGGATTTTTGGGGATTATTGCCATTGTCGTCATCCTTTGGGGCGGTTTTCGCTGGCTGACTTCCGGCGGCAACGAGGAAAAAGTCGACGAAGCCAAAAAAATCATCACCTCCGGCATTATCGGCCTGATTATCATCTTTGTCTCCTTTGCCATTGCCAGTTTCGCCATTACCCAGCTGATGTCGGCGACGGGCGCGGCTTAAAATGTTTAAAGTAGCGCCCCGAGCGGTCTTAAGTCTATTTTAAAGAGAGTCGAGGGGCGCGGCTTAAACCTTAAAATTCCGCGTTAACTTATATATTCCGGGAGGAGGCTGCATCGGCCTTGAGCTTTGGGCATTGAACATCGAGCTCTAAGCTCAAAACTCAAAGCCGCGATGACCTCCTCTTAAATCAAAAAATGAAAAAAAAATTTTTTAAAAAATATTTTATTTTTATATTTATTCTGGCTTTTTTGATTATGCCGGCTGCCGGTTTTGCCGCTGGCCCTAAAGCCAGTCTGCCGGGGCAGTCTGTCGGCGGCGTTGAAGCGGTAAAAGGCGGCCTGGATCTTACGGCGAGCACCGCCGGCATTTCCACCGAAGAAACCGACCTGCCGAAAATCTTGGGCAAATTTATAAATTATCTTTTCGGCATTGTCGCCGTTATTTTTTTAACCATTACCCTGGCCGGCGGCTATATTTGGATGACGGCCGGCGGCAACGAGGAAAACGTGAAAAAAGCCAAAAGCTTCATTATCAACGGCATCAACGGCATGATTGTAATTTTCTTGGCTTATGCCCTGGTTTACGTCATATTATTCGCCTTAAACGCGGCCATTACCACTACTAAATGACACTGGAAAAAATAAAATATTTATTTCTCGCCGTTTTCCTCGCCCTTAACCTGGCAACCGCGGCGGCGGCCCTGGCCAGCACTTTTGACACGGTCGGCTCCGGTTTTGGAAAAACCGGCAATGAAGCCGGCTTCGCGGTAGAACCCGGAGGCGTTGAACCGAAAGTGGGATTTTCTCAGACTTTTGTCAATTACATAAATGGCCTGCTAGGCTTGATGGGCG
>MHIR01000013.1 GCA_001817615.1 Candidatus Buchananbacteria bacterium RIFCSPLOWO2_02_FULL_46_11b | reverse complement strand
CCTATCTTCGGTATACTCCATTTTTAAAAATTTGTCAACCTGATTTTTCACGAAATAAAAATTATTTTCATAAAAAACACGAAAGCGAAAACACGAAAACACGAAAACAAAGATTTAAAAAAGTGTTTTTGTGTTTTCGTGAATAAAAAGAGCGGAACCCAAAGGATTCCGCCCGTTGCCTTTATTCAGTGAGTCTGGCAGAAAGTTCTCAACACGTCTTCCGCGGGTTTGCCGCGAGGCGTGTAATCAAGATCTTCCACTCCGCCTTGGTCAGCCAAGGGCTGCCAATACCACCAGAGAAAACCCCGAAACCAGGGCTTGTCCCAGAAGGTTTCCAGCGCCGCCTGATAGCAGTCGGCCTGCTCCTGCAGATCCAGCGTGACGCCGGAGTAGCTGTAGGGGTGCATGCTAGTGCCGTCCTGGCTGGCATAGCCGATTTCCGTGAACATCACGGGCCGGCCATTGGCAAGCGACAGCGCTTCTAATTGCGCGGCAATCGGCTGCCAGGCGGTTTTAAGTTCTTCGACCGTCGGGTCAAGCTTTGAGCTTAGCGGGTAGTAGGCGTCAAGACCGATGAGGTCAAGCAGCGGCCACCAGGCAATGGCATCGGCTTCGCCGTCCCAGTTGGCCGCGTAGGTAATCAGGCCGCTGTAGCGCGCGCGGATGCCGGCAATAATTTCTTGCCAGTCGGCCGCCCGCGTACTGGTGCCCGCGAGTTCCGTGCCGATGATAAACAGCTCAACGTTGAGCTGTTCGGCCAGATCGGCATAATGATAAATCATCTGCCGGTAAGAGGCAAACCAGGCTTGCCATTCTTCTTCCGTTAAGAAAGTGATTTGGCCGCGCCAGTATGCCGGATCGTTGGCCAGATCGACATGGATTTTGAGGATTACGGCCAGCCCCAGGCAATGCGCCCGGTTGCTCGCCATGGCAAGATTGGCGTCGTCCATGGTTTTGTTTAGGTCCAAATAGATAACGGTTGAATCATGCTGGTCTTGGTAGACCGTCGTTACCACCGAAATCCAGTTCGCGCGCAGATTGTAGATATTAGAAATCTCATTCAAACCCTCCATAGTTGTGTATTGACCATTCCACCAGGAACAAAAGTTCATACCTTTAATCTTACTGTCCGGCGGCGTAATGGTTTCGGCGCAGGTTACCTCGGTTATCGTCAAAGGCAGGTAAGTGTACGGCAATTGAGGATAACCGTTTGGAGCCAGAGCCAAAACCAAGGTGTTAATCAGATTTCGGTCAAAGGCCATGTAATGGAACCAGCCGGCAATAGTCTCTTGAGCCAGCGGTTCTCCGGTTTCCACGCTAATCACGTAGATGCCGCTGCCGCTGCCGTGATACATCACGGCCAGCCAGCGCGAATTCGGCGAAAAGGCCAGGCCTTTCACTTCATTGGCGCTTACCGGCACGTCCAGCTGGCGGATCAAGGCATTGGTGGCCACCGCATACAAGCCGAAGTGGCCATAGCTAAACGGTTCAATCTGCTTGACATAGTACTGGCCGTCAGGCGAGTAGATAACCGCGCTAGTCGGCACCGAACCTTGCGGCGAGAAAGCCGCGTCAGTGCGGCCGGTGAAAGGATTGGGTTCAGGTTCGCCTTCACCCTCGCCCTCGCCTTCACCTTCACCTTCACCCTCGCCTTCACCCTCGCCTTCACCCTCGCCCTCGCCCTCGCCTTCACCTTCACCCTCGCCGGGCAAAGGATCAAACGGCCAGGCGCTGTTTTCGAAGATGAGATTCAGGCCGTTGCGGCCGGGGAAAGCCAGAATCAGCTTGCCGTCGGGGGTAATGGCTGAAGTAATCGTGTCATAGGAGAAACCGAAATCCGTAAAGAAGGTCGCCAAGTTTTGGCTGGACCAGCCGTCAGCGGTTTGATTGGTTATCAGCAGGTTGTTTCTGTACTGGCTCTCGCCCTGCAGATAAACATATTCCGCCGTCGTGTAAGGAATCCTGACCCGCGAAGTCAGCGGATCAACTTCCAGCGAAGTCGCCCTAAGGTAAAACGGCAAGGGAAAGTTCTGAGTTTCCCAGGCAGTCCCGGTCCACTGCTCAAATCTCAATCCTTTTTGGCTTCCATCCGTCCGGAAATAACCATGACTGATCTTCGGATAACCGGAAACCGGATCCAAACCGATACTAACACCAGAGCCGATATCTTCGACGTTGGAGCCGCTGTCGGGCAGATAGAAAATGCCTAATGGATTGGCCGGGTAGGTGTACAGATACAGCCACGAAGGATTGCCACTCCAAGACAAATCCTTAAAGAGATGGTAGATAGCGCCGGTTTTCGGATCATAGACGGCGTCGCCACCCGTGGCGTTTAACCACGAAACCAGATAAGTTTCCCAGCCCCAAACACCGCCGGACAATCTGTATCGCGACTGATACAAATTGTAGTCGCCGGTGCTGTTGTGGAAAATCAGGATCTCGCCGGTATCCGGATTAATCGCCAGATCGCAGGCCGCATAGCCGACATTGCTGACGACGTCGATTTGCCACGCACCCTGCGCCCAGCGCGCGCATTTCAAACCTTCCGCGCCGTAATACGCGATGACCGGATCGCCGCTTGCGGTAAAGGCCACCGGGCAATCAGTGTAGCGGTTGCAGCTGTCTATTAGCTGTTCTTCCTGCAGGCCGGCAGCCGTATAGACAACGGAGTAGAGATCGGCTTGATCTTCACCAACGGCCTGCACGTAGGCCAGGCCAAACTTTACTGCTTGGTGCGGATAAAGCGCCATCTCAACATGATAGACATTGCCCGGACTGACGGTGATGGGATATTCCCAGCCTTCAGACAGAATAAAACCCACATTGACCGTCCGGACGGCCTGGCCGTTATTGCCAGCCGTATCAGCTGCCGTATAAGTTATTTCATACGATCCAGCCGCGAGATAATTAACGGTTCCGGCGGCAAGAATACTTGCCGTAAGATTGCCGTCGCAATCATCAGAAGCCGTGGCCCCGGGATCTTTAAAGGCAGTGCCAATAACCAAGGCCATGGGATTATCGCCAAGCAGGGTGATTTGAGGCGGCGCGGAATCGTTAGCGCAAGGGTCCTCGCCCTCGCCCTCGCCTTCGCCTTCCCCCTCGCCGGAACAAGATCCGGTTGAGACGGTAAGGTTGATAACCGTTCCGGGACTGACGAGAATTCCGCCAGCCGGATTGGTGCCAATCACATGTCCGGATGCAACCGTGTCGGAACAAATGTTATTAATTGTTCCGACCGTTAATCCGGCGGCAATAATCGTGGCTTGGGCGTCGGCTTGAAGCAAGCTGGCAAGGATGGGAATTTGTACTTCCCCTTCCCCTTCCCCCTCGCCTTCGCCTGGCTCGCCTTCGCCTTCCCCCTCGCCCGAATCAGGTCCCAGCGACAGGACCAAATTAATAGTCGTTCCCGTTAATACCCATCCCGTCGGCGTCCAACTAATCACGTGTCCAACTTCAATATCACTTGTTTCCCAGGTGACATCACTTGGCTCGTTGACCAAGCCATAATCGCTTAGGGCCTCTCTCGCTTCGGCCAGGTTCAGACCCGACAACGGGGGGACAAGAACATATTCGCCTTCTCCTTCGCCCTCGCCCTCACCCTCGCCTTCGCCTTCTCCCTCGCCACCTAATACCAAATAGGTGTAGGGTGATTGGCAGCCAAAACCCAAGCTGGGGGCATCAAAAGCCAAAATAAGCGTGGCTTCGGCATTTCGGTCAAAGACCATATAATGGTAATAGTACGGAACAGCCTCAATGGCAAGCTGTTCGCCGGTTATTACATCCAGGACATAGATGCGGCCGCCTTCGCTGAAATGGTACATTACCGCCAAAAAGCGGGAGTTCGGCGAAAGAGCCATGCCTTTAACATCGTTCCAACTGAAATACTTGGCGATATCAAGCTGGCGGATCAATTCGTCGTTTGCTTGATTAAATAAACCGAAATGGCCATAATTGTAAGGTTCCACTTGCTTGACATAATAATTGCCGTCAGGCGAATGGATGGCCGCGCCGGTGGAAACCGAGCCGTGCGGCGAGAAGGCCGCGTCAGTTCGATTCCAAAAAGGGTCCTGGAAAATGCAGCCGCTTATAAACATCGCGGCCAAAGCCAAAACAGAGGTTAAGGTAATCCGAGTAATCGCATTCTCTTTCATGATTTTCTCTCCTTTTTTCCAAATTACGTTGTGTTGTTTATTTACTGAACAGCCAATACCTATCTGACTCATTTTTTCATTCCTTTCGTCATTAAAGACAATCAGGATTTTCTTTGCCTAAATTCAGCTAAATTGTCAAAGTTCCGGAAGCCCGCCCATCGGGCTTCCCCTATCTTCGGCATACTCCTATTCAAGAATTATGTCAAATGGGAATTTTAAGAAAATAAAAAAACATCACTTTTCAATAAAACAATAAAGCAATAAAACAAGTACAGACGCGGCGGCCCCGCGTCTCTACATTTTTGTTTTATTGCTTTATTGTTTTATTGATCGCGCCTTCGGCCAAAAGAAGCTTGATTTTATTTTTCGCCCCGCGGTTGTAGCCGCCGGTTTGGCCGTCCTGGCGGATGACGCGGTGGCAGGGAATTTTCGGGTTAAAATTTTTATTTAAAATATTGCCGGCGGCGCGAAAAGCCCCGGGCCGGCCGGCCCGCTTGGCGACTTGCGAATAAGTCAAAGTTTTCCCTTTGGGGATTTTTTTCACGACATGATAAACTTTTTCGGCAAAAGTCGGCATGGCTAAGTTTCTGATGAAAGGATGAAAGCAGAAACTATCATAATATAAGTAATGCCCAAAGGATGATTCAGGTAAGGCGAAAAGATATTGGTCACGCCTAAAGCAATCAGTCCTAGCGACAGTCCAATGCTTAAATTTTTGAGCCATGGGCTTTGGGCGGCGAGCTTTGAGCCGTGGGCTCTAAGCCCAAAGCCCAAAGCCCAAAGCCGTAATGCCAGACGAATAACCAAGGCCAGATAAACGCCCAAGCCAACCAGCCCGAGCTTTAAGGCAATATCTAAATAGCCCCATTCAAAAGCGTAAGTCGTGTAATCGCCGCCGGGATTGGTTTTTAAAACCCGGGGGTCCTGGCTTTGGTAAGTCAAAGTTTTGCCAAAGCCATAGCCGAAAAACGGCTTTTGGGCAATCGCTTGGGTTAAGGGTCCAAGCTGGCTTAAGCGGCTTTGGCTGGCCGGTTCGGCGGCTAAATTATTAAAGCGCTTGGCAACCAAATTGCCGGAAAGATTGCCGGTTAGCAGATTGACCAGTAAAATTTGGGAAGCCAGCGCGATTAGCAGAATAAAAAACAGGGCCGCGATTTTTTTGAGGCCGAGATTAAATGGCCGAAAAGCAAAGATAAAAAGAAAAAATAAGCCGGCCAATCCCCCAACCCAGAAGCTCCTTGATTGGCTGATAATGACGGCTAAACTTGCCAGATACAGGTAAAGGCCGGCAAAAAAATAATCTTTTTTTCCGGTTTTTTTGGCGCCGATTAAAATCGCCAAAATGACGAAAAAACCGATTAAGCCGTAAATCTGGGACTGGAAAAAGACGCGGAAAATCGCGCCGGAAACATAGGTGATCTCCCCCGCTCTCGTGTCCCTAATCCAGTTGTAAAATATCCCGCCGAGGCCGGCGAAATTATGGGAAAATAAAAATAAAACCGCCAAGGTTTTTGCCGCTAAAAAGCCCGTGGCGCCGGTTAAAATTTGTAAAATGTTTTCCCGGTTTTTTTCTTCCTTTAAAACCCGCCAAAACACCGGCAGTAAGGCGAAATAGAACCAGCCGTTGGCGTCGGCAAAGACGAAAGCCGGATTATTCTGTCTCCAGCCGTTAAAGAGGCCGTAGAGAATTATTATTGCCAATAATGAATAAAAGAGATTCAAGCTTTTAGTTTTTAGCTTTAAGCTTTGAGTTATCGCCCAGGCGGTAAAAATAACTAGAAATAATCCGATTCGCAAAGACACTTTAGTTCCGCCGAAGTCAAACCAAAAAAGGTAGCCCAACCCGCCGGTAAAAAGCTCGGCCAAAAGAATATAAAGGCCGGATTCCAGCTTATAAAGCGCTAAAATAAAAGCCGCGGCGACAATAATTATAAAAGCCACTTGGTTGAGCCAAGGAAAAAATTGAGCTAAAAGCGACAAAAGCTCAACTAAAACTAAAAATAAAACCGCGGTCTGGAATAATTTGCCGAAGAGATTTAATCTCATAATGTCATTTTAGCTTAAATTTCAGTAAAAAAAAAGACCCTCCGCCCGCGATTGTCGCGGTTGAAGGGCCGAAAAATTGCCTAAGCCCGGGAGCCGTCGGGCGGTTCGTTATTCTGGCCGGGCCCAAAAATCGCCTTAAAGAGATCGGGATTGCCCAGATCAAGCACATTCATTTCACGCTGAAACACTTCCAGGTCATGATTGGTAATCGGCAAAGAGCCGTTTGGGACCGCGGCCGGCTTTTTTGGCGCCTTATTCGGCCAAGAGCCAAAATCCGGCAGCTCTTCAACCAGCGGCGCGATTCTTTCCCGGAGGAATTCCGCCAGAACTTGAAAAATATGTTTTTCTTTCGCCGCCGGGGTACCTTGATTGATAATCTTATTGTCCAAAGCCAGGGCTTTGCCCATAAAGATTAAAACTAAATCTTGGCATTCCGGACAAGGCCCGATTATTACGGCGCCAACCGGCGGCAACTCCACCAGTCCCCTGGCGCCGCAGCGGGGGCATTCCACTTCAACAACCAAGTATAACATAAACCAGCCTCCTTTCCTTTCTTTGTCAGACCTCGGTTAATTGCTGATTTTATTTTAGCATATTATTGCGGATTGTGAAAGGCGCTTGATTGGCTTTTTTAAAAAACCCCAAAGAAAATCTTTGGGGCCGAAAGCGCAAATATCAGACGGTCGTTTTTATTGGGCCAATAAATCGGATTGACCAGAACTTGATTGGATTTGGGGCAATCCCCCGGCGCCGTTATTTCCATTCGCACTTGCACATTAATGGCTGGCGGCAAGGCTTGGATTAAGCCGGTTAAGCCCGCGGCCAAAAGCATGGTCAAAACATAAATTACGGCAAAACCAAGATTTTTATTGTTCATTCCACCCTCCTTAATGACGTTGTTATCAGTTTAATTGTTTGGCGAAAAAAAGTCAAAGCTCATATCGCGATGTCAATCCGCAGATAGTTGGTAAAGCTTTATTCGTAGATTCGGATAATTCGTAGATTAGCATCGGCTAAAAAAAACGAACCCGGTAAAAATTACCCGGGTTCGCGTGGTCGATATTCGGGTCGTGGCCCCTTCAGAATAGCACGGTTGCCACCTCCTCTCCGCCGTTTGGCCAGGTTTTGAGATTAGATCACCTCCAATCTTTTCGGCCTGGCTGGCGGAGATAATCGACCATAACTGCCACCCAGACATTGCGGGGTATGCCATTTACCCATGAGTCACACCCTCCGTTTAGTTGGACAAGATTAATAGTAAACCAAGGCCGGGGAAATGTCAAGGCGGCGGAAAGCACGAAAACAAAAAAGCAAAAATTTAAATAATTGTTTTCGTGTTTTCGTGTTTTTCCCTAATATTGGCATTATTCATAAAAATAAAAAGAATAAGCTTTATTTTTTTGAAAATAAGTCCAGCACGTGTTTTTGTGAAATAAAAAAACCGCCAAGTTAATCTTCCTTGGCGGCCATAAATTGTTTTGGCGCTAATCCTTGACCTTAGCGGCGAATTCTTTCGCCTTGGGGATAATGGCCATTTTTAACAGCCGGTTAATGTCTTCAGGCTGGTCGTCACCCGGTTGGCAAAGTTTAAAAGATTGGCAATCTTTATTGATTAAGCCAATAAGCCGGCGGCTGCCGCCTCTAACCGAAGCAATGAGCATTAAGCCGCTGAATTCAATGCCGAGCTTTTTGGCAATTTCATTTGGCAACATTGGCGTCCGGAGCTTAAATTGAATTTAGCCGGGCGAAGCGTCGGTAGCCTCATTTCCTTTATTCTTTTTCTTACCCATGCTTTTTCCTCCTTTTTTTAGCGTCGTTTTTTGGTAACTTAATTTTAAACGAATTCTGGAAAATGTCAAGGTGTATCTTGGCTTGACAAAATTAATAGATGTGGTATATTACATTGTCAGTTCTTTTTAAATTAGCAGCTATAGCTAAAAGCCACTTATTTTTGACTAGTTCAGGATAATAGGCAGCTTTTAGCTATGGCTGCTATTGCGGCGGTCCACTGGCAAAAAAGGCAAATTGGCACATGTGCCGGAAAGGAGAGAAGACATGTCTTCTTACTCTGAAGGTCAAACGCATCAATTAATGGAAGCTTTGCAAAAAGAGGGTTTTACTTCGGATGATGTCACGAAGCTTGGGCAGTTTAAGAACTTGCCTAGAATTTTGGATGTCCTGCATGGCCGGGCAAAAATCGTTGATATTGAACCCGGCGCCTTGAAGAATGAGTTCCTCAAGCTCATTTCTCCCGAACCCCTGGTCATCGGCCAGACCGACGGCTCGGAAATTCTGGCGGATGC
>MHIR01000012.1:11746-12953 GCA_001817615.1 Candidatus Buchananbacteria bacterium RIFCSPLOWO2_02_FULL_46_11b | reverse complement strand
ATGGTCGGCGGTAATATCGGAATTGACACTGTCGTACCCGCCGGCCGAAATCATCTGCGCCAGATTCTGGCCGCAATCCACTATCGCGTCCCAAGACGATTCAAGATACTTGGAGACGATTTCCGTGTCTGCCCGCGCTTTCGCGACCATCAGCTCGGCAATCTTGTGCAATGTGCCTTCGCCTTTGGCGCTCGCCAAATGGCAGATACACGCGCCGACATCGCCGCCGCTTTCCTTGATGAACTTCACCAAGACGACGATAATCGTCTCTACCATCCCTACTAACGATACTACCAGCTCTGTCTTTTTCTCGGCCATAATTGGCCTCCTCTCTTATCGCGGCTCATCCCTCACTCCGGACCAATTCCAGAGCCCCAGACTTGCCAATGAACTGAAATAAATATAGCATATTTTCAATATTTTGTCAATGTTTTTAACAAATTTTATCTAATTTTAACAAAAAAATATGGCCAGTTTTTACTCTTTGTTTATTCCTCTGTTTGTTTCTCTTTTATTTTTTATACCACACCCTCTCCCTAAAACAAATAAAACAATATTTTTTTAAAAAAACAACTAAACATAGTTCCTCCCCTCTTTGAGGGGAGGACAGCCTGCCCGCGACTACGCGAAAGTACGGCCAGGGGAGGGGTGGACGTTTCCCTTTTTCCTTAATCATATTTACTGCTCGTAAACCACCCCTATCCCCTCCTTAAAAAGGAGGGGAACTATTTTTATTTGCATTTTTTAAAAACTTAGTCTTTCGCTATTTATTATTTTTTAGCTATGGCTTTTAATTCTCTTTTCTAAAAAATAAAATGGACGACCCGGCTTTAGCTGGCTTCTACGAGGCCGGATAATATAATCAGCGCCTAATAGGCCGGCTAAAGCCGGGTCGCCCATTTTTTTAGAAAAAAAGAGAGGCAAAGGAAAAAGAAGTAAGGGCAGAAGATAATAGATAATACAAACCTGTATTTTCTAAATAGCTATTAAAAAATGTTCCCTCCCCCCAATCGGCCCGCCTGCCACGCTGTTGAAATTTTTTATCAATATAACCTTTATAAAATTAGATTAAAATGTTTTTCAAAAAAATAAAAATAAGTGGCGAGGCGGGCAGGGGGGGACAGGGTGAGGGGGTTAAGGGGTAAGAGGGGGGGGGAGGTGAGGTGTGGTATAAAAAATAAAAAAAGCGCCTTCCTGGCGCCTTGTC
>MHIR01000012.1:11086-11692 GCA_001817615.1 Candidatus Buchananbacteria bacterium RIFCSPLOWO2_02_FULL_46_11b | reverse complement strand
TCCACTTCCACGTAATGACGCGCCTTGCCCTCTTTAAACGCCAAGCATTGGTTCTCCGGCAGATTATCAACCGCCTGCCGCGGTAAATGGGCCACGTCGCAGACCCAGCCCGGAATAATTTCATTGCTCAAGCATGGTCCCGGGTTTAAATCCCGGTTTGACGCCTCGGTTAGGCAAAGCTCCCGGCATTTGATTATGGCCGAAGTTTTATCCGCGGCTTTTTTTTGTTCCTGCTTGACTGCGTCTTCCACTTTTGAAACATTTAGGGTGAAGTTTTGGCAGCCGGATAGCAAAAGGCTGGCGGCAATGATGATAAAAATTTTTTTAAACATATATTCAGCAAGTTCAGTCCTAAATTTTGAAGCTTAATTTACTTAACTCGCTTAACTCGCTGAATTAGCTACTTCATCTTGAACACCAGCCAATTCTTGTTCCCCTGCCCAAACCGGGTCAAAATATATTTTCCCTTGAGCTTCTTCCCGGACAGCTCAATTTTTAAAAAAGTCCGGCCGAATTCAATCAGCTTGAACTTGCCTTTGTCCCAGATCTCAACCTTGCCCGCGCCGTAATTGCCTTTAGGAATAATGCCGTGAAAACTGATGTAAT
>MHIR01000012.1:10278-11044 GCA_001817615.1 Candidatus Buchananbacteria bacterium RIFCSPLOWO2_02_FULL_46_11b | reverse complement strand
GAAAATCATAATGCAAATGGCTGGCTTGATGCTTATGGACGACAAAACGATTTTTGCCTTTGATTTTAACCGCGCCTTTCGGCTCCGGGGTTTTATTGAATTTTCTTTTTTTTTGATAATTTTTTAACAACATAAAATTTTCCAAGATAATCCTTATCTTGTTTGCCTAGCCGATCTCTGATCTCCGATTAACTGATCTCCGCATCGCTCCATCACCTACCCCTTCAAATAGACTAAACACCCTTCTTTAACCGGCTCAACGACTTTCATGCCGACTTCATCGCCGGCTTTGGCCGCGCTGACGTTTTCGTGCTCCACTTGCATGGAATCAACCAGCTGCTCAAATTCCTTGCCGTGGCCGGAAATCACAATCGTGTCGCCGGTTTTCAGGCTGCCGGAAAGCGCCAAAACCGCCACCCCGATTTTGCTGAAATAATGGGTGATTTTGCCGATCTGTTTGCCTTTGGGCGATTCAATTTTTTGGGTTTCTTCCGCCATATGTTTGTAATTTAATAATAGCCCCAAAAAGGCCAAAAGTCAAAATTGACAAGCTAAAACAAGGAGTGGTAAAATAAAGTCCTAAAAGACAATAGGAGGCGTGCTCCTTGACTTAAATAACAACTACGGAGGAAAAAATGATGTCCAGAAGACGGCCGATTTTGGTTTATCTGCCCGGCGCCAAAATTTTGGCGGAAAAAGTCGTTAAAATTTTGGGAATTGGCTGGAAAGCCATCCCGGCGGAAGTCAAATACTTTGACGACGGCGA
>MHIR01000012.1:8375-10259 GCA_001817615.1 Candidatus Buchananbacteria bacterium RIFCSPLOWO2_02_FULL_46_11b | reverse complement strand
GCAGTCCCCAGGACTTGTTTATGGAATTGGTCGCGGGCCTGGCGACTTTGACCGAATGCGGCGCCACTTTTCGCACTGCCGTTATCCCCTGGTATTATTACGCCTGCCAGGATAAAAAGCGCCAGCGGGAATGCCTTAGCGCCCGGCTGGCGGCTGATTTCATTTCCACCGCCGGCGCCACTCACGTCATTACGATTGACATCCACAACAACGCGACTGAAGGATTTTTTGACCGCCGCGTCTGCACCTTCAACGGCCTTTTTGCCACCAATTTGATGCTTCGGTATTTTAACGAAACTCTCGGCATCCTTGACGGCAAAGACCGCTTCGCGGTTTCGGCGGTTGACACCGGCGGCAGCAGCCGGGTGATCCATATCGCCAAGCAGACCGGGATTATGCCGGTCCTGCCGACCAAAGTCAAGGATTACAAAACCTTAAAGCCGAAATCCATCATCATTAATGAAAATGTCCGGGGTAAAATCGTCATCATTTTTGACGACATGGTCCGAAGCGGCGGCAGCATCGCCGAGACCGCCAAAGCTTTAAAGGCCAAGGGCGCGAAAAAAATCTATATATCCGCCACTCATCCGGATTTTTGCGGCCAAGCGATTGAAATTCTTGATGAACTGAAAAAAAACGGCATCATTGAAAAAGCGGTCTTAACCGACAGTTTCTGTTTTCCCGACGATTTTGGCAAAAACCATCCCTGGTTTGTCCAAATCAGCCTGGATGACATGCTGGCCCGGACTATCGCCAGTCTCCACGCGGAAAATCCGGTCAGCAACATTTATCTGGACGACGACCGTTCCATCTGACTGTTTCTCCGGCCGCAAGCCAAAACCCTGCCATTTCTGACAGGGTTTTTTATAATGGATTAGCGAGCTTCAGCTCGCGCCGGATCAGCGCGCCGGATCAGCGCGATTTATCGCGCGCCCGCCGCGCGCGCGGTTTATCGGCCGCGGCTTTCCTTCTCTTGGCTCGGCTGATTCTGATTAACCCGGAACAGGGAATAATTTCAATTTTCCTTTTTTCCAATTCATCCAAAAAATGATTGACGCCCAAAGAATCCGAAGAAATATGCCCGGCAATCACGACATTGATGTGGTATTTTTGGGCTTCTTTTTTGCGCTCTTCGTCCATGTGCATGCCGATAACCGTGCCGATGCCGGCTTGCGACATTTTTTCGTAAATCCCGACCGCGCCTTCGGTCCCGCCGGTAATTTCCGAAACCACGATTTGGCCGGCCGAATTTTCCTCGCTGCCGACAAAAATCTTCGGGCCGGTTTTGCGCCGAACCGCTTCCTGGTATTCCGGCACTTTTTTTAATAATTGGATAATCTCGCCGACGGTTTCCGGCTTGGCTTTTTTAATTAATTTTTCCAGATAAGTCGCGGCTAAATTGTCGCAGGGCGTATGAACGCAGATTAAGCCGATATTCAAAAGCTTGGCCGCGTCCACGGTGCGGAAATGATTGGAAGCCGAAACCCCGCGGGCGACCTCGGAAATTCTTTCTTTGGTAAGGGATTCGGCGATATTGATCGGCACGCCGTATTGAGCCAAAACTTCGGCCTGCAGGTGCATGACATCGCCCAAATCGGCCAAAGCCGCGCCCAAAGGGTGGTGGGCGATGACCAAATCAACGCCCATTTGTTTGGCGATAATCAGCTCCGCCGGCTGAATGTCAATGCCGACCATGATTTTTTTGATTTCCTTTTTTGAATCCGCCAAAATCCGCGTGTCGGAAAAAGGATTAGTCAGCCGTTCGTCGTCAAATTCCTTTTTTTTTTCGCCGGACAATTTTTCGTATTTTTCTTTGGTTTTTTTGAGAATTTTTCTGACTTTCGCCTCGCCGCGCAAATCGTTTTGAATGCCCAGCTTGACGGC
>MHIR01000012.1:5966-8238 GCA_001817615.1 Candidatus Buchananbacteria bacterium RIFCSPLOWO2_02_FULL_46_11b | reverse complement strand
ACCCGCCTGCCTCGCCATTGCCCTGGATTATTTTAATAAGCATCTTAATCCGGTTTTAATGGGTTTATTTGTAAAAAACCTAAACGGCATGGCCATTCGGCCTTAAGCTCACCTTTCAACAAGTTCAGGGTGTCCCGAGCTTGCCGCCCCTCGATTTTACTCGGGGCGGCCTTGAGCCTGTCGAAAGGCCGAGGGGCATGGCCGAAAGGCGGGCAGGCGGGTTTGGAATTTGGTGCTTGGAATTTGTAATTTCAACACTATAGCCCAAGAGCTGAAAAATGTTGGCAGAAAATTTTAATTTGCTTTATCTTGAATTTTTTTCCTCTTTGGTTGACGACGGAATCGCCACTTCTTTAAGCAAATTATCGTCCTCTAAAATCAGGCCCATGCCCCGCACGGCGCAAGTCAGAGGATCTTCAATTACCCGCACCGGAATTTTTGTCACCTGCGAAATAATTTTGTCCAATCCCGCCAAAAGCGCGCCGCCGCCGGCCAAAACTATCCCGCGCTGGTAGATATCGGCGACCAGTTCGGGCGGCGTAATCTCCAGCGTGCTTTTAATCCCGTCCAAAATCGCGCTGATTGAGCGCTGAAGAGCCAATTGGACATGGCTGACCGAAATTAAGACTTCTTTAGGCAGGCCCGAAACCAAATCCCGGCCGCGCAGGCGCAATTCCGCGTCTTCCCCGTTTTCCCCGATCCGGCTGGCTTGGATTTTTACTTCTTCGGCCAGGCGCTCGCCGATCAAGAGATTGAATTCGGTTCTGGCGTATTGGATGATATCTTGATTTAATTTATTGCCCGCGACTCTCAATGATTTCCAGGCGACGATGCCGGAAAGAGAAATGACGGCAATCTCGGTCAGTCCCCCGCCTAAATCAACAATCATGTTGCCCGAGGGGTCTTGGATGGGCATGCGCGCGCCGATGGCAGTGGCAATCACGTTTTCCACCAGATAAACTTCCCGGGCGCCGGCCGAGATGACCACGTCTTCCACGGCTTTTTTTTCCACTTCCGTCACGTCTAACGGCACGCCGATGACCACGCGCGGCCGGGGCGAGAGGCCGAAGCTTTCGCGGTAAAGCCGGTCAATAAAATATTTAAGCATTTTTTCCGTCACTTCAAAATCAGAAATAATGCCGTCAACCAAAGGCTTGGAAATAGTAATATGCGGCGGATTTTTTCCCACCATTTTTTGCGCTTCTTCGCCGACCGCCAAAATCTGATCATTGCGGTTATTAATCGCCACGATTGACGCTTCCCGAACCACGATCCCCCGCTCCCGAACATAAATCAGGGTATTGGAAGTACCAAGATCAACGGCCACGTCTTTGGAAAATTTTTTGAATAAATCGTTTAACATTGAAAGGAAATAGCTTGTAGGAAGTAGCTTGTAGAAATTCTACAAGCTACTTCCTACAAGCTACAAGCTTAAAATTTAAAATTATAAATCACTTATTTACTTGCTGGCTCCATTATTTACTATTACCACTCTACTTTACTCACCTTAGCCGAAAAAAAGAAGAATGTCAAGTAAAAATCTGACATAAATTAAACTAATTTAAGCCATTTTTTAAATAAATTCTTGACAAAATCTTCAAAGTATGCTATGATAATATATTGTACCTTTTAGTGCCAATTTTTGGCTGGCTTAATTTAGCGGTAATTATCTTATACCACTTAACGCTGAATTTAGCCAGTCAAGCAAAAAATTTCACAACCAAACGGAAAAACAGAAGGAGAAAACGCATGCCCATAAGGTATCATCGGCAAGATCGTCAAGAAGCGCTCCAACGTGTCAAAGAAGAGGAAACTCAAAGTGAAGTAGACGAGGTTATCGTCGAACTGCAAAATCCTCCCCTGCCTTTGTTTGACGAGGATGGGTTCCTAATCGACTACGACTACGATTCGGATCTTCTCCCGCCCCTTCCCCCTCCCCCGCTGGATTTGCTGGGTCTGGACTTTATCTAAAAGGTCCTTACCCCGCTTCCAAATAATCACAAGACCGGCCTGGTCCCATCCCAGCCGGTCTTTATCTTTGGCAAAACAATGGTTAGTAAGATAACTGCAAGCAAAATAAGTTTTCAGCCCGCTTCGACCGCGAAGCGTGGCGAGCAAGATAAACAAGATAAGAACAAAGCTTGACTCTTATCTCGCTTATCTTGCCTATCTTGCTTACTTTGTTACCTTAAGCTATTTACCAGCTTCTCCATCGCCACCAACTCCGCCTTCTCCTCCGCCCGTTTCTTAAACTCCACTTTCTCCCCCGTCT
>MHIR01000012.1:1780-5946 GCA_001817615.1 Candidatus Buchananbacteria bacterium RIFCSPLOWO2_02_FULL_46_11b | reverse complement strand
CAGGGCAGGCCGATGAGATCCGCGTCCGCGAATTTCTGGCCCGCGGTCGCTTCCAGGCGGTCGTCGTACAGAACTTCAATATTATTTTTCAGCAATTCATCATAAACTTTTTTCGCCTGCTTAACAACCGCTTCTTCCTTGCCCAGGCACAACAGATGAACTTTGAACGGCGCGACGGCCTCGGGCCAGCAAATGCCCTTGTCGTCATGAAAAATTTCCACGATCGCGCCCAAAACGCGGCTCGGGCCGATACCATAGCAGCCCATTAAAACCGGCTGGGGTTTTCCTTTCTCGTCGATGTATTTATAATCAAACGCTTCGGAAAATTTAGTCTTTAACGGGAAAATATTGCCCACTTCAATCGCTTTGCCGGCTTTGATTTTTCCCTTTTTGCATTTCGGGCAGGTATCGCCTTCTTTATGTTCGGCGATTTCCTTGTTTTGCGCGTAAAAACAATTATCGCAGTAATAAATTAAATCTTCGCCGAACTCGGTTAGAACCTGGAACTCGTGCGAGTATTTAGAAAAGGTTCCGCCGGAAGCCTCGGTAATAATCGCCTTTAAACCGCAGCGCTCAAAAATATTTAAATAAGCGGCCTGAGCTTTTTCGTAAAACTCCTCAAAATCTGTTTCATCCGCGTGGAAGCTGTATAAATCTTTCATGGCAAATTCCCGGCCGCGCAAAAGCCCGGATTTGGCCCGCGGTTCGTTGCGGAACTTATCCTGGATCTGATAAACCGCGCAGGGCAAATCTTTGTAGGAAGAAGCGAATTTTTTGACTAAGGGCGTAACGACTTCTTCGTGCGTGGAGCCCAAAGCGAAATCCTTGTCCCCGGCGCCTTTTAATTTAAACAAGACATCCATCTTGTCCCAGCGCCCGGTTGTCAGCCAATTTTCTTTCGGACACAAGGCCGGCATGTAAATTTCCTGTCCGCCCAGCTCGTTGATCTCTTCGCGGATAATCCCCTTGATCTTATCCAGTACTCTTAAGCCCAGGGGCAGATAAGTATAAATCCCGGCCGCCAATTTATCGATAAATCCCGCGCGCGTCAAAAGCGCGGCGTTTAAGCTGACCTCGTCCTTGGGCGCGTCTTTTAGGGTTTTGGTGAAGAGTTTGGATTGAAGCATATAGTGGATAAGTTGTTAGAATATTAAAATATTAAAGATTATTTTTTGCCCAAAATTAGCTAATATTTAAGGTATTGACAAAATTATGATAATCACGCTATACTGGGAATAGTAGATCTTGGGTCTACCTGATTTTATTCAAAATCCGTCCCTAGGGGGCGGGTTTTTGATTTATCTAAATTCTAAAATGGACTAAATTGCTATAATCAACAATGACGATATTTCTATCTTTAGCTTGCTCAATAGTTTCAATTATCTTTTTAACTTCTTCTTTAATCATAATTTTAGCTTAAGCTGACCTCGTCCTTGGGCGCGTCTTTTAGGGTTTTAGTGAAGAGTTTGGATTGAAGCATAATTTTAGCTAAATTTAGTCATTATTTTAATTTATCCACAAGTTCTATTGATTTTTTTCTTTTTTTGTGCTACCATAATGATATAATCACGCCCCAGAGAGAAATCTCTGGGGAGTTTTTATTCCAAAAATTCTTTAAATCTTTCAATAAAAACAAAGCCGGGCTTATTTATTTTACAATTTCATTTCCTGGTTGCCCAGACAAACTTGATGGGTCATATTCCAAAATAAATCCTTGGCGTCATCAAGCGAATTCAGATCAGCCGCGGTGGCCAGCAATGATCTTATATTTTCCCGAAATTCTTTTTTGGAATTATCCGACGCTTCTTTACAAGTATGCCCCTTAATTAAAGAATTAGCCACTTTATTTGAGGGTTCTAAAAATTTTTGCGCCCTTTTATCGTTCAACGGATTGGCTAAAAAACGGCGGTCTAAATTAAGAAAGAAATACTCATCATAGCCGATAAAGGCGGTGTTGGCATCCGCGCAAGCCGCGCCCAATTTTTTGGCCGCTGAACAAGCGACCGCGTAAGTAATTCGATTCTTCAGTAAACCCTCATTTTCCCCTTCCTTAACCAAAATTTCATTATCATGGCCGGCAATAGAAAAATCATCGCCATGGCCGTTCAATAAAACTAAAGAAGGGTCAACTTTTTTCACGCGACCCTCAAATGCTTTTTTATTGGCGGAATCCTTACGCAGATCAATAACGTTATTGCCTTTACTTTCAGCCTTGTCAATAATTTTCTTATTCCAATGCGATAAATATCTGGTTAAAGGATCATGCTCCGGCCGAGTAATTAGAATACTAGGCATTCTCGTGATATAGTTCATTAATTATGCCGCGCTTTAAGGCTCTTAGCCATTCCATTTCAACCCGCTCAATAGTTCTGCCGATTTTATCGCCGCGGTTCACGTGTTCAATCAATTCATCCCGGCTGAAAGTCCCTTCATTGCCGATGCACTTAATCGTATCCGGTGAAATTACTTTCAAACGCGCGACGACCAGTTTCCTGATCTCCTCGTCGTTGGAAAAATTAATTTTTTCTTTTTTGTCATTTTTTGGCATATTTAAATTAGTTCTAATTTTTGCAATTTTTTCAAAATAATCTCGCTTTGCTTGGTATTATTATCAACCTCAAAAAATGCCACATCCCAGGTGATCGGCTTGCCGTCTTCTAAAACCGCAATAATCTCGCCCCTCACGCCAAGAGGTAAATTGGCGTATATTTTAAGAAATTTTTCTCTATTGCCCAAGTCCATATTTTATATCTAAATTATAACAAATAATTCCGTTTTTAACAACATTTAGCCATAAATTTCAGTTGGTGACATTTTGTCACGACCAACAACCCCCGCGCGCGTCAAAAGCGCGGCGTTCAGGCTGACCTCGTCTTTGGGCGCGTCTTTTAGGGTTTTGGTGAAAAGTTTGGATTGAAGCATGGTTAGCGAGTTAAGTAAATTAAGTAAATTAAGCGAGTTAAGCTGTGATTGCCATTTTCAGTTGTACGATTTTTTCGGACATCTCAAATAGGAATATTTTTTGCCTAAAATTAGCTTAATATTTTAAAATATTGACAATTAATTATAAATAACTTATACTACTTATGTCTTTTGGTTCTGCTATAGAACTGAAAGGGTATTACATCCAAGGGCCACCCTCCACGCGGAGGGTGGTTTTTTAGTCCTCATAAAATTTTTATTAAATCAGCAAAAACTTTCGGATGATATTTTTCCCAATCATCCTGCTTAACATAAAGCATTTTATAACTGATCCTTTTCTGCCTGTCGTTAGCATCTTCGCACCATTGTTTTAAACGCTCAATTTTTAAGGGATCATCAAGGTCTTCTCTACCTTTTGTTTCAATAATATAAACGGTTTTATTGTCTATTTTAACAAAAAAGTCAGGATAATAATAAGCAATTGAACCATCGGCATTTTTGTAATCAATCTTAAAATGAATTTCATAGTAGTTTTTGGCGTAAGAGATAACATCGTCGCATTTTTCCAAAAAATCAGCAAATTCCAGCTCAAAATTGCTATCCCCGACTATCTTATTAAAAACGCTTTTGCGCGGAATTAAATAAGAGCGGTCATTGACGACAAACGGCCGGCTATCCGAAACCTTAATATAATTTTTAATCTCGGTATCCCCTTTATCTTCTATGGTCAACTGATTAATTTCTTTTTTAAATGTTTCCCGAATAGTTTTAATTACCTCAAGCTCGGAAAGATTGCGCAAAATATTCAAGTCGGAAAAATCCACCGGCTTTTTAAATAAATATTTCTGAATATAATCCTTCATTTGGCCAAATAATATATCATAGCAGCCAAACATCCTTAAATCCCTCATTACCGTCTGGGCAAAAAAACCAACGACTGACTGATGACTAGGCTCAACACTGGTGTCCAACACTGTTGTATGATGAATATTATCATCTATCACATCCTTAAAAACAATCTCTTTCTTTTCTTTGTCGCTAAATTCCCTTATTTCCAACTGCGGCCGGGGAAACTTAGCCACGTCTAATTTTGCCAGATGAATATATTCTCGCTGAATGCGCGGGGTAAGAATTGGCAATTCTATATCCAAATTTTCTATGTCTTTTTTGGTATTAGCCTGGTCAATTTCAATTATAAGCGGGGCAATCGGCTTGCTGGTGGCATCCATGGCTTTTCTGTCCAA
>MHIR01000012.1:1647-1751 GCA_001817615.1 Candidatus Buchananbacteria bacterium RIFCSPLOWO2_02_FULL_46_11b | reverse complement strand
AAAATCCATAAAAGCGGGGGTACCAACCACGCTGACATATTCTTCAATATCATCTCGCCCGAAAAACATCCGGCGCAAACCGCGGCCCAAGGTTTGTTCAGGTA
>MHIR01000012.1:1319-1600 GCA_001817615.1 Candidatus Buchananbacteria bacterium RIFCSPLOWO2_02_FULL_46_11b | reverse complement strand
ACATTTCTTACGTCCCAGCCTTCTTTGAGCATTAAAACGGAAACAATAACTTTAAAGGGGCTTTCCGAGCTATCTATGGCATTAGCCTGATCTCGCAGTTTAATTAACTCCTTTTCGTCTTTGCCTTTTACTGTTTCTGAAATTTCGCCGCTTTTATTGGTATGAATAGTCAAAATAGCGCCCTTAAATTCGCGATAATTTTTTTCCAAATATTCGGCCACATCATCGCAATTTTTGGTATCATCCGTCATGATAAATAGTATTGATTTTTTGCCAGTGGG
>MHIR01000012.1:256-1288 GCA_001817615.1 Candidatus Buchananbacteria bacterium RIFCSPLOWO2_02_FULL_46_11b | reverse complement strand
TCAATGCCCAATTTGATATAATCCTCGTATCTTTCTGAATATAAAGCGCTTTGGTTTTCTTTTAGTTTTACTCGGCTCGCCTGATCGGGCAAAACTGGATTCTTTACCACCCTTTGCTTAATGGCTTCCACTAAAGGATAGTCGGAAATCGTCTGAACGAAAATCGCGCCATTATTATGCTTGGGCGTGGCGGTAACGTCAATCTGCAAAGCCAAAGCGCCACCCTTTAATTTCAGCCGATTATGGATATCCTGAATTGATTTGAACCAGGCCAGCCGGTCGTCATGAATATGATGCGCTTCGTCGTTAATGACAATAAGTTCATCAACATCCCTTATGATTTCACCTAAATCAATTTTTGATTCATTGGTTTTTCCTACAGGCTTTGGACCCAAAAAGTAATCTGCTGTATTCTCATCTTCAAAGCTTGATTCTTTAATATCGCCTTCATAAACTCGATGGATATTTGTTAAAAATATATTGCCAGTTTTTAAAATGGCGCCGACTTCATCCTGCAAATGCAGGGTTATTTGAAAATCATCCTGCCAATTCTGTCCCTGGTAGCCGTTATCAGGCAAAATCGGATCTTCATAAAAAATCTTTAAGCCGTTAAAATCTGTTTTTATTCTTTCCAAAACAATAATGTTCGGAGTAATCAGTAAAAAATTCTTGGCTAATTTAGAATCGGGTTCGTATAGCTTATGAAAATAGGCCCAGGCTAAAATCAAGCTCATGACTTTCGTCTTACCGCTGCCGGTCGCCATTTTAATGACAAACCTTAACCAGTCTTCGGGGAACATATTGGGGCTGACTCGGCCTAAAGTGTCGTATTTTAATAAATCGTATTTGCTTTCTACTTTAGCAACATCATAAAGCCAAACAACGGTTTCCACGGCCTCGCGCTGGGCAAAATAATACCTGAATTTCACGGCTATGCCTTTTTTATCAAAAATTGTATGTTCTTCTTTAAACCACCAATTAAGCAAAGCGATTGAAGTCGGGCTGGCCCCCTGGTAATTATCATCACGCCAA
>MHIR01000012.1:0-214 GCA_001817615.1 Candidatus Buchananbacteria bacterium RIFCSPLOWO2_02_FULL_46_11b | reverse complement strand
AGCTTTTCCGAGCCCTGCTCGCGCAAATCCTCGTCCGCGGGAAACCAGCGGACGCCAGGATCTAATATCTCATATGGATTGACGGGAAAATCTTTGTGTAAGGCCATATTTTAGCTAAATTTAGATATTTATAACCACTCATATGTATCTAGGTGATAAGTGATAAATGGTATTGGTATTGACAACCTATGTAGATATGCTATTATAATAGCAG
>MHIR01000011.1 GCA_001817615.1 Candidatus Buchananbacteria bacterium RIFCSPLOWO2_02_FULL_46_11b | reverse complement strand
ACGAAGTTTTCGGCGCCTTAAGCCTGGACGATAAAAATAAATTCAACGAGTCCACGCCCTATAATCCTCACAGCCCCTATGCCGCCTCGAAGGCCGGCGCCGACCATTTAGTCCGGTCTTATTCTGACACGCACGGGCTGGCAATCACAATTAGTAATTGTTCAAATAATTTCGGCCCGTATCAGTTTCCGGAAAAATTGTTGCCGCTGGCGATTACCAATTTGCTGGAAGGCAAAAAGGTGCCGGTTTACGGCGACGGCCTGTATGTCCGCGACTGGCTTTATGTCGACGACCACTGCCGGGCAATCGACTTAATTTTAAACAAGGGCAAAATCGGGGAAACCTATTGCCTCGGCGGTATGACCGAGGACGTCAATAATTTGGAAATTATCAAAAAACTTCTGCAGATTTTAGGCAAAGACGAATCGGCCATTGAATACGTCAAAGACCGTCCCGGCCACGACCGGCGCTACGCGGTTGACTGGTCAAAAGCAAAAAAAGAGCTGGGTTATAAACCGCAGCATGATTTTGACGAGTATCTGGCCCAGACCGTGAAATGGTATCGGGAGAATGAGGATTGGTGGCGGAAGGTGAAGTCGGGGGAATACCATGATTATTATAAAAAACAATATAATTAATGACAGAAATTGAAATTTTAAAACGGATTTATCCGTCAGCCGTCACTTTTGCCGGCGATTGGCAAAAACAAATGGCCGAGGTTAAGAATCTCAAATTAAAAGAGATTTCTCTATTTTTAACCTGCGCCAATTTTTCCGAGCGCCAGGAAATTTATCAGGCCTTGAAAAAAACTTCGGTTAAAAGCCTGCCGCACGTCCATTTGCGCCATGACATGAAAGAGCCGGAGCTTGATTTTTTGGTTAAAAATTATAAGACCAAGGCTTTCACCCTGCATTATCAATGCTTTAATCTCCTGAAGAATTCAAAGCATAAAAAAAAGATTTTTATTGAAATCAATGACGGCCGCCAAGGCATTAAGGATGTAAATTTATTGAAAAAAGTCGGCGGCGTTTGCCTTGACTTGTCGCATCTTGAGCAGTTTCGCTGGCATAACCCCAAGTATCATAAAAAAGCGATTTTGGCCGCCGATAAATTCAAAATCGGCTGCAATCATTTAAGCGCCGTCAGGCCGGGCGGCAAAAGCCGGCATTTGGCCGGTAAGATTTCCGAACTTGATTACGTAAAAAATATCCCGCGGAAATATTTTTCCCAATATATTAATTTGGAACTGGGAAACTCAATTAAACAGCAGCTGAAATTTAAAAAATATGTAGCGAAGTTATTGTTTCGGGCCTGGAAAAGTTAAAAATTCAAGAAATAAATATCACAGGACATTAAAACATAAAAACAAAAGAATCCCTCGCGCGGCTCGGGACAGGCATAAAAACAAACTTGTTTAATAATTTGTTTTTATGTTCTTTTGTTTTTATGCAGTTTTGAGGGCTTACTTAACATTTTATAACTAAGCATTAAATGGATAAAATTGATCAGAAAGTGTTAATTTTAGGCGCTAAAGGTATGCTCGGCCGGGCTTTGGCCGAGGCTTTTTCGGATTTACAGCCGGTTCTTTGGGATCAGTTTGACTTAGATATTACCGATGCCGAAGAGGTGCGGGAAAAACTTCTGGCCTTAAAGCCGACTTTGATTCTCAACGCGGCCGCTTACACGGATGTTGACTGCTCGGAAAAAAATATTGATTTAGCCATGGCCGTCAATGGCACCGCCGTCGGTTATTTAGCAAAAACCGCCAAAAATTTGGGCGCGATTTTAGTCCACTACAGCACGGATTATGTTTTTGACGGCACGAAAAAAGAGGGTTATAAAGAAGACGATTCGCCCAACCCTTTAAGCGCTTACGGCAATTCCAAATTGCTGGGCGAAAATTTATTGAAAGAAAAAGGGGAGATGTATTATCTGCTGCGCGCTTCCTGGCTTTTTGGCGAAGGCGGCGCCAAAAATTTCGTCAGACGGATTTTGACAAAAGCCGAAAAGGAGCGTAAATTAAAAGTGGTTGCCGACCGTTTCGGCAAGCCGACCTATGCCAAAGATCTGGCCAAAAGAACCCGGGAAATTATTAAAAGCCAAAAGCCCTGCGGCATTTATCATTTAACCAATGAAACCCCAGCCGGCGGCATTACCTGGTTTGATCTGGCGAAAAAGGCGATTGAGATTAAAGGTTTAAAGACAAAAATTGAACCTTGCGCTTCAGCGGAATTTCCCCAGCCGGCGCGCCGGCCCCAGTATGCCGCTTTGATTAACACCAAGCTTGAGCCGATGCGAAGCTGGGAGGAGGCGCTGGCGGAGTATCTGGGGGAGTAGGGGGTAGGGAGTAGGGGGCGCGTTTAAATCATTTAATATTTATGATATAATAATAAGCAGAATCTAATGAATTTATAGCAATGATTAAATATTAGCTTAATTTAGAGATTTTAATTTGTACACAATATGTTTAATTTAATAAAAAAGGTATTTATAAAACCTAAATTAGAAAAAGAAGCTTTTGACGCTTATTTGAATAGATTACCAGCCAAGATTGATGTTGATTGGTTCAGGGATGGTAAATTTATTATTGGCCGCATAGATACCGGGGATAAAAAATTTTTAACCCAGGGATTATCCGTTCAAGACTTTATAAAAATGGTTAATGATTCCATTTATACTGTTTACGATATTCCCGAAGAGTATGCTGATGTTTTTTTAAAGAATTTTCCCTATAATCCTCCACTTGAGGCCAGGCAAAAACTGGAAGATTTGAAAGTCAAAGGTTCCCAAATTAATCTTATTAAAGAAAAAAAATTACAATTGGCATAATTACGTATGGGCCATTATGCCAATGTAAAATCAAAGAAATTTATAAGATTTCTTAAGGCATTGGCCAATAAAAACCCAGATTTGGAACTAAGCGGGGGAGGACGTCATCCTTATAAATTAGCTTGTATACATAACGGAGAATCTATTCCGATACCGTCTGGCCACGCAGAAATAAACAAGCATATAGTCAAGGACATAAAGGATTATTTAGTTGAATGGGGCATTTGTTCCGAAGAATATTTTGATAATAGCGTATAAATTGATTTCTGCCCCGCTGTTTAAGGCGGGGTAATTCATTCTTTTAAATTAAGAATATGGAAAAACTAAAACAATTTATTAAAGCGAATCAGTCGGCCGTTATTATTGCAGTTGTAATTTTAATTTTAATTGGGGGCTGGTTCTATTGGTTTCAATGGCGGCCAGCGACAATAAAACATGATTGTTCATGGGTAAAACGCCATACTGAAGCAACGTTAGGACGCCTTGCAAAAACTGAAGAGGAATTAAATTATTGTAAAGCTGAATGTCAAAAACTTCCATCCAGTACGAATCTAAGTCCTAGCGGCTATCAGCCACTTTTTTCTTCTAAACAAGGGTGTTTAGATACTTGTGGTCGAGATGCTCAGGCTGAACAACCTACTCCGGCGAAAGATTGGTGGGAGCCAGCTTCTTCGCAAGAATATAGCTTTTGTTTACATCATAAAGGATTATAAAAAAGTAAAAAATAAAAATAAAAAATATTATTCTAATATCTTAACAACCTAATAACCCCGCCTCGCCTTGACTCACCAATGATTCAACCAAGGCGAGTCGAGGCGGGCTACCAAACTATCCTATGAAAGGCATCATCTTAGCCGGCGGCACCGGCTCGCGCCTCTCGCCATTAACCAAAGTCACTAACAAGCATCTTTTGCCGGTTTATAATAAGCCGATGATTTATTATCCGATTCAGACTTTGGTTTCGGCCGGCATTAAAGACATTATGATTGTTTCCGGCAAAGGGCACGCGGGCCAGTTTTTGGAATTGCTGGGCTCGGGCAAGGAATTCGGGGCGAATTTTTCTTACGCCATTCAGGAAGAAGCCGGCGGCATCGCCCAAGCCTTGGCGCTTTGCGAGGATTTTTCCGACCGGGGAAAAGTCGCCGTGATGCTGGGCGATAATATTTTGGAAGACGAGATCGGCCGGGCGGTTGAGGCTTTCGGCGGCCAGGAGCGGGGCGCCAAGATTTTTCTTAAAGAGGTTTCCAATCCTCAATCTTTCGGCATTGCCGAAATTGAAGGCGGGGCGATTAAGAGTGTTGAAGAGAAACCAAGAGACCCCAAAAGTGATTTGGCGATCATCGGCGTTTATCTTTATGACCGGCAGGTCTGGGATATAATCAAAACCTTAAAACCCTCGGGCCGGGGAGAATTGGAAATTACGGATGTCAATAATTTCTATGTTAAGCAGGGAACAATGACTTTTGAAATTCTCAAGGGCTGGTGGGGCGACGGCGGCGAATCGTTTGACAGCCTTTTGCGGGCCGGCCAGCTGGCGGCGGAGAGGGAGAAAGGGAAGTAAAGCAAGAAATCATAAAAACATTAAAACAAAAGAACAAGAGAACAAAAATAAATTATTTTGTTCTTTTGTTTTAATGTTCTTTTGTTCTTTTAATTTATTGCAATTCCACTTTATACAGTCCCCGCCGGCCGCCGGCCTGACCCTTGAAATAAAGGTTTTTTCCGGCGCGATCCAGGCTGATATTTTCAATTTCGTTTAATTCAAACAATTTCAAATCATTTTTTATTTCCGTCCCGCCGGCTTCAATCGCGAAAACCGCGCGGTCCAGCCGGTAGATCACGTATTTATTGCCCGGATACCAGAGGGCTTGGCTGATTGGGCGGCCCAGGCGGGTGATGAGATTTTTTTGCCAGCCGGAGAAGTCAAACGTCCAAATCTCAAAATCCGTCCAGGCCAAAAGATTTTTTCGGTCTTGGGACCAGGCGATCTTTTTGGCTTTTTCCTGCAGCACGATATTTTTTTCAATCTCCGAATCCGCGAAAGAGTCGGCCTTAAGGACGGATAAGTCCTGGTTTTTTTCATCCAGCAAAATCAAGTATTGCGCTTCGGGCGGCAAAAGCCGATAATCGGCAAAAGCGGGCAGCTTGATTTTTTTGGGTTTTTGAGCGCCCTCAAGATTTAAAACGGCTTTGTTTAAAAATAATTCATTGGCGTTTTTGGTCAGGTAATAGACGTTATTGCCCTGGACTTGGAAATCAAAAACCGGCTCGGCGATTAAAATTTTGGCCGAAGCGTCAGCTAAATCAATTCGGTAAAGATTCGGGCCTTTCAAGCCGTAAAGATAATTATCGCTTGCTAAATCCCACCCGATTTGGCTGAAATTCAAGCTGGCGGCGCCGGGTATTTCTTTGATTTCCAAATTTTCAAGATCAAGAATCAGATATTTATTAGAATTATTGACGGTTTGCGAAAGCAGGGCTTTATTTCGGCCGGCTGACCAGCCGGCAAATTCAAGTTTTTGATAAAGCTTTGGGTCAAACTCTTTGATTAAAAAATCAATTTCGTTTTTTAAAGTCAAAAGCCGGAGTTCTTGCCGGCCGTCCTTAATCAGCGAATAAACAATTTTTTCGCCGTCCGGCGTTGCGGCCAAAAGACCAATTTCGCCTTCGGCTATGATTATCGGCAGGCTTTTTTTAAATAAGACAATGTCTTTGTAAAAAGTGGTCAGATTGCTTTTGACTGCCACTTCCTTTTGCCAGGGGAAATACCCGTCTTTTTCCGTTTTAACCGAATACTGATCGGGCAAAAGCCGGGTAAAGCGGGCGGGAGTATTGGCCCGGTATTGGCCGTTGAGATAAATCAAAGCGTCTGCCGGCTTTGATTCAATGTATATAATGCCGGTTTTTTCAATTTTTTGGCGCTTAAAATTATAGCGGTAGCCGGCGGCGTAAAGAATAATTAAAGGCGCGGCCGCCAAAAATACCGCGATAAAGGCCAAGTATAGCATTCGGCGATAACGTAAGTTCATAGTAAGTGACAAGTATTCAGCGATCCCTTGTAAAAAGGTAAATAAACTGATAAAATAATTAAGTCTATTCTTATTGGGATTTTAGCATAATTTTAATCTTTTTTCCACCCTTTGGAATTTATGAGCAATTATTTGATTACCGGCGGGCAGAAGCTGAAAGGCATTTTGACCACCAATACTTCCAAAAACGCGGCCGTGGTTTTACTCTTTGCCGCGCTTTTGAATAAGGGGAAAACGACTTTATTGAATATGCCGAAAATTGAAGAGGTCAGCCGGATTATTGAAGTTTTGCAAAGCCTCGGGGTGGAGGTCAAATGGCGGGGCCAAAACCGCTTAAGCCTTCAGCCGCCGAAAAAAATTAATTTGAGTAAAATCAATTATGAATCAGCCATTAAAACCCGAAGTGTCTTGTTTCTTTTGGGGACGATAATTCATTGGCAGAAAGATTTTTTCGCGCCCCAGCCGGGCGGCTGCCGCCTGGGCAAAAGGACAGTCAAGCCGCATTTATACGCCCTGGAAAATTTCGGCGTAAAAATCAAAGCCTTAAGAAAGCATTACCGGGTTCAGGCCAAAAACCTGCATCCGGCCGGCAATATCGTTTTGTACGAATCCGGCGATACAGTCACGGAAAACGCCATGCTGGCGGCGGCCAGGATTCCCGGCCAGACCGTGATTAAATACGCCTCGGCCAATTATCAGGTTCAGGATCTTTGTTTTTTTCTGCAAAAGCTCGGCGTTAAAATAAATGGCGTCGGTACGACCACCTTGGAAATTACCGGCAAAAAAAATATCAATAAAAACGTCAGCTTTTATTTAAGCGAGGATCCGATTGAAGCCATGCTTTATTTGGCGATCGCGGCCACGACCAATTCCGGTCTTTTAATTAAGCGCTGTCCGGTCAGGTTTTTGGAGCTTGAGCTTTTAAAACTGGAAAAGATGGGTTTTAAATATAAAATTCTTAAGCATTATTTGGCTAAAAATGGCCAAACTGAACTGGTTGATATCCAAACTTATCCCGGTCAACTGGTCGCTTTGGAAGAAAAGATTGACGCCCGGCCGTATCCCGGCATCAATATTGACAATCTGCCGTTTTTCGCGCCGATTGCCACTCAAGCCAAGGGCCAAACCTTGATTTTTGACTGGGTCTATGAGAACCGGGCGGTTTATTACACCGAGCTTAACAAATTAGGCGCCAAAGTTGAATTGGCCGACATTCATCGGGCGTATATCACCGGCAAGACCTTGCTGCGCGGCAATGAAATCATTTGTCCGCCGGCCCTGCGGCCGGCCACCATTATCTTGGTGGCGATGCTGGCGGCCAAAGGCAAATCCATCCTGCGTAACGTTTATTCGATTGAACGGGGCTATGAAGATTTGTGCGGCCGGCTGGCCAAGGTGGGAGCGAAGATTAAGAAGATTGATTAGGTTTGATAAATATTATTATGTAGTGTTTATTTAGTTAATTGTCTTAATATCATTAAGCACCAAATTCCAAGCACCAAATTCCAAACCCGCCTGCCCGCCATGCCGTTTAGATTTTTTTGTAAATAAACCCATTAAAACTGGATTAAAATATTCATTAAATAATCCAAGTTAATGGCGAGGCAGGCGGGTTTGGAATTTGTAATTTGGAATTTGTAATTTTCTCTTTATTTAAAAAATAAATCTCAATTTATCTTGCCAATATCTATGACCCAACCCTCAAATTTCTCCAAAAACTTCATCAAAGCCATCGCCTCAATTTCCGTCCTCGTGCTGGTTTTCGTGGCCGGCTACGATTATCACGACCGGCAGATTAAAAATGAATTGAATAAAACTCAAGCCGGCGGCAAGCTAATAAATCGCGAAGCCAAGCCGGAATTTTTGTCCCAAGACGTTGATTTCCAGCAATTTTGGCAGATTTGGAATTATGTCAAAGACAATTACGTCAAGCCCGATGTTTCCGAGTCCGAACTTTTTTACGGCGCCCTGGCCGGCCTGGTCGCTTCCTTAAAAGATCCTTATTCGGTTTTTTTTGACCCGGAAATTTCGGAAAAATTCAACGAAGAGCTGGCCGGCAGTTTTGAGGGCATTGGCGCGGAAATCGGCATGAAAGACGACCGCATCACCGTGATTTCGCCGCTCCCCGGCACGCCGGCCGAAAAGGCGGGTCTGAAAGCGGGAGACAAGATTTTTGCCATTGACGGGACAGACACCGCGGGCATGGCGCTTGATTACGCCGTCAGCCTCATCCGCGGACCCAAAGGTACGCAGGTTAAATTATTAGTTTTAAACACCGGCGCGGATAAGCCAAGCGAGATTGCCATTACCCGCGATAAAATCGAAATTGACAGCGTTAAATTTTCCCGTAAAAATTCAAATGGCGAAGTTCAAAAAGAAGAAGACGGCTTTGTTTTGGAAGAAGGCGATATTGCCCGCATTGAATTGCTTTATTTCAACGAAAATACTTTGGCCGATTGGGACCAGACGGCGCAAAAAGTCCTGGCCGCCAATCCCAAAGGAATAATTTTAGACCTGCGCAATAATCCCGGCGGGTTTTTATCCACGGCCATTGAAATCGCCGGCGACTGGATTGACGGCAAAGTCGTGGTTTATGAACGTCTGCGCGACGGGACCAAAACCGGCAATCAGGCC
>MHIR01000010.1:8851-8922 GCA_001817615.1 Candidatus Buchananbacteria bacterium RIFCSPLOWO2_02_FULL_46_11b | reverse complement strand
AACTTGGATTATTTAATAAACTTTTTAATCCGGTTTTAATGGGTTTATCTATAAAAAATGTAAACGGCATG
>MHIR01000010.1:0-8834 GCA_001817615.1 Candidatus Buchananbacteria bacterium RIFCSPLOWO2_02_FULL_46_11b | reverse complement strand
TGCTTGGAATTTGGAATTTAGACTTGATGATTTTGACGATGTAATTTAATTTCTAATCAATTTTATTTTTTAACGCAATTAAAACTCTATGATTGTTTCCACTAAAAAATTATTCGCCCACGCCTACGGCCAATACGCCATCGGCGCTTATAACATCAATAACGCCGAGCAGATTATGGGCTTATTCCGCGGCTGCCAGGATTCGCGGGCGCCGTTTATCATCCAAATTTCCAAAGGCGCCAGAAAATACACGGATAAGCGCCTGCTGGAAGGCATCATCCGCTCGGCCGATGAAATTTTTCCGGACGCGATTTTTGCCGTTCATTTGGATCATGGCGGCGAAGAAGCCTGCCTAGACTGCGTCAAAAGCGGTTTTTACAGCTCGGTCATGATTGACGCCTCGGACAAGCCGTTTGCCGAGAATGTTGAGATTACTAAGCGGGTGGTCAAGGCGGCGCGCAAAAAGGGAATCGCGGTGGAAGCCGAGCTGGGCCAATTGGGCGGCGTGGAAGACGAGGTGGCGGTTTCAGAAGCCAATGCTCGCTTAACCGACCCCAAACAAGCGGTTGAATTCGTCAAAAAAACCGGCATTGACAGTTTGGCCTGCGCCATCGGCACGTCTCACGGCGCCTATAAGTTTTCCGGCAGCCAGCGCCTGCATTTTGAAGTCATGGCGGAAATCCAAAAATTAATGCCGGGTTTTCCCTTAGTTATGCACGGCTCCAGTTCCGTGCCCAAAGAGGAAGTGGACCGGATTAACGCGGCCGGCGGCAAGCTTAAAGGCGCCAAGGGCGTTGATGAAAACGATTTTGCCAAAGCCGCGAAGCTCGGCGTGGTTAAAATAAATATTGACACGGATGGCCGGCTGGTCTGGTGCCGCGTCCACCGCGAATTTTTCCGCGACTGGCCGGAAATTTTTGACCTGCGCGACCCGGGCAAAATTTTTATGGCCGAGTACGCCAAGTATATCGCCCGCAAGAATGAAGTTTTGGGCAGCGCGGGCCGGCTGGCGGAGGTGTGTCGGTATCTAAAGAAGGGTAAATAGCAAGAAAATATTAAAACAAAAGAACAAGAGAACAAAAGAACAAAAATTGAAAAAATTTGTTCCCTTGTTCTTTTGTTCCCTTGTTCTCTTATCTAAGTCAATATTGCGATATTAAGCGATTTAAGACCATGAAACAAAACACAAAACTCACCCTGAAAATCTACTGGCGGCATTGCCTGGCCTACAAGGCCTCGGGTTTTTTTATGGTTTTAGGCATTATCGGCGCTTCGGTTTTCGGCGTCATCATCCCTTTGTATTTTAAGATATTTTTTGACATCCTGACCGGCGGCCGGCCGGCGGATTTAATCATCAAAGAGTTAATCGGCGTTTTAATTATTATTGCCGGTTTGGAAATGTTAAGCTGGCTTTGCTGGCGGCTGGCGACTTTTATTGCCAATCATTTCCAGTCGCGGGTGATGACGGATTTAAGCAATGACGCTTTTGCTTATCTCCACCGGCATTCATTCACTTTTTTCAGCAATAATTTCGTCGGCTCATTGGTCAAAAAAGTCAAATGGTTCAGCAAATCATTTGAAACGATTGCCGACCGTTTTTGCTGGAGTATTCTGCCTTTAGCCGTCAATATCGTTATGATCGGCATCGTGCTTTTTTACCGCAACCTGTGGCTGGGAGCGGGGATTATCGGCTGGGTGGCGGTTTTTTTGCTGATCAACTGGCTTTTTACCCGCTACAAGCTTAAGTATGATATTCTAAGGAGCGAAGCGGAAACCAAAACCACGGGTTTTTTGGCGGACACGATTACCAATAACATCACGGTCAAATTATTCAACGGCTACCGGCGTGAAGTCGGGGGATTTGCCGGGGTTAACGAAGAATTGCGGCGCTTGCGGAAATTCACCTGGGATCTGGATACCGTCTTTGAAGCCGTACAGAGTTTTTTCATGGTTTTTTTGGAAATCGCGGTTTTATTTCTGGCGATTAATCTTTGGCAGAAGAATCTTTTGACTGTCGGCGATTTCGTTTTAATCCAAGTTTATTTATTGAATATTTTCCACCGGGTTTGGGATTTCGGCCGGGTCGTGCGGCATATTTATGAAGCCCTGGCCGACGCCGAGGAAATGACGGTAATTTTCAAACAGCCGCATGAAATTGCCGATATTCCCGGGGCCAAGAGATTGCAAGTCAAAAACGGCGCCATTGAATTCAAAAATATTGATTTTTATTACCACCAAACCCGCAAAGTCCTGAAAAATTTCAACTTAGCCATCGCGCCGCAGGAACATTTGGCCTTAATCGGCCCGTCCGGCGCGGGCAAAACCACGATCGTCAAATTAATTTTAAGAATGCATGAAATTACCGCCGGCGAAATTTTAATTGACGGCCAGAATATTTCCCAGGTGACGCAGGAAAGCTTGTGGCAGAATATCAGCTTAGTGCCCCAGGATCCGATCTTGTTTCACCGCACACTGAAGGAAAATATCCGCTACGGCCGGCCCGGCGCCGCGGAAAAAGAAGTGATTGCCGCGGCCAAAGCGGCTCATTGCCATGAGTTCATCACTAAATCCGTTGACGGCTACCAGACTTACGTCGGCGAGCGGGGAATTAAGCTTTCCGGCGGCGAGCGCCAGCGGGTGGCGATTGCCCGCGCGATTTTGCGCAACGCGCCGATTTTAGTTTTGGATGAAGCCACTTCCAGCCTGGACTCGGCTTCCGAGCTTTTAATTCAGGACGGCTTAGCCAAATTAATGGCCGGCAAAACCGTGATTGTCATCGCCCACCGTCTTTCCACCATCAGAAAAATGGATCGAATCATTGTGATTGACAAAGCCGGCATTATTGAGGCCGGCTCGCATCAAGCGCTTTTGGAAAAAAACAGCGGCCTCTACCGCCGGCTTTGGCGGCTGCAGGCGGGCGGGTTCATTAAGTAGTTTCTAATTTGAGAGCGTTGAATAATTATTCTTACCGGTTTATTATAATTCGGTGTTTGGCTAATTTTAGCGCAATAGAAGCGGATAAACGCGGATTAACGCGGAAAAAACGAATTATTCAACGGTCTAAATTTGCCGGCTTGTTTTTGATTCCCGTATTGCTGTTGCGGCTTGATTTGGCCATGATTTCAAGCATCATCGCCGGTTTAGTTTTACTGGCGGTTTTAAGCTGTATTATCGCCAAACAAGATAAAAAACCGGCCAAGGGCGTGATTTTTGAGCATATTTTTATCGCCATCGTTGTCATTCTGCCGACTTATTTTTTGGGCGAATGAATCGCCGGCGCCTTAAAATAGCTTAGCTCTTGTTAAATCGGCCGTAAAGGAATAAAATAACTGCAGGGGCTTTAATTTTTAATTGCGCGATTTTCGCGGACTGATCCGGATATTTCGGAGGAAAATTCCGCCGGTTGGTCAGAAATTCACTGAAATTATGGAAAGTAAAAATTTTTTATTCGTTTCCACTTTAGGCTATGCCATTGATCTGGCCTGGCATGTCTTTGCGGAAAACAACAAAGTCAAATTTTATATTGAGGACGACGAATCAAAGGACATCGCGGACGGTTTTTTTCCCAAAACCGACGATTGGCAGCGGGAAGTTGACTGGGCCGACGTCATTATTTTTGACGATGTTTTAGGCCAAGGGAAAAAGGCCCAGCAATTGAGAAAACAGGGCAAATTGGTCGTCGGCGGCACGCCTTACACCGACCGGCTGGAAGACGACCGGGCTTTCGGCCAGGAAGAGCTCAAAAAAGTCGGCGTGCCGATTATTCCTCACTATGATTTTTCCGATTTTGACGAAGCGATAAAATTCGTGCGGGAAAATCCGGGACGTTATATTTTAAAGCCAAACGGCGAAGTCGCCAATATGAAAAGTTTCGTCTTTTTGGGCGAGGAGGAAGACGGCCGGGACGTCATCCAGATTTTAGGCGATTATAAAAAAGCCTGGTCAAAAAAAATCAAATCCTTTCAGCTGCAAAAAAGAATCGTCGGGGTGGAAGTGGCCGTGGGCGCGTTTTTCAACGGCAAGGAGTTTATCTATCCGATTAACGTCAATTTTGAGCATAAAAAGTTATTTCCGGGCGATTTGGGCCCCTATACCGGCGAAATGGGCACGAGCATGTTTTGGAGCGCGCCGAATAGAATTTTTAATCTGACCCTGAAAAAAATGGAAACCCGGCTGCAGGAAGAAAATTACGTCGGCTATATTGACATCAATTGCATGGTCAACGTTTTCGGCATTTATCCTTTGGAATTCACTTCGCGCTTCGGCTACCCGACCATTTCCATTCAGCAGGAGGGGATTCTTAGTCCGATCGGCGAAGTTCTTTACCAGCTGGCCAAAGGCGAGCCGGTCAAATTGAGAACCAGAACCGGCTTCCAGGTCGGCGTGGAAATCGTGGTGCCGCCGTTTCCTTTTCAGGACAAAAAAACTTTTGAGGTCAATTCCAAAGACGCGGTCATTGTTTTTAAAAAACCGAATCGCGATGGCGTCCATATTGAAGAAGTCAAGCAAATTGACGGCGAATGGATCGTGACTGGCACGGAAGGCACGGTTTTAACCATTGTCGGCACGGGTTCAACCATGAAACAGGCGCAGAGCCAGGCTTATCAGCGAATCAAGAATATCTTGATTCCGAACATGTATTACCGCACCGACATCGGCGACCGCTGGTCTGAAGACAGCGACCGGCTCCATAACTGGGGTTATTTAAGAGAAATGTAAAGTTAGACCGTTGATACTATTTTTATTGGATTATTTTAATTTAAACTCCGGCTTAATTTTTAGGATAGAAGCGGATTAACGCGGATACATGCGCTGATATACGCGGAATCAATATTTAATGGCAAACTATTTAAATTATCTGCAAAAATCTACAAACATCCGCGTAAACCCGCGTTTTAATCCGCGTTAATCCGCTTCTACAACTTTAAACTAAGATAAACATGAAATCAGTTAAAAACTGTTAAAAACAATTAATCAACGCCCTCAAAATGACAAAACAAAAAAAGAAGATCCTTAGTATTTTGAAAAAAACTTATTGCCGACTGAAATGCTCAAAAATCCACGGCGTCGGCGTTTTTGCCATCCGCGAGATTCCGAAAAACGCCGGGCTGTTTGCCGGCGTCGCCCGGCATAATTGTCAAAAATTCAACCCCGGCGAATTAAAATGGCTGCCGGCGGAGGTGGCAAAAATGATTGATGATTTTTTAGCGATGGAAAACGACGGTTCAATATTTATTCCCTCGGTGGGGATAGAAGGGCTGGATATTTCTTTCTTTTTAAATTATTCAAAAAAGCCGAATGTCGGGACCAAAGACGGCGGCTTGACGTTTTTTACCCGGCGCCGGATCAAAAAAGGCGAGGAACTAACCTCCGATTACCGGGTCTACGACGCCCGATATAAATAAGTTTAATTTTTTATTCAAAAATATGGACTTAAAAAGAAAAATTGCGCTGATTATCGCCATTGTCATTGAAGCTTTGCTGCTTTTTGTTATTTTTATCATTTTATTAATCGCGCTTCTGGGCGCGGCCATGCCGTTTATGCCGGGACTATTGTTTGTCGCCTTGGCCGCCTTGATTTATTCTTTTATGGTAAAAATCGGCTATACCCGCCTGACTTACCGGGCCCACCCTTATTATTTTTCCGCCCAAAGTAAAATCTTAAATTTAAAGATAACAAAAAAAATTATGAAGCTGCTTAAAAAAATCAAAAAGAAAAAAAACGAAAAAATCAAAGAAGAGATTTTAAAACACGGGCTGATTCTCATAGGCTTTAATTTGGCGTTGATTCTGCTTTTCCTTTTCGGTTTCCGCGGCCTTTCTTTATTGGCGGCTTTGTTTGGTTGGCGGGGTTTATTAGTGGCGTTTTTGCCGTTAACTTTGATTTTTGTTTTTGCCGGCGTCAGCGCGGTGGTTTGGTACCGCTTCGGCCAGATTTTAGGCCTTCGTTTCAAAGAGAATAAAGT
This sequence comes from Candidatus Buchananbacteria bacterium RIFCSPLOWO2_02_FULL_46_11b, assembly GCA_001817615.1. Taxonomy (GTDB): domain Bacteria; phylum Patescibacteriota; class Patescibacteriia; order Buchananbacterales; family UBA6539; genus 02-FULL-45-11b. The sequence continues at coordinate 2,868 of MHIR01000010.1, read as the reverse complement.
GATTAACGCCTCGTTGACGGTTTTGGTTTCGCTCCTGCCTTTGCTTTTAGCCTTGCTTTTATTTTCCAACCTGGCCAATATTTTGGGCGGATTCGGCAGCCAGTTTTTGGCGATTTTATTCCTCGGGTTCTTATTGATGTCAATTTTAGCCGCGGCCTTTGAATTGGTGGCGGTAAGCCTCGGCGCGATTACGAAGATAAAATAATTTTTTGTCCGGCCGCCCAAGCCGGCGAAGGCTGAAATTTATGAAAAAAATCATAATTGAGCTTTTAATCGTTGCCGGCTTGATTGTTGTTTTGGCCTCGGCGATTATTTTTGCCGTTGATCCCGCCAAAAGGTTTATTGAGGCCAGAAACGCCGAGCGCTGGAGCGCGGCCAATTCAATTCTGAACGGTTATTTGAATTATACGTTCAATCATCAGGGAACCGAGCCCGCGGCTTTGGTTCCCGGCGCTTATTATCTAATCGGTACAGGCGCGGACGCGGCCGGCTGCGCGGCCCAAGAAACCAGTTTAACAGTCAATCTGGCCCCGGCTTTGGTTGGCGCTTATTTGTCTTCAATGCCGGTTGATCCAAGCGCCGGCAGCGAGTTAAAGACTTATTATTACCTTACTAAAACCGACAATGGCCGAATCGCGGTTGGCGCCTGTCTGGCCGAGCCGGTCGGCAGTAAGACGCCGGAAATCAAAGTCGGCCGGTGAGGATTTTACTGAAGATTAATGGATCGTCTCGAGGAGGCGTTTTTTTATTGAATTTTTTGTGGTATAATATAACTAATGGCTAACAACCTAACAACCTAACAACCTAACAACCTAACTATATGCCCAAAAAAGCCTTATTTATTGTCGCCCAGAAAAATTTCCGCGATGAAGAATTCTTGATACCCAAAGAGATTCTGGAAAAGCGGGGGATTAAGACGGCTGCTGCCGCCAAAGCTAAAAGCCCGGCTTTGGGCAAACTTGGCGCCGAAGTGATGCCGGATCTGGCTTTGGCCGAAGTCCAAGCTAAAGATTTTGACGCCGTTATTTTTGTCGGCGGAACCGGCGCCCGAGATTATTATGATGATTTGGAGGCTTTGAAAATCGCCCGGGATTTCAAGGCGGCGGGCAAGATTCTGGCCGCCATCTGCGCCGGGCCTTCAATTTTGGCCAATGCCGGCGTCTTAATCGGCAAAACGGCAACCGGGTTTCCCAGTGAAGAAGAAAACATCAAAAGCAAAGGCGCGTTTTATACCGGCATGCAGGTTGAAGTTGACGGTCTGGTGGTGACAGCCAAAGACCCGAGTGCCGCCAGGGAATTCGGCGAGAAGCTGGCGTATTTGCTGGAAGAATAATGAGTGAGTAGTGAGTAGGTTGCAATGAGTAGAATTTTAATTTTACGCTCACTGTTTACTACTCACTACTCACTGCTCACTATGCTCTACGACGTCATCATCATCGGCGCCGGGCCGGCGGGCCTGTCGGCCGGAATTTATATCTGCCGCAAGAAATTGTCGGCTTTGGTTCTGTCAAAAGATATCGGCGGCCAAACGGCTAAGTCATGGGAGGTGGAGAATTACCTGGGTTACAGCCTGATTTCCGGGGCGGATTTGGCGCAGAAATTCAAGGAGCATTTAGACAGTTTCAAATGCGTGAGTTTGAAGACGGGGGCGGAGGTAGCGAGTATCAAAAAATCAAACGGTTTATTTAAGGTTATTACTAAAAAAAGGGAGAAGTATTTAGGGAAAACCGTGATTATCGCTTCCGGGAAAAATCCGAAGATGCTGAATGTGCCCGGAGAAGAAGAATTCCGCGGCCGGGGCTTGACTTATTGCGCCACCTGCGATGGCCCGCTTTTTTCCGGCAAAGACGTGGCCGTGGTCGGGCAGGGCAATTCAGCCATGGGCGCGACTTACCAGCTGGCAAAAATCGCCAGGCTGGTTTATTTATTAATCAAAGGCCCGAAATTAAGAAGCGATCTGGATAAGATCTTAGCGGAAAATGCCTTGGCGGCCGATAATGTCAAAGTGATTTATAACGCCCTGACTACCAAGGTTAAAGGCGATAAAGCCGTGTCCGGCCTGGAATATCAAGATCAAAAAACCAAAGAAATCAAGAAGCTTTCAATTCAGGGAATCTTCGTGGAAATCGGTTCCGTGCCTTCGGCGGAATTTTGCCGCGGCCTGGTAAAAATGAACAAGCTAGGCGAGATTATCGTGGATAAGGCCAATATGACTTCCGTGCCGGGAATTTTCGCGGCCGGCGACGTCTCCGACGTAATTGAGAAGCAAACCATCATCGCGGCCGGCGAGGGCGCCAAAGCGGCCATCGCCGCGGCGAAGTATCTAAGCAGCCGGCCGGAGTGAATTAAGTAAATCAAGTAAATTAAGTAAATTAAGACGCGGCCAAGCCGGGGTTTTTGTTTAAAAATCCGCTATTTTGTGTAGTTGTATAGGAACGGTTATATTATATAGGATTTGACAAAATTTTTATGATAGGTTAATATGCCAATACTGGTTAACCAATAGTTAATCAGCAGCGACTGACAGGGCCGCCCATGCGGTCCGTTGTCCTTATCCGGATTCAAATAGATCCGGGCGGGGCAGTTGGCCGCCTTTTTTTACAGCATCTCTATTATGCATTGACTTTCTCTTAATTTCTGGTATAATAGCCGTATAACTGAATATCGCCGATTTTAAGCCGAAGGGGCGAGCAGCCCCTGATTTTCGCTTGGGAAAATTAGGAAAAATAAAGGGCATATAGCATAAGCCAATGATAAATCAGTATAAGTATAAATTACAAATTCCAAATCTTAAATTCCAAACAAACAAGATAAATTTCTAATTTTTAATGACTAATATCTAATCAATGGCTAATATCCAATGACCAA
>MHIR01000009.1:32182-33796 GCA_001817615.1 Candidatus Buchananbacteria bacterium RIFCSPLOWO2_02_FULL_46_11b | reverse complement strand
TTATTACCCCAATCACCGACAAGATTTAAATACTCCGCGTTCGTAAGATCAGAAAGAGAGTTAAAAACACAGTCTTTATCCGGCGAAACATAGCCCGAACCGTCGCCGGTGCGCGCCACCCAGGCCCGGTTGCCGCCGGCCGCGGTCACTACCCGAACCAATTTAGAGCAGTATTCCGGCTTAAAATTCACCTTAAATCCGCCAATCACGCCGGCGGCGTAAGTATCGCTGGTATCTAAATAAATCGCGTAGCCCAAAATATCGCCTGGCAATTCCGGCACGGGGTCGCTGATAATACCTGAATGCTGATCATCTTCATCGGTTATTATTTTCAAGCCGAAAGTGGTAAAGCCGGTCAATTCTTGCACTAGTTGAGTCAGGCCCGCGGCTAAACCCGAGCCTGAAGCGCTTTTGGCATTTAAAGCCGTGTGCCAGGGCACCGGTACGGCTATCGGCCCGTTGCCGACCACCGCGCCGATAAGACCCCACCCGCCCCAGCTGTCTTTGGCCACATCAAAAGCCAAAGTATCACTAACTATACCGGTAAAAAAATTCCTTACATCCCCGAAAAGGTCTATTACGCCTTCTACTATATCGCCTAAAAGACACACTAATAAACCACTTGTGCAAGGTAAATCATCCGGCGCCCATAGAGCAGGAGGAGCCACCTCAACCGTCGGACAGAAACAGCCGCCGCCGCATTGATTAGTATTGCCTGAATCATCCGGAAAAATACAAACTTTATCTTTATACATAAACGCCGCCAGCGGCCAGGGATACGGCTTTTTATTAGTGCCCACCCCGACAAAAACGCCTCCAAAAGTGAATTCCTGAACATAAGGCCAGCGGAAAAGCGAACGATAGCCTTCATCAATCTCGAAGGGCGCAACTTTGACTTCTTTGTCGTCATCAAGACTTTGCAAGACATTGCCGAATTCCTGGGATTGAGACAATTCATTGCTGACATTGGCCACGGAAGCCAAAATTAAGCCGGATAAATCTTTCTGATTTTTCTCTAAGCAGTAGTAAAGCGGCCAGGGGCCTTCGTAATTCGGCACTTCTTCCAAAATTTCGCCCTGAATCTGGTCAATCGGCCACCACTGCAGGCACTGGTCTTTGTTCTGCGGGTCTTTTAACGTGCAGTAGCCGTACTGGCCGAAATAAAGCGTGCCGGCGTCGTTAAAGCGGCAAGACAAGGCGCCGGATTTGGGGAAAATGCGGCAGGTGCGCGCTTCAAAATCAGATGCGAGAAGCGGGGGCGGCGGCGTTTTAGTGCTTAAATTTAAAACCGAATTCAGGCTGATCATGTCAAATAAGGAAAATCCGCTTAAGGTGCAAGTTGTACTGTCAACCTTGTCGCGGCATCTGTCGATATTTCCTGACCAATTTTGCAGAACAATTTTCAGGCTGTCCGCGTCTGCCGCTTTAAATTCATGGCTCTTAAACTGCCAGGGCAAGCCGGCCTCAACCCTTAATTCTTCCGGACAGCTAAGGATTGTCCCGCTTCCTTTAATCAGGCAAATCTGGGCTTTGGGCGCCTGACCTGCGCCGGTGTCTTTCAGGTCTAAGGTATTGACCCAGCCGGTCAGGATATAAGTTTGATTTCTTTGAATG
>MHIR01000009.1:27014-32123 GCA_001817615.1 Candidatus Buchananbacteria bacterium RIFCSPLOWO2_02_FULL_46_11b | reverse complement strand
GCCCACGGGCTCGGACTTGCCGGCAAAAGTCTGTTCAAAATCGTTATTGGTGATTTTGGCCGTGCCGCCGTATTGCTTCATATCCGAATAATTGGTGAAAAATGTCTCAAGAGGAGGGCCTGGTTTCTCGGGATTCAAGCCGGTCAAGCCGACATAGATATAGCCGCTTAAATTCTTGATCATTTCCGTCGTGGCCGGAATATCCGGATTTGACGAACTATTAGCTAAAACGAAATTATCGCAGCTGCCCTTTTCGTCGTTGGAATTGCACAAGCCCAAAGACAGGCAGTAATTTTTCAGCTCGCCGTTTTTCTGCGCCACTTCGGCGTTGGCCGCGCAGGACAGCCAGGTTTCGCAGGTCCGGTCCGGCCGGACTTTTATGACCGCATTGGCGTCGCAATTCAGGCCCTCGCACAAAACCGGCAAATTGTTGTCGGGATTTTTCAGGTCGGCGTCAAACGACAAGTAGCCGGTATCGGTTTGCCCGTATTTATAATTCACCCCGCTGCGGTCGTTAAATAAAACGCAGCCTTTTTCGGCGTCAAGGGCGCCGTTGCAGCCGGTCTTGTCGGCCGTATCGCCCAAGAGATAGTCAAAAACCGTTTCGCGCAAGGCGACATAGGTTGGGTTGGCAATTTTACCTTCGGCATCCGTTTCCAGGCCGGTAATCTTTAATTCGCAGGCCGTGTCAATTTTGGTCATAAACCGGCCGGAATATTTCTGCCGGCCAAACAGCTTCAGGGTGGCGGCCGTGGTTTCGGGCGGAGTCGCGTTTAAGGTCAGGGATTGATCAAACGAAGTTATGTCATCGCAGCCGCTGATTTGAATATTAACCGGCGAGGCGCCTTCGGCCGCCAAAGTGTATAAAGTATAGGGCTTTAAAATAACGGTTTGCGTCAAAACCGCGCCGGCTAATTTCCAGCCGTCCGGCGCGTTATTATTGTCAAAATCCAAAGTGAAATCCGGGTTAAACGTCAAGTTCTTGGCAATCTCGCTTACCGGGTCAATAAATTGAGTGCAGGTGCTGAATTCCGCCGGACAGATTCCGGCAAAACCTTTGGCCCCGGGATGGCCCGGATAATCAAGACTGCCGACCGGCGATTCAACTAACGGGCAATCCGGCGCTAAACTCTTTGAGCCGGTTTTAAACCAGCCGTAGCTTTGTTCTTTATTTTGGCCCGAAGGCAGGCGGAATTCGCAGGTCTTATCGCCCGGGTCTTTGAAATAAGAAAAGCCGCCGCTTGACTGGTATTCTTCGCAGCCGACTTCGGGCGAAGCGCAGAGAATGTTTTGATAATTATCCGGATTGTTAATTTTGAAAATCGTTTCAAAAGAAGAAACCGCCTCTTGGTTTATTTCATCAACGCCAAGCGAGGGCCGGCCCAGGGGCTGGCAGCCTTTGTTTTCGGCGGCGCAGGCGACATCCGGCCGGTTGGTCAGATAAACCAATTTATCGGCCGGCACGGACACTTGGCCGATTTCGTCTTCGGGGTTAAAGAGTTTGGTAAACGGCGAAGAATAATTGAAAGTGTCAATCAGCGCTTCGCAACCGACGGCCGCCTCGCGGCAGAGATGGTCAAAAGATTTCAGATTATGCGTCCGGCTCTGCGAATCCTGGTATGGCTGGCAGCCGAGCATAAACTGCGGCGCCAAAACCGGCGGATCCACCCAGGGATTGACATCGCAGCTTTGGGGCGTTTGCCAGGAATTTTTAATGACGTAAGCGTAATCCTGAATTTCCTGAAGGCGGATATTATCCAGATAAAAATCGCCGGCGGCGCCAAACTGCAAGAATGAATCCGGCCCGATGGCCGAGGGCTTAACCGGCCCCAAAAGATGATATTCCCATTCCGGCCCTAAATCAACCGCCCCAAAATCGCCTTGATTTGAACCTAATTTAATTTCAACCCGATTAAGACTATTGCCCGCGCTTTTTGCCCAAAAAGACAATAAGTACTGCTTGCCCGCCATCATGGCTTTGCTAATTGTGCCGCAGCTAGTCTGGCCGACGTCAACTAAACAAGTCTCGCCGCCGGCCAGGCCAGCCACGCATTTGACCGAATTTTGGTTATAGCAATCAGCTTGCTTGGCGGCGCCGCATTTTGGCATCGCGTCCGAACAAGCTTGGCTCAAATTCATAACGTTAGTGGTGATTAATTTATCGCGGCTTTTTATGGAATGCCCGGCCACGGCTAAAGCCTCGCTTGAAATATCGCCCCGGTCCCAGCCGAAAAGAGCGCCGCTTTCAAAATTGTCGGAAAAAACCGTGAATAAATTGCCCGCGGCATTGCCTTGGTATTCGCGGCAACCGGCGGCTTGGGCCGGACAGCTGATGCCCTGGCCCGGGATGGCTTGATAAACGCAGGCGTTATTTTGCCAAACGCCTTGGCTGGCCGTGCAGTTGCTTTCAGCCGCCGCGTTATCCTCGCCGCGCCGCGTCATTCGGTAAGGATGGCAGTCATCCGAACAAGTGACGGTATTGGGATAAATCGTGTAGTAAATTTGGCTGTCAATGGACAAAAGCTCGCGGCAAAACGGATTTAGAGCCAAATCTTCCGGCCCGTCGCAGCAGGTTGAATCCTGGGCCGGACACCATGCCGCCGGCAAAGCCGAATAATCGGTTATCACTTTGTCCGGCGCCGCGTTATTGGCCGAAGTAAAATTATAAACTTTCAATTGGTAGCCGGCTTCGTCCGAACCCTGCCAGCCGTAGAAATTCCGGCAGCTTGAAGTTTCCGCCGGCTTTTTGCATTGCCGCAAATACTGGTAATACTCCCGGCCTTCGCCGCCCTTGGCCACTTCGTCCAAATTGGTGAATTCTTCGCAGCCGGCCTGGCTCGCCTGGCAGGCCCTGGCCGTTTGGGGAATAAAATATTCCAGCGGTTCCTGGGTTTCCAGCATGGTTTTTGACTGGGAAAAAGCGTCATAGCCGACGCACTCGGCCGGACAATAGTCTTCCAAAACCGTGACGCCCGGAATACTGGGCCCGCCTAGACTCGGCGAGGCTGGTCCGCTCAAAACCGGGGTATAATTTTCGCAGCCGGCTTCTTCGGGCTGGCAATACAAGGCGTAATTAAAACATTGGCCCGGCTCGGTTTCATAATCAACCCCCCGGCAGCCCAAAGATTCCGGCGGTTTTTTCAGATAAGCCAGATTGGCAAAGCCGTATTCTTTGTAATTGCTCGGGTAATCCGTATCCGGCCCGGCTTCTTCCACCTGAAAATTATCAATATAAACACTGCCCTGGCCGTTAAGAGAGCCGCCAACGACCGCTCGGGGCGGCCCGCTTTCGGTTTTGGCCATCGCGGCGATATAATAAAGCCGCCGCCATTCCTTGGTTTTTCCGTTAGTCGCGTTGGCGCCGCTGTAAGCGCCGCTTAGGCCTAAATCAATATAGACGTTGGAATTTGTTATTTCCGAATCAACATAAACCCAGGCCGAAGCGATATATTTTTTGCCCTGGGAAAAAGTCAGCGAGCTGGCGGCCTTAAAAACATTGTCCGAAGGACTGCTTGAATTCAGCTTGACTGAATAATTCCCGCTTTTGACTTTAACCGCGTCGCCGGCGGCTGTTCTTTCCGCTTTTAACTGGCCGACGAGAGGGTCGGTTATCCAATTCTTCGCCGAAAACTCGGAATTATCGGCCGCGATTTCAAACCCGCCGTTGGGAATTAAATTCGTGCCCAGGCCCGGCCGGAGGCGGATAAATTGGGAACAGCCGGCCTGGTCAGCCGGACAATCAGCCGCCTCGCGGTCCAAATGCAGTTTACTGCCCGGCTGTTTATAATCGCCGATTAAGCTTAAAGTTACCGGGTTGGCCACGCAGGCCTCGGAAATCCTAAAATCGTCAAACCAGGCCAGGCCGGAGAGCGGATTGCCGCTGATTAAAACCTTAATCTCAATTGAATTATCGGCCATGAAATCAAAACTGATTTCCTGCCAAGTATTTTTAATATCCGAATTAACGATCTTTGACTGAATAACATCGCCGGCCCCATTCAAAACGTCAAAAGTAATCTCGCCGGAATTCAATTTATTGTAAACCCAGCCGGAAAAAGTATAATTCGCGCCGGCCTTTAAACTGGTAGCGGGCAGGATTGAAAAAAACTGGGCATTTGACACTGCCTGTCCGCCGGCATAATAAAATCTGATGCTGTTTTTGCCGCGGTATATCTTTTCCCCGGCCCCCGAAACCCGTTTAAAAAAATTCAAAACGCCGGACCAATTGGCCGCCAGCTCGCCCAAAGGCGCGCCGGTTTCAAAACTTGGATTGGGCAATAAATTGGCTTTAGTCTCGCAGGCGTCATTAGCGCAGGCCACCCCGCCCTGGGGCACGGTGCAGTCGCTTTTAACCACGCATTTATTTTCAGCCGCTACCCACCATTTTGAACCCGAAGAGCAGGGCGCGCTGATTGATAAATTAATATTATGAGTTTGGTCAAAACAAGCGCTTTGACCCTGGTCCAGATCGCAGGCCGCCGTCAGCGGACAGCCGCCGGGCGCGGCGCAGGGCTTGATGACATTTTGCAAAGCCGCCGCGCAGGTCCAGACGTCATTGACCGCGTTGAAAGCCGTGCAATACCACTGGCAGCCGGCGTTATCCGCGGCGCAATTGTTAAAAACCAAAGAATTGGCTAAATAGCTGACTAATTGATTATCCGTTCTTTTCTGGAAAGTTTCGCAGGTATTGAAATACTCGGGGCAAGAAGCGCCGCCGAAATCCCAAATCCGCTTGTCTTCGCCGCAATAGCCGTAATATTTGCAGGAACCATCGGAATTTTTTTCCAAACAAGACTGGTAATCGGCGCAATAATCCTGGCGCGTGATTTTGCGCTCGGGCGGAATGTCGCCGGCATCCTTAAAATCGCCGTCTTGGTTGGCGTCCGTCCCGCCGACTAATTCTTCATTGGTGATTTTCGGCCCGGGCCCTTCGGCTTGGCAGAAATGCTCGGGCAGGGTTAAAACCCAATTCTCGTCAATCAGGCCTTTATAAATACTGGCTTGGTCGCCGTATAATTCAATCAGCTGGTTTAAATTGAAAGTTTTTTCCGGGGCATTTTTCTTAATGGCCAGGGCCGCCAATTCCCAGCCCACAGGCACGACGCGGTA
>MHIR01000009.1:25313-26938 GCA_001817615.1 Candidatus Buchananbacteria bacterium RIFCSPLOWO2_02_FULL_46_11b | reverse complement strand
CATAAACCCGAACGGCGCCTCGCCGCTGACAAATCCCTGGTCAATCGCTTCCCTTAAAGTAAGCTTTCTTTCAATCGCGGTCCGAAATTCCGGCTTGATGACGCATTCTTCCGGCCCGGGCTTGGCCGCGTCCGAACAAACGCTTAGTTTTGACAAGACATCATAAACCCGGCCTTTTTTCACGCCGACTTGCAAAATATCTTTAAACCGGTTTTCCGCGGTCTGCTTGCCGGTAAACGGCTGGCTGCCGCTGTCGCCGGAATACAGGTCAAAATTAAAGCCGGGAAACTTGAAGCCGTCTTTCTTGTCTTTATCGTTTGAACCGGAAAGGGCGGCTAAGCCTTCTTTAAACAGCCGCTCAAAAAGCTTGCCCGCCAAAGTATTGACAAAAGTGCTGGCCGCGTCCAAGACGATATCGCCGTAATCCACTTTCTCGTCCGCCACCAGACCCTGCGCCAGCATTTCCTGGGCTTCCCCGCGGACTAAAAACGAAGGCGTTAAAATATTGCCCGCGATTTTTTGAACCACGCCTTTGGCGCCCTGGTCTTCCTCGCGGGTTCTAACCGCGTTATTCACGGCGTCATTTACCGCCTGATCGTATTTTTCAAACATGGAAACAGCAATGCCGATATCGTTGCCGTAAGGGTCAAAAGCCGGCGCGAATTTTTGCAAAAAGTTCGGGTCGTTGACGAAATTCTCCCAGTTTTTCACCAGATCGGTGATTGAGCAATCCGGCTTGGCTGGCCGCCGCGTCCGGGCAATGCCTAAGCCGATGCTGATTTTTAAACTGATGCTGGAAGGATTGCAGATATTAAAGCCCAGCCAGTCGCCGCTTAAGTCTTCAAGAAACATGCCAGCCGCGCCGCCGGCCACGTCCGTCAGATAAGCGCCCCAGCCTTCGGTGATAAACATCGGCTGCTGGCCCTCGTCGCCCGAAGCTAACCAAGTGGCGATGTCAAAGGCCATGGTATTGAGCAGATAATGCAGGGCTTCTTTGGAAGCGACATAAACCGCGTTGGCCACCGTGTCCCTGCCTTTTCTTTCCAGCGCTTCCTTTAAAGCAATTTCTTCATCTTTCGCCCTTTCCTCTTCCGCATTTATTATATCTTCCTCGGTTCGTTCTAGATGTAACTTTTTATCTAACTCCATGCTGCTTGGCGCCGCCTTGACCGGCAAGGGATACAAAAAAGCCGGCATAACCGCGCTTAAAACCAGGCTGGCTAAAACCAGCTCGTTTACCAGGCGCTTGAAGCCGGAGAGTTTGTTTATTTTTTGCCGGAAAAAGTTTTTCATCTTTTTTTGATTTTTATTCAAAATCTTAAGTGATTTCCTTTTAAATTTTAAGCTTAAATTTTTTTGATCGGCCAATTTCGCCTTTCGAACTCGTCGTTAGTTCCCTTCCTTTTAAAGGAGGGGGCAGGGGTGGTTGACGAGCAGCAAAGGATTAAGGCAAAAGGGAAACGTCCACCCCTCCTATCCTCCCCTCAAAGAGGGGAGGAACTATTTTAATTTATTTTTTCAATTTAACCAAATCATTAGTAATTTATTTTTTAATTTTAACCACTAAATTTTTTTATCAGCTAATTTCTTTTTTCAGCCTCGTCATTAGTTCCCCTCCTTTCCCC
>MHIR01000009.1:19333-25294 GCA_001817615.1 Candidatus Buchananbacteria bacterium RIFCSPLOWO2_02_FULL_46_11b | reverse complement strand
CTCCTTAAAAAGGAGGGGGTTGGGGGTGGTTAAGGAGGGGAAAGGGGTGGTTGACGAGCAGTAAAGGATTAAGGTAAAACCGCTTTTATCCTCTCTATCACCGCGTCTAAATCTTCATAGACTTCATAATTGGAAAAATGAAGAAATTTTATGCCGAAAGATTCAATATATTTTTGCCTTTCTTGATCATATATTCGCGCGACTTGATCCAAGTGAGTCTGGCCGTCAATTTCTATCGCCAATTTTAATTTCGGGCAGTAGAAATCAATCACATATTTGCCCGCGCCGTATTGCCTTCTGAATTTATAGCCTTTAAGCTGTTTTTTCTTCATTATTGACCAGACAAGCGCTTCCGCCGGGACGTAATTGCCGCTTCTTAATTTTTGGCGTATTTTTTTTCCTTCTTTTCGGTTAAAAATCTTTATTTCTTCTGATTTTTCCTTAAGGGAAACATCAACCCCTCCCTGCCCGCCATGCCGTTTACATCTTCTCAAATATATCCAAATAAATCAGGACTAAACACTTTTATTAATTGTCATGTTAATGGCGAGGCAGGCGGGCCGTCCTCCCCTTTTCAAGGGGAGGAACTATTTTTAGAAGCGTCATACTTATCAGAGTTTAATTCTTTTAAATCTAAAGTATGCGCTATGTTGATTATATTTAAACTAAATTAATACGCCGTAATCGTCTCATTCACCAGCTGAATCAAATCTTCATCCGAAGTCTTGTCTAAAATTTCCTGATCCAGCCCGGCGCCAAGCAGCATGGTTCTGATTTGCGCTGGCGTCATTTGCCGGACTTGTTCCAGGGTTAAAGCCTGTTTTGAAGCCTCGGCCGTGTTGCTTGCTCCCTGAACCTGGCCCGGGCCCTGATTTGTTAAAATTTCTTTGACTAAATCCATCAGTTCCTGATCGGAAACTTTGTCCAGCGTGCTTTTGGCGATGCCGGCCTGGTCTATCAGCATTTGGCGAATTTGCGCCGGCGTCAAATTATCAATCTGATCGGCCGGAATGGCAATGGTTTTAGCCGGCTGACTGGCTTGACCGGCGGCGGCCTGAAAAATTTTTACGATTTCTTCATCGCTTAATTGGGCTAAATCTTGTTCGGAAGCGCCGGACTGAAGAAGCAGCTGGCGCAATCTTTCCGGCTGGGACAGACTCTGGCCGCTGAATAAATCGGCGCTGTTTTCACGGCCGGCCGCATTGGTTAATTGATCCGACCAAAAGGCAAAACAATTCTGGCCTTCGGGACAGCCGGGATCGCTGCCCCGCTCGGTTTCTTTTTTATCGTCAAAGCCGTCGGAATCGGAATCTTTGAGATAGGGGCTGGTAAAATAAACATTCAGCTCGTCATAATCCGATAAGCCGTCCTGGTCGGTGTCTTTTTGCTTTAAGCCCAGTAAATCTTGATTGTCAACATTGCCAGCCGCGGTTTTTTCGTCAGTCGCGGCTTTGGGAAAGAAGGGCCGGACAATATCGCTTTTAAATTGAAAAAAACCCAGCCCGATCGCGGCTAGGCCGAAAAACAAAATGGCCAGAGATAACAGCCTTTCCACTCGCGGCGAATCCTTGAAATATTCGCGCAGGTATTCTTTAAGGGAAATTTTTGGATCTTTGGTCGTATCGGCGGCATAAATGTCCTCTAAAATGATTGATTTGTCTCTTTTTTTATCTGCCAAAAGCATTTGAACCGTTGATTAATTTATTTTAAATGGATTATCGCAATTTAAACTTCGGCTTGATTTAGCTAGATAGAAGCGGATTAACGCGGATCAAAACGCGGATTTACGCGGATATTTGTAAATTTTTTCAGATAATTTAAATAATTTGCCATTAAGTATTGATTCCGCGTTAATCCGCGTCCTTCAGTCTTATTCACCTTTCGGCCTCGAGCTCAAGGCCGAGAGGGGACGCCTTGAACTACGCTGAAAGGCGTAAAAATCCGCGTCTATCCGCTTCTGCTAAGTTAAACTAAGATAAACATGAATCAGCAATAAGCTATTTAAAACAACTAACCGACACTCTTATATTATAGCAGAAAACGATACCGCCACGCAAGGAAAATCAGCGCCTTAATCAAGATATAAAACCAATTTTTTTGCCAGCGCCAGCCAATCACTGACTGAAAGATTTTGCGCCCGGATTTTTTCGTCAAAATTGGCTTGATTGAGCGATTTTTTTACCTCTGAAGCCGGAATTTTTAAACCCGCGGCTAAATTATTCCCCAATTGTTTGCGCTTGGCGGAAAACCCGATTTTGACTATCCGCCAAAAATTTTTCTCATTTATCCCCGCTAAATAGTTATCCACTTCCGCCTGACTCTTAATTTCTGAAATTTTCAAGACCGCCGAATCAACCGCCGGCTTCGGCCAAAAATTATTTTTATCAGCATAATCAATTATTCGAGGCCGGCCGTAAAGCTGGACGGAAACCGAAAGCCGGCTCATTTCTCCGGGCTTGGCGCAAATTCTTTGGGCGACTTCTTTTTGCAGCAATAACGTCATGTCTTCTGGTTTGTTTGGCCCGGTTAAAAATTTTTTTAGAAAATGAGAGGTGATGTTATAGGGAAGATTGGCGACGATTTTGTAGCTTTTAGCTTTTAGCTTATAGCTTATAGCCAAAAAATTAAGCGCGTCTTCATTAATCAATTCTAAATTTTTTACATTGACGAATTTAACCTTCAAAAAATCAAATAACTTTCGATCCAGCTCAACGCTGACCACCCGGCCGGTTTTTTTCACCAATTCCTCGGTTAAAATTCCCAGGCCCGGCCCGACTTCCAAAACCGTATCTTTGGGCGAGAGACCAGCCGCGGCCGCGATTTTTTTAATAATTTCCGGGTTAATTAAAAAATTCTGGCCCTTTTCGCGGCTGGGCCGGATGCCATAAATTTTACAGATTTGCTTGATTTGATCTAAGATGTTTGGCTCCATAAATATACAAACATTAAAACAAGAGAACCCCTCGCGCCGCTCGGGGCAGGCAAAAGAACAAGAGAACAAACACATTGAATTATCTTTGTTTTAATGTTCTCTTGTTTATTTGTTCTTTTTCTTTATTGATTTACAACCAACCACTACTCGCTTCGGCAAATATTTCATGCTATAATTACTCTATGCAAACCCTCCCCCGCCAAAAATCGCCTTGGGAAATCATCCTGCGCCAAAAAATAAAACTTTGGCTGGCTTTGCTTTTGCTGATAATTTTAGCCATTATCGCAAGCTGGGCTATTTCGGCCGAAGCGTCTTATATCAGCCGCTGATCATTTACTATGCCAAAAAAGAGTAATTATTAGTCCTTGTCACTTGTCGCTTGTCTCTTGTCGCTTAATTTCACCGCCCCCTCTCTTAAAATTTCAATCTCACCGTCATCCCCTACCCTCGCGATTGTTGAGGTTTTTCTTTTTTTCAGCCGGCCGGCGGCCAAAATCAAATCCGGCCGGTATTTTTCCCCGGCAAATTCCTTAATTACTTCCTGGCCGGAATAAAGCGCGGTTTGGCCGGAAAGATTGGCGGAAGTGGCGATTAACGGCCGCCCCGCCGACCGGGCCAGCTTTCGGGCGATTGAATTATCCGGCACGCGGACGGCGAATTTAGGCGAAACAACCAAAGAAAACGGCCCGGGCCAGTATTTTTTGGCTAATTTGACTTGAACCGGATTTAATTTAAAATATTTTCTCACCTGATTCAGCCCGGAGGCGATAATCGTAAATTTATCGTTTTTTCTTTTTTTAATTTTTAAAATCCGGCTGATTGCCTTTTTGGAATCAAAAAAACCGCCCAAAGCGTAAGCCGTGTCGGTCGGATAGACGATGATACCGTTGTTTTTAAGAATCTTAATAGCCCGGGCGATATTTTTGGCGTTAATTTTGGCAATTATCATAACATATAGACATTAAAACAAGGGAATAAAAGAACAAGAGAACAAATATGTTAAATTATTTTGTTTTTATGTTCTTTTGTTCTCTTGTTCTTTTATTATAAATTTTATTCTTCAGCCTCTGATCTGCCTCGCGAACTTATAGATGGAATAAACGACCGGATTAATGACTAATTCAAAACAACCGACATACTCGCGGGGCGGAGTTTGGGGGGCAAAACCGGTTTTAAAGCGCGTAATTCCCTCCCATTTTTTATTGAAAAACGTCCGGCCGTTGACGCCGCCAAAATCATAGCGGGCCAAGCCGGCTTTTTTGGCTTCCAAAATCGCCTGCCACTGCAGCAGATACGGCGCCATAATTTCCCGGTAAATATCCGAGGAAGAGCCGTGCAGATAAGTGCCGGTGCTGCCGAAAAACGAAACCATGTTAACGGCGATGATTTTATTCTCATATTCGGCGATGAATAATTTAATCAGGCCGTCTTCGGACAAACTGTCAAACATTTTCTTGTAATGCTCTTTGGCATGGGGCCGAAAGCCGTCGCGTTCGGCGGTTTGCCTGGTTAATTGCCAAAAATTTTCAATATCCGAAGCCGCCTGGCTGATTCTGATTTTCACGCCGTGGCGGACGGCTAAATTGAGATTATAGCGGGTTTTTTGCTTCATGCCCAAAAGCAGCTCTTCTTCGCTTTTATTCAAATCAATTACCAGGCTGCACTTGGGCTGGACTTCGTTTTCGCCTTTGCGAAAACCGGCGGCCGCCAAAAGCTTTTCATTGCCCAAAATCCAGGGCGGATCAACCCGCAGTAAAAAACTTTTCCCTTCGGCCGCGATCTTTTTAATCTCGGCGAATAAGGAGTTTAAATCATTAACGGCCAAGGTATTAATCACCGGCCCGCGCGGGCAGTAAAGATAATTGTATTCAAACGGCAATTCGTTTTTAACCAAAAGCGCGGCGGCCTGCAATTGGCCTTCGCTGTTGATCAGTCCCAGGCGGAAAATCCGGTTGTCCAAAGACTTCTGGAATTCGCCCCATTGCCAGGAATGAAGCAAGCCGCCGTCCGCGGCGTTGCTTTTGACGAAATTATCCCAATGCTCTTTCAATTCCTCGTCGACTTGGATGATTTCCATGGTTGAAAATATTGATTAATTATTTTAAACAGCTTGGATTGATTTTGTGTTTAGCTTAATTTAGCGTTATAGAAGCGGATTAACCCCGTTTAGAAATAAATTTCTAACGGGGTAAATCCGCTTTTCTATCCAACTAAATCAAACCAAAATCACTCCTACTTATTACAACTTACTCACTAAACCACGAAGTTAATCAACCTCCCCGGCACGAAAATCACGTTTTTAACCGCTTTGCCCGCCAATAAAACATTGACTTTTGGACTCTGCCTGGCCAAAATTTCGGCCGCCGGCTCATCCGTATCGCTTGGCGCCAAAATCTTATCGCGCAATTTGCCGTTGACCTGAATAATCATTTCAAAATTTTCCGCCTTGATGAAATTCTCGTCAAATTCCGGCCAGGGCTCATAAGCAATGGTTTTTTTATTCCCCAGTTTCTGCCAAAGCTCTTCGCCAAGATGCGGGGCAAACGGCGAAATTATTTTTGCCAGCGCCGCCAGGCTTTCCTTGTCCGCTTCGCTCAATTCCAGAATTTTATTGGTTAAAATCATCAGTGCCGAAACCGCAGTATTGTAATCCTGGGTTTCAATATCCTGCCCGATTTTCTTAATGGTTTTATGGACCAGGCCGGTAAGCTCGCGATTGGGCAGATCAACGATTTTGACCGCGCCGTTATAAATTGACCAGACTTTTTCCAAAAAGCGCCGCGCGCCGACCACGCCCTTGGTATCCCAGGGAATCGCCTGGTCAAACGGCCCCATAAACATTTCATAAACCCGTAAAGTATCGGCGCCGAATTGTTTGACGACTTCATCCGGATTAACGACATTGCCGCGGGATTTTGACATCTTCTCCCCGCCGGCCCCTAAAATCATGCCGTGCGAAGTCCGCTTTTTATAAGGTTCAGAACCGCAGCTTTTCGGCACCGCACCGATATCCCATAAAAATTTATAGA
>MHIR01000009.1:14423-19323 GCA_001817615.1 Candidatus Buchananbacteria bacterium RIFCSPLOWO2_02_FULL_46_11b | reverse complement strand
CGAATAAAGCAAATGCAGGGTCGTATGTTCCATGCCGCCGTTATACCAGTCAACCGGCGCCCAGTATTCCAATTTACGCTTATCGGCCAAGGCTTTGCCATTTTTCGGGTCAATGTAGCGCAAAAAATACCAGTTGGAACCCGCCCAGTTGGGCATGGTGTCGGTTTCTCTTAAGGCCTTCCCGCCGCAAACCGGGCATTTGGTATTAACCCATTTGGTCATCGCCGATAAAGGCGATTCGCCGGTCCCGGCCGGCTCGTATTTTTCCACGTCCGGCAATTTAACCGGCAAGTCAATTTCTGGCACCGGCGCCCAGCCGGTTTCCGAGTCGCCCGAATCTTTGCAATTCTGGCAATAAACCATGGGAATCGGTTCGCCCCAGTAGCGCTGGCGCGAAAAAACCCAGTCGCGCAATTTATAATTAACCGCTTTTTTGCCCAAGTTTCTTTCTTCCAGCCATTGGGTAATCGCGCCGATCGCTTCGGAAACGGACAGATTGTCAAATTGTCCGGAATTGACTAACTGGCCGTTTTTAATTTCGGTGTAAGCTTCTTTTTTAACGTCTCCCCCGCTGATGACTTCCGTAATCGGCAAATTGAATTTTTTCGCGAATTCCCAGTCGCGGGCGTCGTGGGCGGGCACGGCCATAATCGCGGCCGTGCCGTAGCCGGCTAAAACATAATCCGCGGCAAAAATCGGAATTTCCTGATGGTTGGCCGGATTGATCGCTTTTAAACCCTTGATTTCCACGCCGGTTTTTTCCTTGGCTAAATCCGTCCGCTCCAAATCCGATTTTCTTTTCGCTTTTTCCGCATACGCTTCAACTTCATTAAAATTTGCGATTCGCGGTTTGTAATTTTCAATCAGCTCATGCTCCGGCGCGATAACCATGAATGTCGCCCCGAACAAAGTGTCCGGCCGGGTGGTATAAACCTCAAGTTCTGGTTTGGAATTTGGAATTTGTGATTTGGAATTTGTTTGGAATTTGGAATTTGTGATTTGGAATTTTATTGTCGCTCCCTCGCTTCGGCCAATCCAATTGACTTGCTGGATTCTTATTCTCTCCTGGTAATCAACTTCGGCCAAATCGCCAATCAGCCGGTCGGCGTATTGGGTGATTTTCAGCATCCATTGTTCTTTCTCGCGCTTGGCCACTTGCCCGCCGCAGCGCTCGCATTTGCCCGCCACCACTTCTTCGTTGGCCAGGCCGGTTTTACAGGCTAAACACCAGTTAATGGGAATTTTGGCTTTGTAAGCCAGCCCGGCCTCGTGCATTTTTAAAAATATCCATTGCGTCCATTTATAATATTTCGGGTCGGTTGTTGTAATTTGCCGGGCCCAGTCAAAAGACAGACCAAGCGACTTTAATTGCCGGGTAAAAATTTTAATGTTTTTTTCCGTGGTCTTTGCCGGATGGATGCCGGTCTTAATCGCGTAATTCTCCGAAGGCAGGCCGAAAGCGTCAAAGCCGATCGGATACAAGACATTATACCCCTGCATCCGCTTTTTGCGCGCCAAAATATCCAGGGCGGTATAGCTTCTCGGGTGGCCGACATGCAAGCCGTCGCTTGAGGGATAAGGAAACTCAACCAGGCAATAAAATTTTTCTTTGCCCGACTTGTCCGGCGCGGCGAAAGTTTTATTTTCTTCCCAGTACTTTTGCCAGTAGGGCTCAAGGACTGAAGGGTCGTAGGTGGACATAGGTTTAGCTTGTAGGAAAATGATAACCATTTTCTTTTTCTACAAGCTACTCTCCTAATCTAACATAAAAGCCATATTTTTTCAAGGGAAAAACCCGCCTCCCCTCCCTCTGATTTTTTATATCACACCTCACCCCCCCCGCCAACATCGCTACGCGAGCAAGCTCGCTTGCGATGCGTTGCGGGGGGGGCTGTCCCTCCCCTTTGGTCGGTTTAAATAATGTTTTTTAAAATAATAGGTAGGGGCGTATGGCAATACGCCCCTACCGAAAATTAAATTGCATTAATTAATAAAAATGCCCCCAATCGGCCCGCCTGCCCGCCTAAACTCACTTTAGTTTATTAAAAGGCGAGTTTGGGCGGGCGAGGCGGGCAGGGAGGAGAAACAGCCTTGCCCGCGCTTACGCGAAGCGCGGTCAGGGGGAGAGGAGTTTAATAAAAGCCGGACTTTAGTCCGGCCCGCTAAAGAGAAGCAAGTAACAAGTTGCTATATATCTCTTTTATTATTTATTACTTGTCTCCTGTTTGTATATCTCTTAGTAAAAGAGAATCCTTTAGTCCTTGTCTCTTGTCGCTTGTCTCTTGTCGCTTAATTAAGAAACTGCCTTGCAACCTTATCACCTTAGCAACTTAGCAACTTGGCAACTTGGCAACTTTCTACAAAACTTCCTTCAGGTATTTCCCCGTATAACTCCGCTTTGACTTGGCCACGTCCGCCGGCGTGCCGACGGCCACCAGCTCTCCCCCGCCCGCGCCGCCTTCGGGCCCCAAGTCAATAATCCAGTCCGCGCATTTGATCACGTCTAAATTATGTTCAATGATTAAAACCGTGTTGCCTTTGTCCACTAATTTGTTCAAAACGCCCAGAAGCTGCTTGATGTCTTCAAAATGCAAACCCGTGGTCGGCTCGTCTAAAATATAAAGCGTCTTGCCGGTTGAGCGCCGGGATAATTCGGTGGAAAGCTTGACTCGTTGCGCTTCGCCGCCGGACAAAGTGGTGGCCGGCTGGCCGAGCTTGACATAGCCCAGGCCGACTTCGTATAAAGTCTTGAGTTTGGTATAGATAATCGGATGCTGGGCGAAATTTTTCATGGCTTCTTCCACCGACATGTCCAAAATATCGGCGATGTTCTTGCCCTGATAGTGGACTTCCAGAATTTCCTGCTTGTAGCGCTTGCCGCGGCATTCTTCGCACTGGATATAGACATCCGGCAGAAATTGCATTTCAATTTTAACCATCCCCTCGCCGCCGCAGGCGCCGCATTGCCCGGTTTTGGCGTTAAAGCTGAATTTGCCGGCTTTGTAGCCGCGGATTTTGGCTTCCTGGGTTTGGGTGAAAAGATCGCGGATATAAGTAAAAACGCCGGTGTAAGTCGCCGGATTGGAGCGCGGCGTGCGGCCGATGGGCGACTGGTCAATGGCAATTACCTTGTCTATATGCTCCAGGCCTTTGATGGCTTGGTGCTGGCCGGGATTGTCTTTGGCCCGGTAAAACTTCTTGGCCAGGGCCTTGACTAAAATTTCCAGCATTAAAGTTGACTTGCCCGAGCCGGAAACGCCGGTTAAGCAGACGAATTTCCCCAAAGGAATTTTTACGTTGATATTTTTCAAATTGAATTCCGCCGCGCCGATAATTTCCAGAAATTTGCCGCTGCCCTTGCGGAAAGTTTTGGGCCGGGGAATTTTTTGCTGGCCCGATAAATACCGGCCGGTCAAAGAATTCTTGTCTTTTTTTATCTGCTCAGGCGTGCCTTGAGCCACGATTTTGCCGCCGGTCTGCCCCGCGCCCGGGCCGATGTCAATAATCTCGTCGGCCGCCTCCATGGTCATCTCGTCGTGCTCCACCACGATCACGGTATTGCCTAAATCACGCAAATGCTTCAGAGTATCAATTAATTTTTGGTTGTCGCGCTGATGCAGGCCGATTGAGGGCTCGTCTAAAATATAAACCACGCCGGTCAAAGACAGCCCGAGCTGCGTGGCTAAGCGGATGCGCTGGATTTCGCCGCCGGCCAAAGTCGCCGAACCGCGGTCCAGGGTCAGATAACTCAAGCCGACGTCGTTTAAAAATTTCAAATGATTCAAGATTTCCTTAAAAACCTGGGTAACGATTGTCAGCTCGCGGCCGGTCATCTCTTTGCCTTTCTGCAGATTCTGAAAAAAATCAATGTTTTTTTCAATGGTTTGCCCGGCGATCTCGGAGATATTTAATCCGCCGACCGTAACGGCCAAAGACGCGGGCTTTAACCGCCGGCCGCGGCAGCTCGGACAGACTGACAAGCGCATGTACTGCTCAATTTCCTGGCGCAGGTAATCCGAATCGGTCTGCTGGTGCTTTTCCGTTAAAATTGCCAAAATTCCGGGAAAAGTCTGGCTGTTTTCCCCGACCAAATATGATTTCTGGCCGCTGCCCTCAAAAATTATTTCCAGCGCCTTCTTGGGCAGATCGGCCACCGGCGCGTCTAAGGAAAAATTATTTTCCTTGCCCACCGCCTTCAAAAGCTGCCAATAGGCGTTTTGATTGGAAAAATTCCTGGCCCAGGGCTTAATCGCGCCCTCGGCCAAAGTCAGGCGCTTATTGGGAATCACGAGCTCCGGATCAACTTCCAGCCGCGTGCCCAACCCGAGGCACTTCGGACAGGCGCCGGCCGGGCTGTTGAAGGAAAAATTGCGCGGCTCAAAGCTTGAAAGAGAAAGGCCACATTTCGGGCAGGCGTAGCGCTGGGAATAAAAATGCTCTTTATTGCCGGCTAAAATAATCAGCTGGCCGTTGCCCAAATCCAGGGCCAGCTCAACTAAGCGGCTTAATTCGTCCTTGAACGCTTCTTTGGTTTCCGGGAAAAATTTCAGCCGGGAAACGACGATTTCCACCTGATTCTTTTTTTCTTCAATTTCATTAAAATTATTGCCGGCCAAGTCCCGGAATTCTTTGCCCACCCGGATTTGTTTAAAGCCGGATTTTTTAATTTCGGCCAGGGTCTTGTTCGGGCTTTCCTTGGCGCCCGGACCAAGCGGCGCCAAAATCACCAGCTCTTCTTTTTTGGTTTTTATCAAATCCGAAACCTGGGCAATGATTTGGCCCGCGGTTTGTTCGAAAAGCTCCCGGCCACATTGGGGGCAATGAACCCGGCCGGCGCGCGAAAAAAGCAGGCGCAGATAATCATAAATTTCCGTCACCGTGCCGACGGTGGACCGGGGGT
>MHIR01000009.1:14283-14356 GCA_001817615.1 Candidatus Buchananbacteria bacterium RIFCSPLOWO2_02_FULL_46_11b | reverse complement strand
CGTAAGTGGACAGGGATGCCACGTAGCGCCGCTGGCCTTCGGCGTAAATGGTGTCAAAAGCCAGAGAGGATTT
>MHIR01000009.1:14041-14253 GCA_001817615.1 Candidatus Buchananbacteria bacterium RIFCSPLOWO2_02_FULL_46_11b | reverse complement strand
TAATTTGTCGCGCGGAATATCTAAGCTGACGTTCTTTAAGTTATGCACCCGGGCGCCGCGGATTTTGATGTATTTGTTGGACATAGAGTTAGCTTGTAGCTTGTAGGAAGTAGCTTGTAGAATATTTATTAGACATAAAATAATAAAGCACCAAATTCCAAATTCCAAATTCCAAATAAACCCGTATTCAATTTACAATGTCCAAAATTATA
>MHIR01000009.1:12706-14022 GCA_001817615.1 Candidatus Buchananbacteria bacterium RIFCSPLOWO2_02_FULL_46_11b | reverse complement strand
GCAATAAAACAATAAAACAAACCGGTTTTTATTTTTGCTTTTTTACTTCCTTGTTTTATTGCTTTATTGTTTTATTGCTTTATTGAATTAAAAAACAGGCCTAATATGTAAAACTAAGAATACATTTTACACCTGTTTTGGGATTATGTCAAATCTATTCGTCTCGACCCTTGGCTATTCCTAAAAATCCGCTATTTACTCGCGATAGCCTCTTGGGTGAAGCTCAACGTGATAATGATCTCCTTCATCAACCCACATGGCCGTCATTGGAGCGCCGTCAACCTCAACGTCAAGATATGAAGCGTGGCCCCAGCTCAAATTTTCTGAATCCACTTCATATGTAGCAATATACCAATTAGCTCCAAGGTTTGGACGGTCAATATCAAACGTATTTTTATTAGGGCCATGGCGCGGTGAATGATACCCTTCTTCCGCCGCGCCGGTTACAACCAAAGCCGTATGATTTTCACTACCTTCAAGCTCTCCTGCCACATCTTCCATATAAGAAAGCGACGCTTCCGGCAGATCAGATACAACGGTTGCTCCTGAAGCGGATTGCCAGACATCAATGCCGCTTTGAGCTAATCTGTCTCTGACTTCCGCCTCTTCGCCCGTGGCTTGGGCGCCACCCCGTGGAGCCGTCCCACCGCCGCCCGCGGCCGCGCCGACAACCGCGCCGATAACCGCGGCCTCGCCTATATCCGTTATTTTAGGGGGTTTTTTTACTTGAACCGGCTCCAAAGCCACTAACCGCGGATTGATGGTTTGCAAAATTATAAAAGAAAATAAAGCCAAAACTAAGCCAGTCAGGGCGCTTAAAATGAATTCTTTGCCTTTGGTAATCTGCGAGGGATTGCCGGCCGAGGACAGCCACAAAAAACCGCCGACCATGATCATCACCGCGGCCAAAACCGCGGCCAAGCCCACGCCGTAGCGGTAAACTACGCCGATATACTGGCCGATCCAGCCGATGCAATAGCTGTTATCGCCGCAAGAGCTTACCGGTTTAAAATTAAGCGCCGTCCCGCCAATTTGAATTTTAAGATCCGGCGGCTGCAAATCAGCGGCCCAGGCGGCCGACACGAACAAAAAGTTAAGGACAAAAATTCCCGCCAGGCAGAAAATGAAAATTTTTGATGGCTTCATATTTTTATTTTAATTTGACTAAATTATTAAAACAAGAGAATAAATTTTTTGGTAGAGACGCAAAATCTTGCGTCTCTACATTATTTTAATTTTGTTCTTTTGTTCTCTTGTTTTTATGTTTTAATGTTTTCATGTTTTTCTATATGCCCTCACCCTCACCCTCACCCTCT
>MHIR01000009.1:11059-12658 GCA_001817615.1 Candidatus Buchananbacteria bacterium RIFCSPLOWO2_02_FULL_46_11b | reverse complement strand
TCCGCAGTTTCACCGCCGTCTTCAACCGTTTCTCTTATGGTTGTGTCGTATCCTTGAGTTGACGGCACGGCGACGATAACCGGTTCCAAAGCCACTAACCGCGGATTGATGGTTTGCAAAATTATATAGGAAAATAAAGCCAGAATCAGGCCGGTTAAGGCGCTGATGATGAATTCCTTGCCTTTGCTGATTTGCGAGGGATTGCCGGCCGAAGCCAGCCATAAAAACCCGCCGGCCATAATCATCACCGCGGCCAAAACCGCGGCTAAGCCCACGCCGTAGCGGTAAATAACGCCGACATACTGGCTGATCCAATATAAATTTAAGCAGTCTTGGTTTTTATTTGAGGCCGTGCAATTCGTGTCCCAGCCTTGAGTTTTAAATTCCTCGCTGGAAAAACCTCCAATATTGATTTTAATTTCCGGATAAGCCGCGGGCGCCTGGGCCCAAACCGCGGGGACAAGAGAACAAAAAAGCAATAAAGCAAAAAAGCAATAAAACAATAAAACAACTGATTTATATTTTTGCTTTTTTGTTTTATTGCTTTTTTGCTTTATTGGCATAAGCTAGCGGCTTAACGCCTCAATAATTATTTTTTCAAAAGTCATCAGGTCAAGCGCGCCGGCGACTTTGACGCCGTTGACAAAAAATGTGGGCGTGGCCCTGACCCCGGCGCTATAGCCCTCGTTCAAATCGGTTTCAATTTCTTTAAGATACTTGTCCGATCGCAGGCAGGCGGAAAATTGGCTGGGGTTTAAGCCGATTTGCCGGCCGTAGGTTTGCAAAGCCGCCGCGCTTAAATCTTTGATTTCAAAAATTTTGTCATGCATTTCCCAAAATTTGCCCTGCTCCCAAGCGCAATGGCCCGCCACCGCGGCTAAAAGCGAGTTGGGATGGCTGGCGATTAAGGGAAAATCCCGGAAGACAAAAAGGATTTTATCCCCGTAATTTTTTAAAATTTCCTTAACCACCGGATATTCGGCCTGGCAGGCCGGGCATTCAAAATCGCCGAATTCCACAATCACCGCCTTGGCGTCTTTTTTGCCGAAATAAGGGTCATTGGGGCCGTACAAGCTTTTAACCCGCTCGGCCGCGGTCTGGCCGCTTTGGCCGAAAAGCTGATCCGTGGTCAGCTCGCCGGCGCGCAATAAAATGACCACTTGGCCGACATAAATCGCCAGGGCGACAAATAAGGTAAAAAAGACGGCCAAAAACGCGATAATGGCCCGGCCCCAAAAGGACTGGTGCCATTTTTTAACCGCGGCTCGGGCGGGCGGAAGATTGAAATCTTGGCGGTCTTGGCTATACATAACCTTGATAATATTATATCATAAAATCAGAGAATAATAAAATCGCCTATGCCAAATTTAAACCATTTGGAGGAAAAAATTGAAAAAAAGTTTATCAAGCGCGACGAGAAGAAAAAAAAAATGAAGGTCAGCGGCCGGAGCGTGTTTAAATTAAAAAGGATTATAACTGATAAACGGGAAATTTGATGTTTAAAAATTGAGATTGTTTATGGTTTTTTAAAGCACCAAATTCCAAATCACAAATTCCAAACAAATCTCAAATTCCAATGTTCAAAATCCCAAACCTCTT
>MHIR01000009.1:4779-11051 GCA_001817615.1 Candidatus Buchananbacteria bacterium RIFCSPLOWO2_02_FULL_46_11b | reverse complement strand
GTTTTGAATTTTGAAAATTGTAATTTGTTTGGAATTTGGTGCTTGAAATTTGTAATTTTAATGATTAACGCTTAAACGCCAGTACTTATAACCACGATCTATAACAGTGATTGACAATATCTCAATTACCTGCTAAGCTATATCTATTATGACGATTGACATCATCCAGCTATCTTCCGCGATTATTCTGATTATCGCCGTCCTGCTCCAAAGGCGAGGCGCCGGTTTGGGCTCGGCTTTCGGCGGGCAGGGCAATGTTTACCGGACCAAGCGCGGAATGGAAAAATATCTCTTTGTTTTGACGATTATCCTCGCCGTAATATTTTTAAGCATCTCCCTGGTTAATATCATATTTTAACCGGGTTTTTCTCATTAATTTAACGAGATGGTTTTAACGCTGTCTCCCTAAAATTATTTTTGTGTTGGAAAAAATTTCTCTTTTTTGGCGTAAGTTAAAAAGAAGAAAAAATTCCGGCGCTTTAACCGAAACCAAAGAGAACACCGATCAAACGGCCACGGCCGCTTTGCTTTCCCGGCGCCGGGAATTGGATAAAAAGCTGGTTTATTCGCTGAATAAATTAAAATTTCCGACTCTGAAGCAGCTTAAGCACCTGCCCGAGATATTAGATAAAAAAGAACGGCGGCTGGCGGCCGGCCTGGAAATTTTGATTGCCGTCTGCCTGATTTTTATAATCGCGATTTTTTATGGGCGCAATTTTTTGCCCGCGCCTAAAATCGGCGGCGAATACATTGAGGGCTTAATCGGCGCGCCCCAGTACTTAAATCCCCTTTTGTCCCAGACCAGCGACGTGGATGCCGATATTGTCCGGCTGGTTTTTTCCGGCCTAACCAAATTCAACAATCAGCTTGAATTGGCGCCGGATCTGGCCGAAAAGTGGGAAAAAAGCCAGGACGGCAAAACTTACACTTTTGTTTTAAAAGACAATCTGAAGTGGCACGACGGCGAACCCCTGACGGCGGACGACGTAATTTTCACTTTTCAAAGCCTTAATGACCGCAATTTCAAAAGTCCGCTTTTGGCCAGTTTCCGCGGCGTGACCGCGGAAAAAGTAGACGCAAAAACCATTAAATTCATCTTAGCGGAAACTTATCCGGAATTTTTGGAAACTTTGACTTTCGGCATTCTGCCGGCGCATCTTTGGGAAGAAATTCCGGCCCAAAACGCCAATCTGGCCGAATACAACTTAAAGCCGGTCGGCAGCGGCCCCTGGAAATTCAAATCCCTGGCCAAAGACAAATTGGGCAATATCCGCTCTTTTGTCCTGGTTCCCAATCCCCAATATTTCGGCAAAAAGCCCTATTTGCAGAAAATCACTTTTAAATTTTATCCGGATTTTGAAACCGCGATTTCGGCCATTAAAAATAATTCCGCCGAGGGCATGAGCTTTTTGCCCAAAGAGCTTAAACCCCGGCTCCAAGGCCAAAAAAGCCTGCGTTATTATTCTCTGGAACTGCCCCAGTACACGGCTGTTTTTTTCAATCAAAAGCAAAATGACATTTTAAAAGAAAAAGAAGTGAGAAAAGCCCTGGCTTTAAGCGTTGATAAGGAAAAAATTCTAACCCAAGTTTTGCGCGAAGAAGGCAAAATCATCAACAGCCCGATTCTGCCTTTTGATCTGGAACCCAGCCCCGATAAAAAAATCGGCTTTGACCGCGATTTGGCCAATAAAACTTTGGAAGATGCCGGCTGGAAGCAAATCAGCGCGCAAGACTACCGGGCTTTCTTGAAGCAGCAGCAAGAAAAAGCCGCCAAGGCCGATGTCGCCGCGACGACGGCCGAAGAAGTCCAAACCGAACCGGCGACCGTTGAAGAAGAAATGGCCCCCGATTTTTACCGCAAAAAGAACGACAAAATCCTAGAACTTGCCGTCACCACGGTGGATCAGCCGGAAAACATGAAAGTGGCCGAACTGATCAAAGAAAACTGGCAGGCAATCGGCGTCAAAGTCACTCTGCGAATTATCAGCGGCGGCAAAATCAGCCGCGACGTCATCCAGCCGCGCGATTACCAGATTTTAATCTTTGGCATTATCAGCGGCTCCGGCGCCGACCCCTATCCTTTCTGGCATTCGTCCCAGACCCAGAATCCGGGCCTGAATCTGGCGCTTTTGGCCAACCGCGAAGTTGACCAGATTTTAACCGACGCCAAAAACGCGAAGGATGAAGAAAAGCAAAAACCGCTTTATCAGCGCTTTGTTGATTTTCTGGCAACGGACGTTTCCGCCATTTTTCTCTACAGCCCGACTTACACTTATGCCGTGGATGAAAAGATAAAGGGCTTTGATACTTCCCGCATTACCGTGCCGGCCGACCGGTTCAACAATTTGGAAAACTGGTACATCAAGACAAACCGGATTTGGCAGGGCAAACTTAGATAATCCTTTATTTCATATAGCATATAGCACATAACATATAACCATCTAAAGGCAAGCGAAATCAAGGAATTGTTATATGCTACATGTTGCGTGTTATATGATTTCTACGCCGCGGTGGTGAAATCCCGCGCCAAGCTCGCGAATTTTTACTTTAAATATCAAGCTTATCTCGCGCGAATACCGCCTTCGGCTGATTAAAATTAATTATAAGCATAAATTATCAGCTTGGCGCGGGACAAGCTGGTATATTTACCCCTCACCAATGCCGCGGTGGTGGAACTGGCAGACACGCACGGTTCAGAGCCGTGTGACCGCAAGGTCGTGAGAGTTCAAATCTCTCCCGCGGCATTGGCGAGGGGCATGCTAGCTTCAGGAGCTAGTTCCTGCAAGGGAATGGGAGTTCGCTTGTCCCGCACCAAACCTCTTAAAAAACTTCAATATTAGATGACACAAGCCGTAGGTGTTTCCGAGAAATAAACTAATCATTAATAATACTTTTTCGGGTTTGGCGCGGGGAGTCTCCCCCGCGGCACCAAAACAATATAAACTTCGTGCCAAAGACGCGCCCGCCTTTAACAAAAATTCTTTATTGGAGGCTGTTTAGGAGCTAGTTATGGAAATTAATAACGATAAATTTGAAGAAATAAAAAATAGGGCTAAAGATTTTTACGATAAGCTTGATAAGATCAAATGCCCTTACCTGGGAAAAGACGTCCATTTCAATGAAGAGGGATTCAGCCACCTGCTTTCAAAATCTTGGAACCGAGGGCGCTCATTGGCGGAACAATATACCCGCTTGAAAATTTTGCCGAAAATGATTGAAATTATAAAACTTTCCCATACTTTGCAGGAATACGATGAAAGGCAAATTTTTGTCAGGCAAAAAATCAATTCCCGCTGGGAAAAAAGCTTAAAGATGGTCAGGTATTACGTGTTTATCGCGCTTTTGAAAGATTACAATTTCCGCTTAAAAATTGTCATAAAAGAAATTGAAGGCGGCCAGCCATTTTTCTGGAGCGTTTATCCTTCATGGAAAGTGATTGAAGACGGCAATGGAAACAAGAAAAAAATTTTTTATTCCGGCAATTTGGAGGAAGATTAGGCAAACTAAAAAGCACTCGTCTGCGGTTTATGTATTGACCGCTGGGGGGCCAAAGCCCCCACAAGTGCTCATCTATAAGGTAGCATAAGTTATCCACATTGTCAAATTTACGATTTGCGTTTCAGGCGGGGCTAGTTCTCATAAGGGAATAGGAGGCTGCCTGCCGGCAGGCAGGTTCGAGTCTCCCCCGCGGCATTAAAAATTAACTATCAATTATATGGAAAATGTTGAAAACGAAATAAGGAAATCATTCGCTCAATTATCCGCTTTGAAAAAAAATCTTCCGAATACTAGTGAAATAAATGAAAAATATGTAAAAATTTTTCATAAAGAAATTGGAAGATTAGTGATTTTGGGCTATAAAGATTTGGAAGAATTCAAAATACCTGAAAATGAAATTACTCCCAGGCCGACATTTTATAGTCCTGAAACAGGAACGGAGTATTCTGATGAAAAATTTGTTGATAGAGAATTAATGTTAATGCAACTTGATGCTGTTCTAACCTTTTTCCAATTGGGTTCAGAAAAAATTGAAATCGGTTTCCAATCGAGAAATTAGTTAACTACCCTGCGGCAAAGACCGCAGGGTGAAGGGATTATTTATGCTTAAAAAATATTGCAAACAAGCCGAGGAAATCGGCTGCCGGCCACGGATATTTCCGTCTTCGGCAATCTATTTTCTCTCTCTTAATTAACCAGCAAGACAAGAATTAAGCAAGATAAGTTTTCAGCCCGCTTCGACCGCGAAGCGTGGCGAGCAAGATAAGAGCTAAGTTTAGTCCTTATCTTGCCTATCTTGCTTATCTCGCTTATCTTGCTTAACAAAACTATGTCAAAAAAATCCCGCCGCGCCTGGTGGCAGTCAAAAAAAGGCAAAAAATCCCCGGAAAAACAAAAAGGGTTGCCGCCGAAAACCGGCAAACAGAAAAAATCCGCCCAAGGCGGATCCGCCTCACTGGCCAGGCAGGCTGGCCGGGAAGAAAAACTAAAAATTTACGCCCTGGGCGGTTTAGAAGAGGTCGGCCGCAACATGGTGGTTTTTGAATTGGGCAGTGACATTGTGATTGTTGACATGGGCCTGCAATTCCCCGAAGAAGATATGCACGGCATTGATTATATTATTCCCAATATTTCTTCGCTCAAGGGCAAGGAAAAAAACATCCGCGCCGTCATCGTCACCCACGGCCACATGGATCATATCGGCGCCGCGCCCCATCTTTTGCCGAAATTGGGCAATCCTTTAGTCATTGCCGCGCCCATGACCGTGGCCCTCATCAAGCGCCAGATTGAAAACTACCGCGAAAAATTCACCCCGAAATTCGCCGAAGTCAAAACCTTAAACCAGCCGATGTATCTGGGCAAATTCAAAGCGAATTTTTTTGCCGTCACCCACGCCATCAAGGATTCCTTCGGCGTGATTTTGGAAACACCCATGGTCAATGTCATCCATCCCGGCGACTGGCGCTATGACCTGGATCCGGTGGCCGGCCGGCCGACGGATTACTCCGAACTGGCCAAATGGGGCAAAGGCAAAAAACCCTCAGTTTTACTGATGGAAAGCCTGGGCTCAACCAAGGAAGGCCACCAGGGTTCGGAAAAAGAAGTTTATAAAAATATTGAAAATATCGTGGCCAAAGCGCCGGGCCGCGTCATTTTCGGAACCTTCTCTTCCATGCTTGAAAGAATCGGCCAGGTCATTCAAATTGCCGAAAACCAAGGCAAGAAAGTCGCGGTGGACGGCTTT
This sequence comes from Candidatus Buchananbacteria bacterium RIFCSPLOWO2_02_FULL_46_11b, assembly GCA_001817615.1. GTDB lineage: Bacteria > Patescibacteriota > Patescibacteriia > Buchananbacterales > UBA6539 > 02-FULL-45-11b. Next base: position 5,809 of record MHIR01000009.1, on the reverse strand, counting down.
TCCATGAAAACCAACGTGGAAATCGGCAAGCAATTCGGCTACATTAAAGCGAAAAAAAACACCCTGATTGACATGGCCAAGATTCATAGCCAGCCGAAAAACAAAATCGTGGTTATCTGCACGGGCTCGCAGGGCGAAGGCCGGGCCGTGCTTAACCGGATCGCTTCGGGCGAGCACCGCTTCATTAAAATCGAGCCCAATGACACGATTGTTTTTTCCTCTTCGGTCATTCCCGGCAACGAAAGAACCATTCAGAACCTGAAAGACAGCCTGTACCGGCAGGGCGCCGACGTCATTCACCAGGAAATCATGGACGTGCACGCCGGCGGCCACGGCAAAATTGAAGACATTAAATTATTGCTGAAGCAATCCCAGCCCGCTTACCTGATGCCGATTTACGCCAACCATTATTTATTGCGCGAAGCGGCCAAGGTGGCCAAATCAACCGGCTTTCCCGAAAATAAAATTTTAATCGCGGACAACGGCCAAATCGTTGAGTTTGACTCCCGCGGCGGCCGGCTGACCAATCAGCGCGTCAATACCAGCTATGTTTTCGTGGACGGCCTGGGCGTGGGCGATGTTTCGCACGTGGTTTTGCGCGACCGGCAATTGATGGCCGCCGACGGCATGATTGTCGTGATTGTCACGATTGACAAGACAAAAGGCAAACTGGTCCAAAACCCGGATTTGATTTCCCGCGGCTTCATTTACATGAAAGAAAACAAGGGCCTGATTGAAGAGACCCGCAACCGCGCGAAAAAAATATTCAAAGACGAAATCAAAGGCGTAGTGGACGAGAATTATTTCAAAGATAAAATCCGCAACGAAATCGGGCAATTTCTCTACCAAAAAACGCAAAGGAGGCCGATGGTGCTTCCGGTAATTATTCAGGTGTAAATATAATTTTTATACCACACCTCACCCCTGTCCCCTCTCCTTATTCAAGGAGAGGGGAACTATTTTTATTATCGTTATTTAAAAATGTAGGTTTTCCGTATTTATTATTTTTTAGCTACAGCCTTTATTTCTC
>MHIR01000009.1:1195-4768 GCA_001817615.1 Candidatus Buchananbacteria bacterium RIFCSPLOWO2_02_FULL_46_11b | reverse complement strand
CTGGGCAGGGGGAGGTGAGGTGTGGTAAAAAAAACAAAAAGCCCGGGCAAACCCCGAGCTCACAACTCGCCTGTACGGGCGTATTGCCATACGCCCCGGTTTATTTACTCGCCAGCTTCCGCTTCTCGCGCCGCCGTTCAGTGCCGCCCAGATATTTTTTGCGCAGGCGCACGCTTTTGGGCGTAATTTCCAGATATTCGTCTTCGTTCATGATTTCCAGCCCCCCTTCCAGAGTCAGTTCCCGCGGCGGGGTCAGCTTGATCGCTTCGTCGGCATTGGACGAGCGCATATTGGTAAGCTGCTTGCCCTTAATTGGATTGACTTCCAGATCATTGCCCTTGGCCACGTTGCCGATGACCATGCCTTCGTAGACTTCCGTGGCCGGCGGGATATATAAAGTCCCCCGCTCCTGAAGATTCCAAAGAGAAAAAGCTAAAGCTTTGCCGGCGGCCATGGAAACCATGGAGCCGAGATTATTTTTTTCAATCTTGCCGACAAACGGCCGAAAAGCGACAAAGCGGCTGCACATAATGCCTTCGCCGCGGGTGTCAACCGTGAATTCGCCGCGGTAGCCCAGAATTCCCCGCGTTGGAATTTCAAAGGTGATGCGCCGATGGCCGCGTTCGGATTTCATTTCTAGAACCTGGGCCCGGCGCCGGGACATTTTTTCCATGACCGCGCCCGACATTTTTTCGGGAATATCAATAATGACTTCTTCAAACGGCTCAAATTTTTGGCCGTTTTCTTCTTTGATAATCACCTGCGGCTGGGAGACTTGCAACTCAAAGCCTTCGCGGCGCATATTTTCCAGCAAAATCGCGATATGCAGTTCGCCCCGGCCGAAAACTTTATAATGGTCAAGAGGCGAAAAATCAATTTTTAGGCCGACATTGACTTCCAGCTCGCGCTTCAATCTTTCTTTGATCTGGCGGCTGGTGACTAATTTGCCTTCGCGGCCGGCAAACGGCGAATTATTGGCCAAAAAATTCAGGGCAATAGTCGGCTCGTCAATTTTAATCGCCGGCAGAGGTTCTTGATCCGCCTTGACGCAGACGGTTTCGCCGATATAAACGTCGGGCAGGCCCGCGATCATGACAATATCGCCGGTTTTGGCTTCAGCGGCTTCCTCGCGCTTCAAACCTCTAAAAGTGAAAAGCTTGGAGATCGTGCCGGTCCGGGTTTGGCCGTCTGGTTCTTTGACATAAACGGCCGCCGGCGTTTTAATCTCGCCTTCATAGATTCGGGCGATCGCCAGCCGGCCCAGATAATTGTCATAAGCCAGATTAAACGGCTGCAGGCGCAGAGGCTTTTTGGCGGCCTCGGCCGTGCCGGCCGCGGGCACTTCTTTTAAAATCACGTCTAAAAGCGGAAAAAGATTTGAGGATTGGTCGGTTAAATTAATCTTGGCCACGCCCTGGCGGGCAATGGCGTAAACCGTGGTGAAATCAAGCTGCTCGTCCGAAGCGCCCAAATCCAAAAATAATTCGTAAACCAGTTCTTTGGCCAAAGCCGGATTAGCCGCCGGCTTGTCAATTTTATTAAGAACGACAATGGGTTTTAGACCCAATTCCAAAGATTTTTTCAAAACAAACTTGGTCTGGGGCATGGGCCCTTCCTGGGCGTCAACCACCAAAACCACGGAATCAATGGATCTCAAAACCCGTTCAACCTCGGAGCCAAAATCGGCGTGGCCGGGCGTGTCCACGATATTAATCTTGGTGTCTTTGTAAAATACCGAGGTATTTTTTGAATAAATAGTGATGCCGCGCTCCTGCTCCAGGGCGTTGCTGTCCATGGTCACGCCTTCTTCGGTCATGCCGGTTTGGCGCATCAAACCGTCAGTCAAGGTGGTCTTGCCGTGGTCAACGTGGGCGATAATGGCGATATTTCTGATTTCCATATTTAAGAATATTTGTAATGATTATTTTATTTATTTTACACTAATTCCATGCTTAATTTGTTTTAGAGATATAGAAGCGGATTAACCCCGTTTAGAAATAAATTTCTAACGGGGTAGACGCGCCATTCGGCCTTTCGACAAGTCTCAAGGTCGCCTTGAATTTGCTGAAAGGCGACAAGCTCAAGGCGCCTTGAGCTTGCCGCCCCTCGATTTTACTCGGGGCGGCCTTGAGCCTGTCGAAAGGCCGAAAGGCGGATTAAAACGCGGATATATGCGGATATTTATGGATTTGCTCGGATAATTTAAATAATTTGCCATTAAATATTGATTCCGCGTTAATCCGCGTATATCCGCGATTTACAATAAATAAGAAAAAACTGCTTGCTCAAAGCAGAATTATTCTGATAATCACTTAATAGTAGCATAAATATTGAATAAAGTCAAAAACGCTATGGGACACCGCGTTATGGGACAGGGCTATTTACATCCCGGCCAAAAATGCTAAAATAAACTTATCCCCTTAATTTTTAACCGCCTTAAGAAATGACTCCATCCAAAATGTTCTTTACCAAGGGCGTCGGCGTCCATAAGGACCGCCTGGCTTCCTTTGAGGCCGCGCTGCGCGACGCCGGCATTGAAAAATGCAATTTAGTCTATGTTTCCAGTATTTTCCCGCCCAACTGCAAAGTTCTGACTAAAGAAAAAGGCGTGGAATATTTAAAAGCCGGACAAATCACTTTTTGCGTCATGGCCCGAATGGAAACCAACGAGCCCAATCGCCTGATCTCGGCCGCCATCGGCCTGGCCTTGCCGACCAATACTAATGCCTATGGCTATTTGTCCGAACATCATTCTTTCGGCGAAACCGGCAAAAAGGCCGGCGAGTACGCCGAAGACCTGGCCGCCACGATGCTGGCCACGACCCTCGGCCTGGAATTTGACGCCGACAAGGCCTGGGATGAAAGAAAACAGGAATATATTTCTTCCGGCCAAATCTTTAAAACCACCAATATCTGCCAGTCAACCGAGGGCAATAAAGACGGCCTTTGGACCACGGTTTTGGCCGCCGCGGTGCTGATTATTGAATAAAATAAGGCAAGAGAATAAAAGAACAAAATTAAAATAATGTAGAGACGCAAAATTTTGCGTCTCTACCAAAAAATTTGTTCTCTTGCCTGCCCCGTGTGGCATCACGGGGTTCTTTTGTTTTTATGAGCACTTGACAAATCCTCCGGGCCTGCTATAATGCCAATATCCTTAACAACCCCAAACCTACGAAACATATCTCCCGTAAAGGGAGGCTGGGTATGTTTCGCCCCTCCCCTCACTATGTTCGGGGCGTTCGGGGCAAGGCGATGACTGCGTCAGTGGCCATCCGGCATCCTCCGTAACCAAAGGATAAGGCGTGTTGCCCCGAGCGTCAGCGAAAGGAAAAGCGCCTGAAAGCGGTCTTTTTTTATTAATATCAATAAAAAAGACCATGCCTGCCGAAGCTCGCTGACTTGTCCGCCGAAGCTCCCAAAGAGCGAAGACGGAAAGCGAGCGTAGGCAGGAACAAGGGTGGTACCGCGGAAGCCTTTCCGTCCCTTAAGCATAATTTAGTTATGCCTAAGAGATGGGGAGGTTTTTTATTTGGTAAAATAACCGAAAGGAGAAAAATTATGGAAAACCAA
>MHIR01000009.1:0-1104 GCA_001817615.1 Candidatus Buchananbacteria bacterium RIFCSPLOWO2_02_FULL_46_11b | reverse complement strand
TTCTGCGCATCGGTTTTCAGCCGTCAACGACAAAAACGTTCATTATTTGCGGCAACCAAGCTTGCTCCAATTACGGCAAGTCTTAAGTCGCAAACCAAGGCCGGGAGAGAGGCGATTATCCCCTCTCCCCGGCATTTTTTACCCACCATTGCCACGCCGTAGCCCCGAGCCGGGTCGAGGGGCGAAGGCGGGCTCTCTTTATGGACAATTTAAAAAATAAATACTATAATTAACTTGTATGAAAGAAACCATCCTCTCCGGCATCCGCCCGACCGGAAAACTCCATCTCGGTAACTACCTCGGATCGCTTTCCAATTTCGTCAAATTGCAGAAAGATTTTGACGGCTATTTTTTTATCGCCGATTTGCACTCGTTAAACGAACCTTTTGAAGCCAAAGAAAAATACCGCCAAATCTTAGATTTGACCAAAGATTATTTAGCCGCCGGGCTGGATCCGAAAAAATGCGTGATTTTCGCCCAATCGCATCTGCCTGAACACAGCGAGCTGGCTATTATCCTGCAAAACGTCGTGCCGGTTTCTTTTCTCTATCGCATGACCCAGTTCAAGGAAAAATCAACCGACCGGGCCAATGAAAAAGTCAACGCCGGTTTGCTTTTTTATCCGATTTTAATGGCCGCCGATATTTTGGCTTACAAGGCCGCCAAAGTGCCGGTCGGCGCCGACCAAACCCAGCACGTCGAGCTGGCGCGCGATATTGCTGGATTTTTTAACAATCGATTCGGCCAGACCTTTCCCGAGCCCAAGCCGCTTTTTACTGAAACGCCAAAAATAATGAGCTTGCTTGAACCGGAAAAAAAAATGTCAAAAACTTTGGGCGACAGCCATTGTTTGTATCTTGACGATGAGCCGGAAATAATCAGGCAAAAGCTGGCCAAAGCCGTAACTGATACCGGCGACGGCAAAAGCCGGGGCGCCAAAAATCTTTTGGATCTGGTAAAAATATTTTCCGCCAAAAACGTTTACCAAAAATTACTGGCTGACAACCAAACTGGCCAGCTTAAATATTCCGAACTGAAACAAAAATTGGCTGAAGATATTATTGAGCATTTTGCCGGCTTCCGCGAAAAGAAAAAAAAGATTAC
>MHIR01000008.1:2018-11707 GCA_001817615.1 Candidatus Buchananbacteria bacterium RIFCSPLOWO2_02_FULL_46_11b | reverse complement strand
AAGTCCGGCAAGCCAAAAGCCAAGGTTTGCCCAAGGAATTTTTAATTCCTTTCAGCTTGATTGGCGCAAACGGATCTTTAAGCGGCGGAGTTTGCAAGGTTGCGGCCAAATTGGCGCAAAAACACCAGTCAATTAATGGCTCGGAATTCTGAATTTGCGGGTTAAATACAAATGCCTGTGCAAAGGGAATCAGCCATAGTTTAGCCAATCCGGTTGTCATTTGACAGCCGGTTTTTTTATCACGAAAACACGAAAACATTAAAACATAAAAACAATAAAATAAAAGAACAAGCGAAATTAAAGATTTTGTTCTATTGTTCTTTTGATCTTGTTTTCGTGTTTTTGCGCGGCCATTTGACAAACAATCGCCAACGGCGTTAGGATGAAAGCAGGAGAGGGACAGAACCTTGACATTTGAAAAATATCAGCTAAATTTAGCTGTTTTTTATAGATTGACTTGTGGATAACTTGAAAATAGGCGGAAAACAGAAAGGAGACAAGTATGTAATGATTTATCAAAATGCGCAATTAAAGCCAATTTGGCAGCGGTTAAAAGCTTGTTTGGGCGGCCTTGATCAAAGAAACGCCCGGAGGTTTAAAACCCTGCTTGATCGGCTCAACCGCCTTGACCAGCGAAGCGCGGCTGGAGTGAAAAGATTGGCCTATTATGCCAGTTGGTTCAACCGGGCGGTAGTTCGCGGCGGCAGCAAAGGAATCGTTAAGAAACGGACAGGCAGCCGTTTGGGCGATGCTTTCAGCGCTGTTTTTTACCGGGCGGTTTCTTTGTTAGACAAGCTTGATACCGCGCTTTGGTTTTCCGGCCGGATTTATCAGGCCAAGGCCTGCCGCGTCAGAAGCCAGTCGGAAAAAAAGATTGCCAATTGGCTGACTGACCAGGAAATTAAGTTTGTCTACGAAAAGCCCTTGAAGCTTGGTAAAGTCTTGCTTCATCCGGATTTTTATCTGGTTGAATCCGGCGCTTACCTTGAATATTGGGGCTTGGCTGGCGCGAATCAGCAATACACGGCCACAATGCAGGCAAAACTTCGGCTCTACCAGGAGCACGGCGTTAAAGTCATTTCGCTTTATCCGAAACATCTAAAGGATAAGCGCGGGCTTGACGCGGTACTGCCTGATTTGCTGGCAGAGGCAAAAAGAAAATAACAGAAAAGGAGATATCAATGAAAAATCGGTGGCGGCGGGCGTAAGTTGCGTAGTAAGTTGTGCAAGTAAACTGAAGGAACAAAAAATGACCAGATGGTCAGAGAAGGAAGGTGTATTATGCGTTCAATTCTGGTAGTTGTTGGGATTGTGATTAGCCTTATTGTCCTTGGCGTAGCGTTTCCCTGGGCAAAGGACTGGATTGGCCAGTCGCGGGGCGACATTAACCAAGGATTTGCGGACAAGATCCGCAGTGAGAATCTTGTGCAAAATGCCAAGCGCGACATTGCCAAAGAAAAAATCAGTCTGATCGGCAAGCGCGCCGAGATTATGCGAGCCGAGGACAAGCTGACAGCTTTGCAACGCCAGCGCGACTCTTTCAAGCTGAAGCTTGACGGGCATGAAGCGGCTATGGCTCTTGGCTGGGAAGCGCTTGAATCGTCCACAGCTGATCCGGCTGTCGTAAACGGCAAAGCGTATTCCCGGCAAGAGGTGGAAAACGACATCAACCGGCGGACAGCCGCTTGTAAAAAACTGCGGACGCAGTTTGAGACGGCAGACGGCAGTTGCAAGATTATGGATGCGGCCATCAAAGAAGGCGGCGCCAAGATCATGGAAGCCATGGTGACTTTGGAGGAGCGCGATATTGAACTTGATCATATCGCGGTTCTGCTTGAAGCCGGAGAGGCGATGGAAGCAGTCAAGAAGTTTTCCTCGTCTTTGACGGATATTGGCGTTTTCAGCGAGGAAAATCGTCACTTTAAGGAGATTCGGGATCGTTTGGCCAGAGCCAATGCTGAAATTGAATTCAGCAATTTGGCCAACGGCAATACCGAGTTCCTTAACTACGGCACAGATACGTCAAAAGCATCAGTGCCGATGAGCGAAGCCCAGGAATACCGGCAACAGCATCTGTCGGCCCAGGCGCCGGCGGCCAATACCACGGTGGCAGACGCCCCGGTTGTAGTAGCCCCAGTTACCCAATAAGACTATCTTGGCGCTATGAATTATGCGATTGGCGGAAATAAAGGACAGGCAACCCTTGTCCCTGAACCGACAGTGAGGCAACCCCTCAAATCAATGGCATAATTCTCCAGCCAACAGTCATCTCGAAGGGAGGCAAGTCAAAATCATAATGATTTTACTGCCTCCCTTTTAACTTATCTTGGAACTCATAACTCATAACTCATAACTTAAGTTCCCCGCTTGCCTTAATATGCGAAGTATGATGGGCAGGCAAGTTGAGAGCGTTGATTAATTGTTTTAAACAGCTTGGACTGATTTCAGGTTTGGCTTAATTTAGAGATATAAAAGCGGATTAACCCCGTTAGAAATTTATTTCTAACGGGGTAGACGCTGAAAATTTGAATTATTCAACGGTCTAAAGTTATAAGTTCCAAGTTTGTAAGTTTGTGTTCAAGGATTGCCTTGACAAAAATCCGGTTTGGCGCTATGCTGACTTGAAGGTTTTTGAATAAAGGTTCTTTGAAAAAACAAGGGTTTTTACCCTTAAAATAAGGAGGTTGAAGCAATGAAGAAAAGAGGTTTTAAATTAACAGAATTATTAGTTACTATTGCCATTCTCGCAATTTTGGCTGGGGTCGTGTTGTTCGTGATGAACAGCCTTTTGTTCGTGATGAACAGCCTTGGATATAATTTTTCCCCCCAGCTTTCCGAGCTTTCCGAAGAAGGCCAAGCGTTAAGCCGATTGTTTGAGCTCACCAACCAGTTGGAACTGGAAAAGGCGAAGTTAGAAGGCGTCTACGAGCGCCAGCAAAAGACCCTGGTCTTTATTCGGCAGATTATCCAAGCCGAAGAGAAAATACTGGCGGAAAACAAGGACAGCCAGCCCTTGCTTATCGGCGGCCAGGAGTACGGAAGTGAAGAAATCGCGGCTGACTTAAATCAGCGCCAGCAAAAGGCAAAACAGCTTGAAGCCCAGACCGCTAAAAGCCGCGAAGGATTGGACCGCCAGCTTAACCGGCTTGAGGCGCAAAACAAGCTAATGGCTTCGGCTAAAGGCAATTTGGAACTTGCCGGCCAGAAAGAAGAAATTACTTTAGCCGAACTCCAGGCGCTTTTGACCCTTGAAGCCGTGGCCAATTCTTTAAAAGCCAGTTCGGCCAAAAAGAGCGCGGACAGGTTAGCCGAAGCGCTAAAGGCCTTTCAAAACCTGCTTAATCAAGCGAAAGCCGTGTCCGGCAATTTGGAAGTCATGGAAGCGATTGACGCCAGCTTGTTCTTAGACGGAAAAAATCCAGTCGTTCCCGACCGCCGCTGGGCTGACTATTTAGCGGCTGAAGAGCGGCGCTGGCAGCAAAGGCAAGCGGCCGCAGCAGAAGAAAAGAAACGGGAAGACGAGATGGACAAGTTGCTGATTAAGGCGGAAGAAGCTGAAAGGAAGCAGAAAGAAGCCGAGGAGCAGCTGCGCCAGCAAGCCGAGGCCGATAGGCGGAGAAAAGCGGCCGAAGAACAGCAGCGCCGGCAGGCCGAAGCCAATGGCGTGCCGGTGTGCGTGGTTGATGACTGGTCAAGCGACGTTCCTGCTTTCCTATTCATCAATAGGAAAACTGGTCAACGCATTCCAGTGTCAACTCCACCCGTCAATGGGCAAAAGCAGTATGTCGTGAAGCAAATGCCAATTGGCAGCTACCACGTCGAAATTCAATGGGATGGAAGAATCTATCAGAAAACGGAAGCAGAGGTGACCGAAGAACTGTCGGCATCGTACGACAACAAGTGGTACCACTGCGTCGTTAAAGCTTCCGCCGGTCGTTTCTGATTCGTTCTTTCTATCTTTACCCTTTTTGCGAATTCAGTTTGCAGAAAGGGTATTTTTTTATTCTTCAAGCTGTTTTAGGGCTTTAAGAACGGGTTCAAAGTCCGGCCGCTGGGTTAAGGTTTTTTCCCATAAAGTTTTGTCGTTTTTCCAGTCAAAATTTCGGGCATAAGTCGCGGCGCCGTAAAAAATTACAATCGCCAAAACGGCGAGTATTGCTGAATATTTATACAATTGTTTTTGTCCCGAAATCAATTTTTCTAAAATTACCGCCAGTAAGAAACAAATACTGAAAGATGCCAGGTAAGTATATTTTTCCGCCATGATAATCCCGGTCGGAATGATATTCGAGACCGGCGCCAGGCTGATAAAAAACCAAAAGACGGCAAAGCTGGCGGCTGGAATTTTTTTGGCCAAAATGATGGCGGAAATTACCAAGGCAAATAGAAATACCCAGGCCAGAATCGCTTTGAGATCGCCGAAATTTTGGGCGAAAATAATTTCGTGGTAAACATTAAGATCCCGCGGCCAAATCAGCAAAAAAAGATATTTAACAAAAACTTTGCCCATGGTCAAAAGCCGCAGGGGGAGGCTGACATCCTGGCCAAAAAGCAGCTGGCGGTTTTGTGGCGCCAAAGCCAGTTTCATCGCTACCCAAAATCCCAAAGCGATAAAATAAGGCAGGTAGCATTTAATTTTTTCTTTAATCTTATTGTAATCAAAGTTTTTTTGGAATAAATCAATTAAAATTATCAAGGCCGGCAGAATCAGAGTGATTTCATAGCTGAAAAACGCCATTAAGGCGAAAATCAAAGAAAAAATATAATTTTTTCGGACGGGTTTTTTTGGGTTGAATTTCAAATAGAAAAAAATTGAGAGCAGGGCCCAGATAATCCCGATTTCGTCAATGCTGGTGGTGATATAAGTAATCGCTTCGGTGTGAATCGGGTGCAGGCCGAAAAACAAAGCCGCCAGAAAAGCGACTGTTCTTTTGCCGGTGATTTTTTCGGTCAGCCAATAAAAAAGCCAGACGCCGATTAAGTGAATGGCCAGGGAAAGCAGATGATAGCCGATTAAATTGGTTGAGCCGAGAATTTGAAAAATAAAAAGCTGAATTATACTGCGCAGGGGGCGGAAAACGCCGAAATGCTGAATTGGCACTTCGCCCAAAGCCAGCCGCGGCAGGCTCTCAAAAGAATAAAGCGCGGGCCAGTTCTGGTAAAAATCCGGGTCGTCCCAGACGAATTGGTTGGCAAAAATATTGGAATAGGCCAGAATTGTCAAGACAAAAATAATCGCCAGGCTCCAGGTCCGATTTTTTTCAATAAAGTTCAGGAATTTTTCCATAGGCGGTCGGGATCAGAGGTATTTTTTTATCTCCTTTACCAGCGGCGGGATTTTTCTCAAATCATCGGGCGCCATTGATTTTTGCCGTTCAATTTTTTCCAAAAAGCCTTTGATTTCCAAAAGAAGTTTTTCCATTTCCGGCCGGCCGCCTTCTTCGGCTGAATCCAATTCGCCTTTGAGCAATTGTGGTGAAATTTTTTGGATTTTTTCTTTGACTTCTTTCAATTTGTCTTTATGTTTTGAGTATTCGGCCAAGAGCGCCTGATTTTTCACCAGCAGTTTGGTTTTTTCCATGGCTTCTTCAACTTCGTTTTTAAAGCTTGAATCGCCGTTGCCCAGGGCGACAAATAATTCCGAATTGGCCAGGGTTTTTTTAAGATTTAATAAAACCTTGAGACTTTCTTTTTGCTGGCTCGCGCCGGTTGACTGCTGGATTAGATAGCGGCCGATTTGGTTTAAAACCATGAGCACGATTTTTTTTCTTTTGTCGGCCGGCTCTTTTGAGGATTCGGCGATTATCTTGTTGACCAGGCCGGAAAGCATACCGGCGTTTTCAAAGATTTTTTTATAGATTTTGGTTTCTTTCGGGTGGGCCAATTTCACCTCGCCCTTGAGATAACCGATCAAGCGGTTCATTTCATCTTTGCTAAGCTTAAGTTCCCCGACGCTTTTGCCGCCGAGCTTGTCTTTGACGTCTTTGGCCACGCGGATGTAGGCGGCCTGCATTGCTTTAATGCTGGCAATCTGGTTTTTTTGGCAGGCGGCGTTCAGATTGGGATAAAGCTTGGCGTTTTGTTCGCTGCGGGAAAGCAGGTTCAAAAATCTTTTTAATTCATCCGGCTTCAGGCCCGGGCCGATTTCCAGGTCGGTAATTTTGAAATTATTGAAATGCCTGCTGACTTTTTCAATGACCGGATCGTTGGCCAGAAATTCCACGTCATTGACCACGAAAGTGCCTTCGCCGCGGTGGATGGAAATCAGCTGGTTATTTTTGAAAATTTCGCCCATCTCCCGGTAGAGGCTGTCAAGCCGCCTGGTGACCATCGGATGTTCGGGCGGATACATGCCTAAAGCGCTGGCCACGTTGACAATATCGCGGACCAGTTTTTCGTATTCTTTTTTACGCAGGTGGTTGTTGCCGTTGCTATTGGTCTCCATATGATTTTATTATACCTTAATCGAGCCGGGATGGTAAAGGAGAGCGGCTAGTAAGTTTGTAAGCTTAGTAAGTCAAGATAAGCGGCTAAATAAGCCGGGCGGCCAGCTTATAAACTTGTTAGCTTATACGCCTATCTCGGCTAATTAATGTCCTTGACAAATAATCCGATATTTGCCAAGATAAAGAAGCAGTTTGAAACCGATAAAAACAAAAGAACGGAGGATAGCGAAATGAGCGTCAAATTATTGATCTTTGACAAGGATGGAGTGATTTTTGACACCGAGCCGGGCAAAACCAAATCTTACTGGCTGGCTTTGCGGGAGCTGGCAAAAATTGCTGGTTTGAAAGAGGTGCCGGATGAAAGTTTGGATCCAATCCATCATTTTTGGGATGAAGCTGATTATTGCGTCTGGCACACCAAGTATTTGACCGGCAAAAGCCGGCAAGAGGCCGTCAGTGGTATTTTTGACCGGTTTGGCAAAATGATTGACCAGGTGATGGCGGAACAGAGCGCGGCGGTCGGAGAAGCGCTTGCCGGTGGTGGCAAGGAGGTTAAGAAAGAATTGGTTAACCCCAAGCTTCTTAGCGATAACCAGCGGATTTTTTCCGCCCTGCGGCTTAATCTTTATAATGACATACCGCTTTGCGAGCGGGCGCGGCCGATTAAACCGACTATCGGCTTGATGAAAATGGCCATCCGGGCTGGTAACCGTATCGCCCTGATCACCGAAAGCGAGTACGAACGAACCGTTCGCGAGATGGAACAGCTTATACCGCTTGGCCTGAATTTACTCTGTTTTCGGGTGGCCGCCTGTAAAGACGGGATTTTCGTCGCCGGCCAAAAAACGGCCGAGGGCGGCGAAAAGCAAGAAATGTACAAAAGAATCATGTCTCTGGCCGCCTGCGAGCCCCAAGAATGCCTGGTGGTTGAAGACACGGACAAAGGCCAGGCCGCGGCGCTGGCGGCCGGTTTGACCTGTCTAATGGTTTCTTTTCCCGGCGCCAGCTGACGCAAGGAGGCATCAAATATTTTTTAGGCAAGCGCTTACTTTTGTAGGCGCTTTTTTAAAAAAATAAAATCGCCTTTCCGGGCGATTTTTAATATTGTGGATAAGTTGTGCTTGTAGACTTTCTATTTATTTTCTATAATGATAGTATACATAAAATAATACCTTATTTATGATTACTAAAAAGCAAAAAAAGGTTTTGGATTATATAAAGCAATATCATTTAAAGCATAATTATGCCCCTTCTCTTGAAGAAATAAAGCGGCATTTTAGGCTTGCCTCGGTTTCTACCGCCCATTTTCACGTGAAAGGGCTTCAGGAAAAAGGTTTTTTGAAGAAAGAAGACAACCAGCCCCGGGCTATTTCCGTTTTTGAAAGTGAAAAGATGATAAATATTCCCCTTTTAGGCAAAATCGCCGCCGGCCAGCCGATTGAAGCGGTAAGAGAAAAAGAAACCATTGCCGTTCCCCAGAGTAAACTGCCGAATGCCGGCGATTTTTACGCTTTAAAAGTGGTTGGCAACAGCATGGTAGAAGAAAATATAAATGACGGCGATATTGTTTTAGTTAGACAACAGGATACGGCCCAAAACGGCCAAAAAGTTGTTGCTTTAATCGACAATTATGAGACTACTCTGAAAAAATTTTATAAAGAAAGGGGGCAGATTCGGCTACAACCGGCTAACAAAACAATTGAGCCAATTATTATTAAAAAAGATAAAGAACTAACTATCCAAGGTATTGTTATTGATGTAATAAAAAATGAGGAGGAATTACAAGCGATTAAATTATTACCAACGAAAGAATTAAAAAAATTTGATGCATTGCCTCTCAACGAAATTATTTGCGGAGATACGGTAGAGGTAATGAAAGCGATGCCTCCAAATTCAATAGATCTTGTAGTAACCTCCCCGCCCTATGATGAATTGAGAAATTATAATGGATATACATTCAATTTTGATGGGATAGCAAGGGGTTTATTTAGAGTTACGAAAGAAGGAGGTATTGTGGTGTGGGTGGTTGGAGATAAAATCAATAAAGGAAATAAAAGCCTTACAAGCTTTAAACAAGCTTTATTTTTTCAAGATATAGGATTTAATGTCCATGATGTGATGATTTATAAAAAAAAGAATACTCCCTTTATGAGATCTAATGCTTATACAAATTGCTATGAGTTTATGTTTGTTTTAAGTAAGGGCTCACCAAAAGTATTTAATCCTTTAAAAACTAAAACAATTCGGCAAGGGCAGGAAATGTTGCCGTTCAATAAAAAAGCGGACGGAGTAAATAAAAAAATATTAGGTGAATTAAAACCAGAAAAAACCCTAACGAATATTTGGGAATATGCCGTTGGGTATGGGGGCTCTACTAGTGATAAAATTGCTTTTCAACACACAGCGATTTTTCCGGAAAAATTGGCAGAGGATCATATTCTTTCGTGGACAAAAGCGGGAGATGTTGTTTTTGATCCAATGTGTGGATCGGGAACAACTTGTAAAATGGCTGCTATAAATAAACGCCACTATATTGGGTGCGACATATCAAAAGAATATGTAGAGCTTACAAAGAAAAGATTAAAGTATTTTAATCTTTAATAATTTTTTTTAAGAAATTCAATTGCGCTTTTCAGCAATTTTATATCATCTTTAAATCGCCCTAATCCCGTATTACAACTATCACAAATCCAACCCCCTGGTTTTCCCGTATGATGATCGTGTTCCAAAACCACTTTACTCGTAATGCCGGCTATTGTTCTCTTTCTGCAAACCGGGCATTCAAAAGGTTCGTTGTTTGGTTTATTTTTTAGCCATTCTATTCTATCGGTTCGAGATACACTGACGCCTTCCATTTTTACACGACAATTTCTGCACGATGGTCGTCTTACCGACCTATTATTTTTAGCGTTCTGATTTTTAGCAAATTCAGTTGTTTTTTTAAATTTATGACAAACATTGCAAATCTTTTTGGGAAAACCATCCCCTGTCTTTTTCACGTTTATAATTTCGAAATCCTTTTTGTCTAGATCAACCTGTTTCCAAATTCTTATAAAAAATATTGAAGCATAATTTTTAGCTTCTGATTTTATTACGCCGATATCATTCTTTTCAACCATAATATCTCCAGGAGCTACA
Source organism: Candidatus Buchananbacteria bacterium RIFCSPLOWO2_02_FULL_46_11b (assembly GCA_001817615.1). GTDB lineage: Bacteria > Patescibacteriota > Patescibacteriia > Buchananbacterales > UBA6539 > 02-FULL-45-11b. The sequence goes on along the minus strand of MHIR01000008.1, from coordinate 2,123 downwards.
ACCCCTTTTTTCGCCGCCACAAATTTGTTTGATGTGCTAGTCATTTAAAAAAATAATCAATTTGCTTTTTATAAATAATCCCTTCACTCGGCGGTCTCTGCTGCA
>MHIR01000008.1:0-2008 GCA_001817615.1 Candidatus Buchananbacteria bacterium RIFCSPLOWO2_02_FULL_46_11b | reverse complement strand
CTCACTAAGTTCATCTCTGAGCTCTAATAAGAGAAATACGGAGCCGACGGGGCTCGAACCCGCAACCTCCGCCGTGACCCCGCACCAAGCCCGCGATGAAGTCAGTAATTATGAAATGATTTGCGCGCGCGGATTCGGCTTCGCCTTATGTCTTTTATATTTTAGCATAAATTATTGGCTTGATGCGGGGCAGGCAGGGCGGAGTGCTTTATCTTATAAAAGATTTTAAATACGGACCGGACGGGACTCGAACCCGCAACCTTCGCCGTGACAGGGCGACGATCTAACCAATTGATCTACCGGTCCATTGGCCACTAATTGATAGTGGCTAGAATTTATTTATTTTTTGACTTCGGCGCAGATGGCGGCAAAGACTTTGGGATATTTGCCCGCCAGCTCGGCCAGGACCTTGCGGTCCAGTTCAATTTTATCTTTTTTCAGCAAATTGATGAACCGGGAATAGATTAAGCCGTTTTGGCGGCAGCCGGCATTGATCTGGACTTGCCATAAAGCGCGGTTGTCCCTTTTTTTTCTTTTGCGGCCGATATAAGCGTTGACCCCGGCTTTTAAGACGGCCGGCCGGGCCAGTTTAATGGTGCTTTTGCGGCGCCACATGAAACCTTTGGCTTGCTTGAGCAGCCGGTTTCTTTTTTGAACGTGAGTTTTTCCTCTTTTTACTCTTGGCATATAAGATTGATATTAGCAGTTAACAGTGAACAGTTAACCGATTATGAATAAGGTAATGCGTTTTTGACGTTTTGATAATCGGCCTTGGCCACGACCATATTTTTTCTCTTGTGGCGGGTGGCGTTGCCGGATTCGCGGGCGTTAAAATGATCCTGGCCCGCGTGCTTGGTCAGGTAATTTTTTCTTCTTTTTTTGCCGGTCACCTTGATTTTTTTGGCAATGGCTTGGTGGGTTTTCATCTTCATATGAATTGGTTTGGGTTAGTTGATATTGTTAGTAAGGCGATGCGAAAACTTCGTAAAACTACGGATTCATGCGAATTATGCGAAAACCTTTATTTCGCATCTTTCGCATTAATTTAGCAGCGATAATATTTTCCTGTCTTCGCATCGTTAAATTAAAAAACAGCGAAACAGCTGCGAAACTATGGTATTATTTTTTCGCGATGATGAGTGACAGTTTGCCGCCCTGAATCGTCAGGGACTGTTCAATATTCACCGGGACTAAAACATTGACGTCGGCCACGAATTTATTGACGATTTCCCGGGCCAAGTCAAAATGCTGGCGTTCGCGGCCGGAAAGTAAAAGCTCGACTTTTACTTTGTCGCCGCCGTTTAAAAAATCTTCGGCGCGCTTGACCCTGATTTCTTTATCGTGGCCGCTGATTCTCAAAGACAGCCGGATGCCTTTTACTTCGATTTTTTTCTGTTTGGCTTTTTCTTTGCGGCGCTCTTTTTCCTCCTGGTATTTCAATTTGCTGTAATCAACGATTTTGACCACCGGCGGATTGGCCAGGGGGGAAACTTCAACCAAATCCAGGCCTTTGTCCCGGGCTAAGGCCAAGGCGTCGGCCGTGTTCAGGGTGCCCAAATTTTGTCCGTTCTCGTCAATCAAGCGGACTTGTTCGCAATGGATAAAATTATTTATCCGGTGCCGTTTTAGCTGGCTTTGGCGGAGCCAGGGTTTTTTTCTGGAAATGCGCAAGGTGGTGTTGGTTATGATTTAGATTTGTTTAATTATTGAACGAAAAATTTTTACCGGGTGAAAAAACTCCACCAAGGCTTTTTTACGGAAATGACTTTTCCTGATTCCGCGCTTACTTTAGTTTCAATATTCATAGAAACCGGTATGAGGTAAAATAATTTAACTTGTTTTGTCCCGATAACGGAATATGTCGGTTGCTGGGATTCTTCTTTAAGTTCAATGGTGTTAATTTTGGTTGCCGCTGCTGCCTTGGATGATGCTTCTTTCGGCAGGATTTTGATTTCTTTATTACCTTCAGAAATTTTCATGTAAATCTTGGAATTTTCAACGACAAAGG
>MHIR01000007.1:23965-33245 GCA_001817615.1 Candidatus Buchananbacteria bacterium RIFCSPLOWO2_02_FULL_46_11b | reverse complement strand
CCGTCGGGACAAACGATAATCTTATCTGCCTCAATCCCCGCCTTTTCCACCAGTAATTTTTTCAAAACCCGCGTGATGACTACGATTTTTTTCAATCTTTTTAAAAGAAATTTATACAGCCGAAATTTTCTCTGGGGAAAAGTGTGCATTTCCCAGACCAAATTTTTTCTGAAAAAACAAAGAAGAAACAAGGAAAATTCATCGCGGGAATAGATGATATCCGTTTTTTTCAATAATAAATGGCAAAAGGCAAAAACCGCGAAAGAAAAATTCTGGATAATGACACTTAGGCCTTTTAAAGAATAATCACCGGCGGTCAAATCAATCAGCCAAATTCTTTTGATTAAAAACCGGTTTTTAACGCCGTAATATTCAAAAGGATCAACCTTAACGAAATCCGGGTTGACTCTTTTGGCGACGATTAATTCCAAATCAGCCCCTTGGTTTAAAAAAGCTTCGGCCATTTTCATGATTTGCAAACCATGGGCTTTTTCCGTGGGGATTCTGACATTGGCTAAATATGTTATTTTCATTATTTTGTTTTGGCTAAATAACAAATCTGATGGCCGAACAGATTCGGCCAAAAATTTTTAAACCAAAAACCGTTAGAGGGATAAGACTTCACTAATTCCAAATTCAATGATTTGAGCCAGTCCAAAAAATCAAGGTGGCTCCAAAATCTAAGGTGCTCGGAAGGATGGGAAACCCATTGGGTAAAAAACCGGCCTTTAAACATCAGGCTCAGGCGATAGCGGTAAAAAGCCGAGTTAGGAACGGAGATGATAAAATATTTCGTCTGGTTTGAAAGCCGGGCAATCAAATCCTCCGGCTGGCTCAAATGCTCCAAAATTTCGGATAAAATTATATAATCGTATTTTTCTTCAAGCGCCAGATCGTCTTTGGCCAAATCAAAAATCCGGCCCCTAATCCCGTTCTTTTCCAAATTTTCAACCACCAAAGGAGAAATGTCGATGCCGGCGGCTTCGCATGCCTTTTTTTGCTTCAACTCCAGCAACAACCGCGAATTGCCGCAGCCGATGTCTAAAACTTTGGATTTTGGGCTTACCCAGGAGAAAAAAATTTCTTCCCTTTCCATTAATTTTCCCCTCATGGCAAATCCCCTTTCTTGCCAATACTCGTCATAATCCAATTTATTGATTTTTGAAAAATTCGGTTTTCTTGTTCCGCGAAAATAAAACATATTAATTTGCCCCCTTAAAAAAATCCTTAAGGCCGTTAATCACTGAATCCTGTTCATCTTCGGCCAGATCCGGATACAAAGGCAGGGTCAATAATTTAGTCCAAACCGCCTCGGCCGCCGGCGTTTTTTCTCCGTATTTTTGATATATCAAATAATGATTATTTGGAATATAATGAACGCCGGTGGAAATTCCTCTATCGGCTAAAAACAAATTCAAGCGATCGCGAGCGGAAGTTTTGATAACATAATTATGCCAGGAACTTTTAGCGTATTCTTTTTCCACCGGCAATTCAATCTCTTTGACATCCTTTAATAATACATCATATCGCTTGGCCAAAATTCTTCTTTTCTCGTTCATTTTGTCCAATTTGGCCAGCTGAACCAGGCCCAGCGCCGAATTTAAATCATTCATATGATATTTAAACCCCAGTTCTTCAACGTTATAAGACCAAGAATACCCGCCTCTTTCTTTATGCTCCGATTCTTCCCGTTCCCAGGTATCCTTATTGATTCCCAGCCAGCGCAATTTTTTCAATCTTTCATGCCATTCTTTATTATTGGTGACAATCATCCCGCCGTCCCCGGTCGCCAAATTTTTGACGGCATGAAAGCTGAAACAGGCTAAATCGCCGAAAGTCCCTAATTTCTTGCCCTTATATTCTCCGCCGCAGGCGTGGGCGCAATCCTCAACCACGGATAAATTATTGTCTTTTGCCAGTTTTATTATTTCTTCCAGCCGACAGGCCTGGCCGCCGTAATGAACGGCCATAATCGCTTTGGTTTTCTTGGTTAAATTCTTTTTGATTTCTTCCGGATTGATATTAAGGGTATCCGTTTCAATATCGGTAAACACGGGCCGGCCCTGATTATATAAAATCGCGTGATTAGTGCTGACAAAAGTCATCGGCGTCGTGATCACTTCGCGGTCTTTGACTGCCAAAACCATTAAGGCCAAATGCAAAGCCGCGGTCGCCGAATTCAAAGCCAGGGCGTATTTTACCCCGAGATATTCGGCAAATTCTTTTTCAAATTGTTCGGTTTTCGGACCAAGGCCGAGCCAGCCGCTTTTAATCACTTGGCTTATGGCTTCTATTTCTTCCTGCCCCATGGCGGGCTTAAATACTGGGATCATATGGTTTTAATGATTATGAATAATATTCTTTCAAACGGCAAAAAATAAAATTTGTATTTGAATCTTAAGCCCACCCAAAAATTAACGGCCGCGGCTAAACCGAAATATCTTAGCAAATTGACTTTCCAGCCGCTTTTTTTCTTAAGGTATTCTTGGCTGAATATTTTTTTAAAAACAATCAAGACGCGCAAAAGCTTGACTTTTCTGATATGTTTTTTGCTCGTCCAGGGAGTGACCTGGTGGGCCAAATCAATCAAGCGCCAGTCTTCAAACTTTTTAGGATCAAAAAAGCCTCTTTTAACCGCCAAATCATATAAAGGCGTGCCGGGATAAGGCGTGTAAAAAAATAATAAAACCGTGGCCGCGGGATTGACCAAAAATATTCTTCTCAATAATTCAACCGTGTTGTTCAGCTCCCGCTTCAAAACCGATTTGATTTGTTTTTTATCATCAACCGCGGGCGGAAAACTGGTAATAAAAGAATTGATGATATTAATCCCGTATTTTTTGGCCGTGATTTCGCATTTTAAGGTATTTTCCACCAAATTCTGCTTATTAATCAAATTCAGCATCTCTTGGTCGCCGGATTCGGCGCCAATCAATAATTCTTTTATTCCCGCCTGCTTGAATAATTGCCAATCCTCGGGACGGCAGCCGGCCAGCTGGTCCGACCGGCCGTTAAGGCCCGTCAAAACGATTTTGACATTTTTTTGAATCAGGCCCCGGCAAATTTCTTTGACTCGGGGAATATCAACGAAAAAATTAGAGTCGCGGATGTCAATTCCCGTCAAATTATATTTTTTGGCCAAAAATTCCAGATCCAGGACGACTCTTTCGGCCGGGTAATAATCCCATTTCCTCTCAAAAGTCGGATTGGCCAAATAGCAAAAAGCGCAGCGAAAAGGGCAGCCTAAGCTGGTAATATAAGAAAGACTGCGGGAGGCATATTCATTTTTTTTAATGAATCTTTCAACAAAATCGTCAAGCAAGTGATAAGGCAGCCTCGGATATTCGGCCATTTTTTTTACCGGCCGGCCTTGATTTTCCATTATTTTGCCGTCTTTTTTATAAACAATGCCCAAAATATCTTCAAAACTTTCCTGGCGGTCAAGGCAATGGACCAGCTCGGTGAAAGTATCTTCGCCCGGCCCCTTGACCACGATATCAACTAAATGATGCTCAGCTGTTTGCCGGGGCTTGATTGTCGGATGAACGCCGCCCCAGATTATCGGCACTTGGCTGTTTTTTTCCCTGACTAATTTGGCAAATTCCAAGCCGTCAAAAATTTGATAGCCCGTCATTGAGGTAATGCCGACACAAATTGCCTTATCTAAGCAGTCCAAGGCTTCAATATAATCTTTTTTATCATAGGAATGATAAATTCTGATATCATAGCCCTCCTTATCCAATAAGCTGGAAATCGCCAATAAGCCCAGGGGCGGCATCCGCCGGCCTTCGGCCGTGGGCTGGGGCATGAACAATAAGATAAATTTATCTTTGATTGGTCTCATAAAGGCTTAAAAATATTTTCTTTAATTTATTGGCGCTGGCATTGGGCGACAGATTATTGACGAACAAATCATAGCCGTTTTTGGCGATTTTTTCTTTGACGGCCGGATTATTCTTCAGATAAAGAATTTTTTCGGCTAAATCTTGGGGTTCGCCCATCTCGGTTAACAGGCAATTCTCCCCTTCAGTCAGCAATTCAAGAATCGCTGGCGTTCTGGCCGTAATCAAGGCCCGGCCGCAAGCCAAAGCTTCAAAAACCTTTAAGGGAACCACCCGGGTTATTTTGGGGCTGACGCCGAAAGAACCGAGGCAAACATCGCTTTGATTCATATATTTTCCCAAAACCCGATAAGGCACCGGTTTTATAAAATTAACTTTATTCAACTGCCATTCGGCCGCCTTATTTTTCACTTCTTGGTAGCTTTGACCGCGGCCGATGAGATTAAAAACGATATTTTCTTCTTTTAAAATTTTAGCGGCCCCGATAATAACATGCTCCAAACCTTGGGCCGGACTATAAGAGCCGTGAAAATGGACAACGAAAGGGTCGGCTTTGGGCGCCAGTTCAGGCCGGGGAAAAAGCAATTCATTGTCGGCGCCGACATACAAAGTGACGATTTTATCCGCCCGATTTTTCAGGCCGAATTCTTCAATAAAAAATTCTTTGTGGAATTTAGTATGGACAATGACAATGTCGGCCAAGCGGCAGGCAAGCCAATCCAGAAAATGGAGGTATTTGGCCCGGAAAGTCCGGGGTGAAACTTCCTTCCGGTCCAAAACCACGGAATCATAGATTGAAAAAATAGCGTCAAAAACGATTTTTTTCTTGTTTAATCTGGCCAAAAGCCAGGCCAAAGGCATTATTAACTGGCCCTGAAAAGCGACAAACATAAGATCATAGTCATTTTTTATTTTTCGGTGCATTCGCCAAAGCTTAAAAAATTTTGCCAGCTTGGCCGACCGGTCGTTGACTTTTATCACTTTAACTTGATTTCTAGGCAAGCCTTTGAGTAAAATCCTGTTTCTGGTATAATATTGGTCAAAACTGCCGAAATAGCAAATTCTTAAATCATAATTTTTATTTGCTTTTATCAAATCTTCAAACAATCCGGCTATTTTTTCATCGGCGCTTGGCAAAACCAACTTTTGCTCGTATAAATCCAAATTCATCGCCTGCCAATCGCTGACAAAATCATTATCCGCCAGCAATATTTTATCCGCTTCGGCAAATAAATATTTGGCCGCCTTTTTTTGGTCTTGATTAAAACTAATTTTTTCATTCTGCCGATAAACCAAAGCCGTTTGCAGGATAAATTTTATTTTTGCCGCCAGGCCGGCCAAGCCGATAGCCTGCCAAACATAAATCAAATCCAAATCCTTTCGCTGATTGATTAACCGGCCTTCTAAATTTTTTGAATCAAAAACTAAAACTTCAAAACCGTTGTCTTCCAATAACTTTATTTCCGCTTCGGCTTTTGGCTCAATTTTTTCTGTCAAAAAGGCGATTTTCATAATTAAATTTTTATCTTATTAATTATTTTTTTTAATCCTTCAAGGTAAAAAAGCGGCCTTTTGGGGCTGGTATAATGGCGCAAAACGGCATCCGGACCGGCTTTGGCGCTGATCAGATATTTGTCCGGCGTCAGGGGTTTTAAATTTTTAAGGCAATAAGCATAGCCGGCCTGCTCAATAAAATGGTTGTTCTGTTTATTATCTTTGTCAATTTTTGCGAAATATTCCTGCAATTTGTCCAAGGCGAAATTTTCTTTGGCGTAAAAGACGGCGCCCGAATTGAAATTGGCCAAATTGTCTTCCAATTTTGAGCCGTCTTTAAAATAAACGTAATTCGGATGCCGGGAAAAATCCTCCCCCTTGATCATATACGAATTGGGCGCGTTTTGGCCGAGAATTTCCCGGCCGATGAAATCGGGATTTTTAAACCATAAAAGATCGCTGTCAATAATCAAACGCCAAGGTTTTTGGGAAACGCAATAAGGATCGATTAGTTTTTTTAAAAGAAAAAATTCCGGATATTCCAGCCGGTATTTTTTAATCAGCGGATAATCGGCCAATTTTTTATCAAAGCAATCTAAAGCTTCGGCCGGTTCAATAATAATCGCACCAGGAAAAAATTTTTTCAAAATGGCTTTATCCCGATTTGTCAGGCTGCCGTCATTATGAATAAACAGCTGGCCGAAAAATTCCGAGACTTGGTAAAAACTGAAAAGCGACCAAATCAAGATTACCAGATCCCGATGGCAGGAAAGAATATGGAGGGAAAGGTCGTCTTGATTTACCGGCTTCTCTAAGACGCCGCCAAACTTTAAAATTTTCGGCGCCAAAAAATACTTGCTTTTTAAATATTCAAAACCTTGATGATACTGAAAAAAAGCTTTGCGCAGATAAAATAATTCCAGTTTAATCGCTTGGTAATTCATTATTTTTCAAATTGAGAGATAATTTTCTTGGCCAAATTGTCCAGATTATGATTTTTAACCACCTCTTCCCTTAATTGCTGTCTTAGTTGATTGACTTTATCTTCCGGCAATTCCATCAGCCATTTGATTTTTTCGGCTAATTTATTTGGCTGGTCCTTTTCAACCATTAAATCAGCCGGCAAAATTTCGGCAAACGCTTCATTGCTGGTTAAAACCAAGCAGCCGCAAGCCATGGCTTCCAAAACCGCCTTGTCAAGGCTGCCGGTGCCGCTCAAATTAATAAAAAGGTCCGATTCCTTAAGATAAGCGGGAATATCAATGTTCGGTTTAGGGCCCAAAAATTCCACCCGGCTTTCCAAATTCATTCCCGCCGCCATCTTTTTTAAATTTTCAAAATAGATTTTTTGTTCGGCCAATCCGGCCTCGCCGATAATCGCGAGCTTAATATTTTTTATTCCCTGATCGGACAATACGTCAACGGCTTTAATCATTGATTCATAATCCTTGGTCGGAGAAATCCGGCCAACACTGACAATTTTAAAAATATCGTTTGGCTGCTTGCCGGCCGGCTGGAAGATATTGACGTCAATGCCATGCCCCGTTATAATGAGCTTTTTGGAAGGCAGACGGAAACTTTCCTTGGAGGCCGATAAAACCACGTTGGCGATTTTTTCCATTAATCTGACCTGCCAGTCAATTTGCCGGTGCATATACCAGCTAACCACTTTTTTGCCTTTCAATCTGAAAAACGGCCCGGCAACAATCGTATAAATCGGCATCTGATGGCAAAATAAACCGTCTGCAAATTTTAAATTCTGCCAAACCAATATTTTTAATCTAACCATCTTTAAAAATTTGTTGCCGTTCGTGGGCAAATAAAAAACTTTGATATTTTCCGGCAAACCCGAGGCATCCCCTTCCTGCCAGCTGATCACTCTTAACTCTTCCACTTGTTCTCCGATTTTTTTTACCCAATTATAAATGAACCCGGCCAAATGCTCGTTTTTATCGACTTTTCTGGTAATCATTAGAAGCTTCATAAATTAAATTCAAAGTTAAAAATTAAAAGTTAAAAGTTTGGATTCGCTTTATCCTTTTTCTTTCCTTTCAGGGTGGCAATACTGGAACCGATTATCCTGACTATTTCATCTGTTTCTTTTAAATATTCATCAATTTCAGAAATTAATTTGTTGTCCAGGTCTTTGGCTAAAGCCAGCCAAAACTTCGTTTCATTACCGCTTTTAAGCGCATAATTAAGAAAATTAATAAAATCTTTTTTTGAACTGGCGGCTTGAGCTTCGGCTATATTTGCGCCAATCGACATAATTGCTCTAAGAAGCTGATCGGTTATTATCCAGGCTGAACGTTTATTTGGAAATTTATCAACAAATTGCATAACCTCCCGAGCCAAATTAAAAGTTCTTAATTTTAACATTTTTTTAAATTCCTCATTGTCCATAATTTTGAACTTTTAACTTTTAACTTTGAACTTTTAACTTTGAACTTTTAACTGATTAACTCCCGCCAAAAATTAATAATCTCCCGGGTATTAATCCCCCCGTCAAATCTTTTGCTGACTGACTCTTTGGCCGCCCGGCCCATATTTTGCGCCAGAGCCGGATTATTTAAAAATCGCAGGATGTTTTTAGCCAGGGCCGGACTGTCGCCAAGCGGCGACAACAGCCCGGTTTGGCCGTCAATGATAATTTCTCGGCTGCCGGTAGTAGACGTGGCGATTGCTGGTTTGTCGCAGGCGGCCGCCTCAACAAAAATTTTGCCGAAGCTTTCGGAAGTGCTTGAATTAACGATGAAATCGCAGGCGGCATAGTAATTCACCAGATCTTCGTGTTCAATTTGGCCGATAAATTTTACCCAGCCGGCCAGTCCTGAATTTTTCGCAAAGTCCGACCATTCTTCTTTTAAGCGCCCGTCGCCAATAACCAGCAAAATAAAATTCGGATAAATATTTTTTACCGTCCCTAAGGCCCGCAAAAGCAAGGGTAAATTTTTTTCTTTTTCCAGCCGGCCGACAAAAAGAATAATTTTTTTGCCGGGGTATTGACTTTTTAATTCAGCCGCGGCCTTCTCATCCCAGCGGCCGCATTTAACCAAAGAAACCGGCGTGGAAATTACTCTGATTTTTTCCGCTTGAATGCCCGACTCAATTAGCTTATTCTTAATCCCTTGGCTCATAACCCGGATACCGTCGGCGCGCCGGGAAATAAAACGGGCGATATAAACCAATAAAAAATTATACCATTTCTCTTTCAGCCATTGCTTGTTTTTCACGTAATCGCCGTGATAGTGAACCAATAATTTTGCCTTGAATTTTTTGGCTAAAAACCAGCCGGCCAAGCCGGTAATAAACGGCGCTTGAGTAACCACCAGCTGATAATTATCTTTTTTGAAAAGCCGGCAACCGATTTTATAAGCGTCAACTAAATACAAAAACTTATTGGCGGAATTAGTCGGGTAAGCAAAAACCGTCGGAGAAATTTGATTAAAATTAAAACCAACTCGGGAAAAAACAATAATGTCCAACTTTTTCGCGTATTGGCCGTATTCGGCATGGCGGGAAACAACGTCGCCCAGCTGTCCTTTGCCCAATAAGCCTTTATCCAAGCTGATCATTAAAACTTTCATAATTATTTGCCTTTAAAACGCAATTTAAAAATAGTGATAAAAAATTTAATTATTTCTTTAACGGAAAATTTTGATTTTCCCAGCTGGCGGTCATTAAAAACAATCGGCACTTCTTTGATTTTTAAACCTTGTTTTTCACAGCGATAAATCAATTCCTCCAAAAACGAATAGCCGTTGCTTTTAATTGTTTCCAAATCCAGCCAAGACATTATGGCCGCCCGATAAGCTCGAAAACCCGTGGTCACATCATGGGTTTTTATGCCTAAAACCAAGCGGGTAATCAGCATGGCCGTCCGGCTGGCTAATTGGCGATTAAGCCCCCAGCCGATGATTCTGCCGCCGGCCACGCGGCGCGAA
>MHIR01000007.1:21113-23879 GCA_001817615.1 Candidatus Buchananbacteria bacterium RIFCSPLOWO2_02_FULL_46_11b | reverse complement strand
ATCACTTCCGCTCCCTGCCTGATTGCTTCTTTAAAGCCGTCAAGATGAGCGCCGCCATAGCCGCGATTTTCTTTGCGGACCATCAGCCGAATCGCTTTTCGCGCCGCCGCTTGAGCCGTGCCATCCGGCGAATTGTCGTCAATCACCAATATTTCCAATCCGGGCACGGCTAAATTTAAAATTTCATCAATTAACCGGCTGATGTTTTCTTTTTCATTGTAAGTCGCGATATTGACAAAAATTTTCATTTGAATATATTTACTTGGAGACAAATTTTTTAGCTAATTGATAGTCGATCGGCCAAGCGAAAAATTTAAGCTTCCAGCGCGCTTGGCATAAAAGGATAAAAAAGAATTTTAATAATTTTTTCGCTTTAATGCTTGAACCCATGGCGCTTTTAAAACTATGGGCGCCGAAACGAACATAAGCCTCCATCGCTTCCACGAAATTTTTGTCTTTGACCCAGGGAAAATTCTTAACCGTCAGGTAATTAAGCTCGTTTTTAACCAAAGCGGCCCAGGCCTCCAAGCTTGGCGGCTCCTGCCAGCCGGCGGCCAGGCATTCCTGGTATAAAACCGAGCCGGGATAGGGCCGGAAGGCCTGGGGGCCCAAAATTTGAACCTGGGGGCTTAATTTAACTAATTGATCAATTAATTTGACCGTTAAGCGCATATCGGCTTTGGTTTCGCCGGGCAAGCCGATCATAAACGAGTATTGCGGAATAATGCCGTATTTCAAACACGTTTTGGCGGAATGTAAAACTTGCTTGGGCGCAATATCTTTTTTTATTTTTTTCAAAATTTCCGGACTGCCCGATTCAGCGCCAAAGGAAAGCAGATAGCAGCCGGACTTTTTAAGCTGGGCGGCGAATTCCTCGCCAATCATTCCCTCTTTGAAATAATCGGCCCGCACCGTCGTCTCCCAGGGCAGAATCAAATCATTTTGGATCATGCCCGAAATTATCGCTTTGGCGCGGCTGATGTCAACGAAAAAATTTTCATCCCAGAATCTGATTTTTTTTCCGGCAAAATATTCCTTGTTTTTAATAACCGCCAAATCGTCTAAAACTTGCGCCGCCGTCCGCGCCCGCCACTTGTTGCCCAAAATGGCGTTTAAACAAAAAGTGCAGCGGTGCGGGCAGCCGCGGGAAGTCAAAGACGGCACGAGCTTTAAATTCTTCAGTATCGCCGGCGGCTCAAGATCCCAATTAAACAAAGGCATTTGAACCGGATCATGCAATTCACGCCCGGGATTTATGGCAATTTGGCCGTTATTTTTATAAATAATTCCTTTAACTTCCGCTAAATTCTTGCCCGTGACAATTTCTTCTAAAGTAAGCTCGCCCTCGCCTAAGCAAACAATATCCACTAAGGGATGACTGGCTGATTTTTGCGGAAAAAATGTCGGATGGGCGCCGCCCCAGATAATTTTACCGGCGGGATTCAATTTTTTAATCAGCCGGCAAATTTCCAAACCCTTGTCAATTTGCGTCGTCATGACCGAAAGGCCGAAAAAATCATATTGGGCCGCTTTGTTTTCAATCAAGGCCAAGTAATCAGACTGTCTGGCGCCGTCAATAATTTCTACCAAAATACCCTTTTTGGTTAAATAGCTGGCAATGCTTAACAACCCGACCGAGACCGAGCTGTCGTAATTCTCCTTGGCGATATTAAAAGGCGGATTGATTAATAGTATTTTAGCCATAACAGACTTGGTTTAAGACAAAGGCGGTTTGGGCCGCGGTTTTTTCCCAGCTGAATTCCCCGGATTTAATTTTTGCCTGCCGGGCCAAAGAAGCGGCCAAATTATTATCCATTAAAATTCGGCCGGCGGCGGCCAATAATTCTTTTCGGTTGTTATAGCCAACCAACAAACCCTGCTCCCCGTCGCTAATCAGCTCCGGATTGCCGCCGATGGCGGAAGCGATAATCGGCGCTTGGGCCGACATCGCTTCCAAAAGCGTGTGGGACAAGCCCTCATATTGGCTGTTTAAAATAAATAAATCCGCGGCTTTATAATAATTCATTATTTCCTCGCGCTTGATTTTGCCCAAAAAGAAAACCCGGCCGCCAACCGCCAAATCTTTAGCCAGTTTTTTTAAATCGGCTTCCTGCCGGCCGTCGCCCAAAACTAAAAAAGAAACCGGGCCGGCAAGCTTGATTAAATCGGGCAAAATTTTAATAATGCCGTCAACGCCTTTCCAGGGCGCCAGCCGGCAGGCGGTCATGATGATTTTTTTCGCGCCGCCAAACTGATTTTTTATGGCTTCAACCTTGGCCGAATCAAAAGCCAGGCCGCCGGCAAAATCCACGGAATTATAAATCACTTCTATTTTATTTTCGGGAACGCCGATTTTTTTCGCCACCAAGGCCATAAACCGGCTGACGGCAATCACTTTGTCCGCTTCAGCCAGGATCTTCTTTCTGCGATTTTTTAATTTTTCAATTTTTTTATCGTATTTTTTATCCTGAAAATCAATAATATAATCTTTGGTCCAACCTTTGGCCGCCGCCAATTCCCAGGCGCTGTCGCCGGCAAAACGGATAACATATTTCTTGCCCAGTATTTTTTTCAGCCAATAGGCGAAATACCCGACGCTGTAAAGATCGGTGGCGTAAATGGCATCGGCCCAATTGGCCAAGCCAAACAAGCGCCAAAAATATTTGGCCTGCCTCAAAAGCGGATGGCCTTGGCGTAAAATCCGATAAACGTCGTCTGCCTTATCGGCTTGGTCGGCGTAAGTGATGACTTTAACGGCCAAGCCTT
>MHIR01000007.1:0-21100 GCA_001817615.1 Candidatus Buchananbacteria bacterium RIFCSPLOWO2_02_FULL_46_11b | reverse complement strand
GAATTGTCGCCGGCCCGCCGATATCGGGCGGATAGATGCCGGTGGCGATTAATATTTTAGGCATTATAATTATTTTGTCTATTTGCTAAAAATTGACTGGCGAGATAAATCAAGCTGACGATTAAAATCGCCCCCGGAATTAAAAAAATTCCATAACCATTCCAAAAAATATGCCGGTAGGTCAGATAAACATAAAAAAATTGGAAGAAAAAACTAAGCGCCACTAGGGGAATAATTTTTGTAAATTTCACCAAGACCGGCAAAGCAAGCAGGATTAAAAGAAAATTAAAAACCCAAAGATACCACATGTCCAGATGATAAAATGAAGCCGGAATAAATAAAGCGATGGCCGCGGAAATCAATAAAGAATAAAATAATTTTTTATCGGGAAAATATTTTTTGTAGTTTAAGATTCCGATCAGGGCCAAAAAGCTGATAAAGGGCGAGAGATGGATCATGTCGCCGGGCGCGACCGAATTAAGAAAAGAATAATTATGGACGCTGAAATAATTTTGGAAGGCATAAATTAAATTCAAGGCGAATCGCTTTAAGGAAAACAGATTAGCCGGCGTAAAATCAGGATGCTCGCCGATCATAATCTTGCCCGTTTGCCAATATTCGGCGATTACATAAATAAGAGGAATGGACAAGCTTAAAATAAATTGGCGGATTTTATTCCGGTAGATGAATAAGGGAAACAAAGCAACGGCAAAAGGCCGGCTGATATAAGACAGGCCAAAAGCAAAAAAAGCCAGTTTTGAATTTTTAAACAACAGATACAAGCCCAGCAAAGTAAACGTAATCATCGGGGTATGATGATCGCCCCGGAAAGCGTTGGCGTAAGTAAAAGGATTTAAAAGATAAAGATAGGCCGCGAAAATGCCAAATTTTTTATTCTTAAATATTTCTTTTACCGCCAGATAAATTAAAAATATATTTAAAAACGCGGCCGCGATATCAAGAATCGCGGTTGATCGGGAGGAACGGAAAAAATAATAAATCGGCAAGGTTATGAAATCAGCGCCGTGAAAACCGGGAAGAGAAAAATCAATTTGACCTTCATCAACTATTTTTTCAACAAACAGCTGATACCAGCCGCCGGCCATTAAATTAAAAGAGGTTTGGCCGTAAAATAACGCTAAAAGCAAGGCCAAAAAAATTAAATGGCTCCAGGGATTTTTTGTTAAATTTTTAATTTTTTCTTGCCATTTCATGATATTCTTCCTCGAGATTAATGTTTAAAATATCATAGTTTCCTCCTAAAATATTGCGGGCGGCGTAAAGGCCGGTTAAGATTGAATGATCCATATTGTTATACCGAAAAATTCCGCCGCGGCCGATGATTTGCAAATTTTTAATGCCTTGCAAGTAATTAATTATTTTTTTCAGGGGTTCCTGATAGCCAATTTGGTAAATCGGATAAACGTTTTTTAACTTAACCACGAAGCCGTCAATCACGTCTTGGGTCCGGCCCAAACCGATTTTTTCCAGCTCTTTTTCAGCCAGCTTGATTAAACTTTCATTGCTCATTTGCCAAAGCTCGTCGCCGGCAAAACAAAAATACTCCAGGCCTAAAGTTGTTTTTGAAGGATCCGGCACCAGATAAGGGCTCCACTGCTTGAAATTCTGGATGCGGCCGACTTTGACTTCGGGCGAATGGATATAAATCCAGGTATCGGGAAAAATTTCCGGCTGATCAATAATCAAACAAACGGAAATAAATGCCCGAAACTTTAACTTCCCGGCCGCGGCCAAAATCTCTTTTGGCGCCTGGGGCTTTATTATTTTAATTAATTCCGGCAAAGGAATAGTGGAAATAAAATAGTCGGCCAATTCTTCTTTTGAGCCGCCGGGCGTTTGTAAAATAACGCTTTTGACTTTATCGTTTTCAATATTTACGCCCGCCACCCGGGAATTCAGGCTTAATTCCCCGCCCTGATCTTTATAAATTTCGGCCAGCCGGTCATACATCATGCCGCAGCCGAAGCGGGGGTAGGAAAACTCGTCAATCAGACTGGTCAATTTATTTTTATCGGGGAAAAAAGCGTCTTTTAGGGCCCGCAGAAGCGACAGGCCTTTGATCCTCTGCGACGCCCATTCGGCGCCGATCTGATCAGTCGGTATGCCCCAGACTTTTTCCGTGTAAGTTTTAAAAAAAATATTAAAAAGTTTCTTGCCAAAGCGCCGGGAAACCCAGTCTTCAAAGCTTAAAGCCGGAATTTTTGGCCCCAGATAATATTTCAGCCGCGTGGCGGCATAGCTGATAACGATGCCAAACGATTTAATCAGCCCGATATTCTTTAAAGCGTCAAACGGCTTTAACGGATAATAAAAGAATTTATTATTATAATAAATCCGAGACAGGCGCGGGCGCTTCAAAAAATCATCGGGCAGAATCTCTTGCCAAAGCTCTTGCACTTCTTTTTCTTTGGTAAAAAACCGGTGGCCGCCGATATCAAAATTATAGCCTTTATAATTCACGGTCCGGGAAATTCCGCCGACTTGATTGTCGGCTTCGGCGATTAAAACTGACTGGCGGTTTTTTGCCAATTCCAAACCGGCGGCCAAACCCGCCGGGCCGGCGCCCATGATGATGATTTTTTTAGAATCTTGATTCATTATGATAAACGGGAAATAATTAATTTCATTTTTTCGGCAATCGGCCGCCAGTCGTAATCCCGCAAAACCAATTCCCGGCCGTTTTTAATCAATTTCTGCCGCAAATTTTCATCCGCCAGCAAGATTCGGATTTTTGCCGCCAAGTCGCTTGGATTATTGACTTCGGAGAACAGCCCCGTTTCCCCTTCTTTTAAAAAATCCGGAATGCCGCCGACCTTCGTGCCGATGACCGGCACGTCAACGGCCATGGCTTCCAAAAACGCCGAGCCCAAGCCTTCGGAGCGCGAGGTGCGGACAAAAACATCGGCCAGCTTTAAATATTGGGGCAGGTCTTTTTGGCCGATGTAACCCAAAAACAGCACCCGGTCTTTCACGCCCAATTCCTGGGCCAGGGTTTTTAATTTTATCTCCCAGGCGCCGCGGCCGATAATCAAAACCTTAACCGGCAAATCCTTAATCGCCTTGACTAAAGTATCAACGCCGTTTTTATAAACCAGGCGCGAAATCGTCACCACCACCTTATCTTCTTTAACCAAACCCAGCTTGGATCTAATATTTTCTATATTTTCAGCCGACAAATTTTGCCGGAAATTTGACAAGTCAACGCCATTGGGCACAACTTCAATTTTGCCCCGATAACCGTATTTTTTCGCCCGCCGGGCCAAAAAAGTGCTGATGGCCTGAATGCCATCGGCGCTTTGATAAATTTTTTTATATCTTGACCGCATAAACCAAGTCCGGCTCCAAATTCTTTTCAATGAATCGCCTTCCTGTAAAGTCAGCAGGTATTTTACCCGCGGAAATTTATTTTTAAATCTCAAAGCCGCTAAGCCGGCCTGATTGGCCATAATCGCCCAAACCGCGCCGTATTGATTTTTTTGGTGCAATTCAGCGGCAAACTTGAAGGCGGCGAAGGGAAAAAAGTATTTGGCCAGCCGGCCGCGGCCGAGCCGGTAGATATTGATATTGCCGATTTTCTCAAAAGATTTTTGCCGGCCGTCCAGATTGACGGTAATCATGTCAAAATCAATCCCGCTGATACGGTCGGTTATTTCTTTGGCGGCCAATTCCGCGCCGCCGATAAAGGGCATGTAAGCTAAGGAAAAAATCAAGACTTTCATTTTAAATTAAAGCGTTAAATACTTAAAGCCCAATTTTTCCGCTTCGGTTTTATCGTAAAAGCCTTTGATGTCAAATAAAACCGGATTGCCGCCGCAAATTTTTATCAAATTGGCTAAAGAATATTTTTCTTCTTTAAAAATATCATGGGGACTGAAAACAATAATCGCTTGAAATTTTTCCGATGGCGGCCAGCTTGAAATAATATTTTTCTCCGGCAAACCAAAAAGCAAATTATTAAAAATCGCCCGGCCTTCATTTTTTAATTCATTAAGCAAAGGGTCATAACCGAATATTTCAATCACCCGGGGCTTGAGCTGGCTGATTAAATCTTTGGCCTTGCTGTTCCTTATGTCCGGCACATTTTCCTTGAAGGTAAGCCCCATTATCAAAACTCTCTTATTACCGGCCAATTTACCGGCCACAAATTCCGCCATATATTCATTGACTCCCCGGCCGGCCAAAATCACTTTGGGCTCATAGCCGAGCTGCTGGGCTTTGTAAGTAAGGTAATAAGGGTCAACGCCGATGCAATGGCCGCCGACTAAGCCCGGCTGGTATTTATGGAAATTCCATTTGGTGCCGGCCGCTTCAATGACATCTTTGGTATTTAGGCCCAGGCGGTCAAAAATCAAAGCCAGTTCATTCATCAAAGCGATATTCAAATCCCGCTGGATATTTTCAATCACCTTGGCCGCTTCGGCCACTTTAATATTAGGCGCCTTATGGACTTGGGTAATGGAACCGTAAACCTCGGCGATTTCTGCCAAAGCCTCGGTATCGCTGCCGGAAACAATTTTAAAAATTTTGTCAATCGCATGTTCTTTGTCGCCGGGATTGACCCGCTCGGGCGAATAACCGAGCTTAAAATCAATTCCCAATTTCAAGCCGGATTCTTTTTCCAAAATCGGCAAGCATATTTCTTCGCTGCAGCCCGGAAAAACCGTGCTTTCGTAAACCACGATTGAACCCCGGCTTAAATTCCGGCCGGCCAGTTTTGAGGCGTTTTCCACCAAAGTCAGATCCGGGTCTTTGTTTTCATCAACCGGCGTCGGCACGGCAATAATAATAAAATTCGCCTGGCTGATAATCGCCGGACTGTTTGAATACTCAATCTGATAATTTTTTAAATCTTTTCCGATTTCTCCGGTTTCATCAAAGCCGTTTTTTAAATCATTGATTTTTTTTTCGCTGATGTCAAAGCCGAAGACTTGATATTTTTTTGAAAGCAGACAGGCCAGAGGCAGGCCGACATAGCCCAGCCCGACGACGCAAATTTTAGTTTCTGACATAATTTAATTAATATTTACTTTAATGAAGTCATAAATTTGCCATTAAATACAAGCGGTTGAAATTCCAAATTCAATCCGCCAGCTGGCGGACCAAACAAATTACAAATTCCAATTTTCAAACCCTTAGTTTCGCGTTTTGAATTTGTGATTTGGTGCTTGTAATTTGCCTGCCCGCCATGCCGTTTAGATTTTTTTGCAAATAAACCCATTAAAACCGGATTAAAATATTCATTAAATAATCCAAGTTAATGGCGAGGCAGGCGGGTTTGGAATTTGGCGCTTGGAATTTGGAATTTAGGTCTATTATTTCTCAAAAAATATTAAAACCAAAAAACTATTTCCCTTAATATGGAATCATCTAACACTCCCGAATTGACTAAAAAAACGGCCTTGGCCGGACCGGCTGAATTGGACAAATTTAGCAAAATTTTGACTTGCTTATTAAGGGATTATACCTTATCATTATTATATAAAATTAGCTTTTGGTCAAGCTTTTTTTAAAAAATTTTTAACTTAAAATTATGGCTAAAATAAGCAAAATTTTATACATTATTACCCAATCGGAATGGGGCGGAGCCCAGCGCTATGTTTTTGATTTGGCAACCAACTTGCCTAAAAACGAATTTGAAGTGATTGTGGCGGCCGGCGGCGACCAGGAATTGTTCCCCAAATTAGCCTCAAGGGGCGTTAAAACCGCCAAAATTAAGCATTTAACGCGCGAAATCAGCCCCGTTTCCGACCTTTTGGCTACTATTGAGATCTGCCGCCTAATTAAGGCAATAAGGCCGGATATTGTCCATTTAAACAGCAGTAAAGCGAGCATTGTCGGCTCCCTGGCGTCATTCTTGGCTCGCCATTCATTAAACAGCCAAAAGCATCGGCTGATTTACACGGTCCACGGCTTTGTCTTCAATGAACCCATGAGCCGGGCCAAAAAAATATTTTATATCTGGCTGGAAAAGATGACGGCCATGTTTAAAGACAAGCTGATCTGCGTTTCGGAATTTGACCGCCAGCAGGGGTTAATTCATAAAATCTGCCGGCCAAACAAGCTGATTACGATAAATAACGGCATTCCTCCTTTGATTTTTCTTGAGCCGGCGGCCGGAAAAATTGAATTGGGCCTGCCCCAAGATAAAATTATAATCGGCGCGATTGCCAATTTTTATGAAACTAAAGGGCTTAGTTTTTTAATCAAAGCCGCCGCCGAAATTATTTCCGCGCATCCGGAAGTTTTTTTTGTTTTAATCGGCGAAGGCGAACTGCGGCCGAAGCTGGAAAAAGAAATAGAAAATCTGGGCTTGAAAAATAATTTTTTACTGTCCGGCGCCAAGCCCGAAGCTTATAAGTATTTATCCGCTTTTGATTTATTTGTCCTGCCTTCAATCAAAGAAGGATTTTCTTATACGATCTTGGAAGCGATGCAAGCCGCCAAGCCGATTATCGCCACCGAAGTCGGCGGCAATCCGGAGATGATTATTGACGGAGAAAACGGCTTGCTCGTCAAACCGGCTGACCCGGAAGAATTGGCCGGCACGATAAATAAGATTTTATCAGATAAAAATCTGGCCCCGCGGCTTGGCCGGCAGGCAAAAATTGACGTTTCTCAAAAATTCCGCCTGGAAAAAATGCTTGGGGAAACGGAAAAAATCTATTTGAATTAAATAATTAAAAAACCGCCGCGCCGCTTTGTGAACAGCTTAGCGGTTTTTTTGTCAAAAACTGCGGTTATTTCAGGTTTTTCAAGGCCTCTTGGGCTTCTTGATTCTGCGGATCAACGGCCAATAATTTTTCAAAATACTCAATCGCCTTATCTATTTCGTTATTATACCGGTAATGGCGGGCCAAAGCCGCGATTAAATAAGGCTCGTCTTTAAGATTTTGCAGGCCTTCCAATAAAATCTGCGGGGCCAAAGATTCTTTGCCTTCCCAAGAACGATAAATATCATATAATGAAGTATAACTGTCCGCTAATCCGGCATCGCGCTTGATTACTTCCCGGTAAGCGGCCTCGGCTTTTGGAAAATCATGAACGACATAGCCGTATAAATAGCCTAATTGCCTAAAAGCGACATAAGAATCCGGCTTTAATTCGGCAATATGGCGCCAGGCTCTTTCGGCGCCCTCATAATCGCCGGCGTCCAATTTCGTCTGGCCGATCTGGATCCAGGCCATGTATTTGCCCGGATCTTTTTGAATATCGTTTTTGGCCGCGTCAAAAAGTTTTTGATACTGTTCAGTCAATTCCGGCGGCAAATCGGCCTTGATAAAAACCAGCTCGCCCAGCGGATCAATCTTTTTTTCTTCCGGCTTTGGCGCGAATAATAGAATCCCCGCGGCCAGGATAACAATGGCGGCAATGATACCGACTATTTTGTTGTTCATTTTCATATTAATGTTATTTATGAATTATTAAACTTTTACTCGTTTGTTTCGGTTTTAAAAATTTTTTGAGAAATAATAGACCTAAATTCCAAATTCCAAGCACCAAATTCCAAACAAATTGCAATGTTCAAAATTACAAATTCCAAACCTCAATAATAACGCTTCAAATTTGAAATTTAGCGCTTGGAATTTTTTACCTATTCGGCATTCTTCTTTTTTATTTTTTCCAAAATAGCGGCAAAAATCTTCAGCAATTCCTGATTTTCTTGCAATAAGGGTTTTATCCTTTCAGTTATTTCCGGATTAGCTTCAATAATCAAATTCAGCCAATAAACCGTTTCCTTCGCTTCTTTGCGGCTGATTCTCAATCTGAATTGAAAATCTTTTTTAGTTTCCGTTTCATTGGCTTCGCGATAATTGGCGCCGACTGAAGCGCCGGATCTTACGGCCTGCTTTGTCAGCTCAAAATTTATGCTGTTTTTCGGCAAGGCCTTGGCCAACCGGATAATTCTTTTGCTGAATTCCAAAGTCCGGTCTTCCAAATCATACCGTTTTAGATCTTGACTGCCGATATCTTGAGCTTGTTTGAAATTTGGAATTTTGGTAATTGAGATTTGTTTGGAATTTGAGATTTGGAATTTGTGATTTTTACCTTCAACATAACCCATATTTATTAAATTAATAATAAACTGGCGCTATGTTGATTGTATTTAAATTTTTATTCTTTACGACGCTCTTGCTAAAATCCAATATTCTGCCGCCTAAACCATGTCGTTTGGAATTTGAGATTTGGTGCTTGTAATTTTAATCATTTTAAACCGCATCAAACTCGGCTATCGGCTTGCGCCGATTCCAGATGGTAAATACTGTCTGATTATAATCATTATATAAAATCGGGCCAAAAAAATCAACCCCGCCTCTCGTGAGAGGCGGGGCGATTTTATCTTAGCTGATTGTCAGATATTCGGAATTATCTTATCCAGGTTGATTCGGTGGAAGTGGTCTGCAGTAAGGAACCGGCGGTATCCCTCAATCTCCAGCCGTTCCACCACTGTTCCGTGGCCGAAGCCGTGGTTGAGGAATTGTTGTAGGTCCGCCAGTAATCGGTCCAGATTATATTGGCGCCGCTGTCGGTATTCCAGGTATAGAGCTGGGCATCGGCTTTAGCCACTTGCATGCCCGCGCCGGTCGTCCATTGCAGGGAATTGCCCAGCAAGGAAACCGCGACATTGCCGTTGCCGGACGAAGCGCCGCAGGTCGTGCCGATATTCTGGCAAACGATATCCGCCTTTAAAGTAAGGGTTTTGGTCGTGCCGCTGTCAACCGTCAAAGGCACGACGTCATTCATGGCCCCGTTCGGCGTCGTGCCGTCGTTGGTCAGAATCAGGCGGATAAGGCCTTTGCCGCCAATCGCGTTATTGGACAAATAATGTGAGTTGGTGTCGGAGCCGACAAAAGTGGTCGTGGCCGCGACTGCGGTGCCGCCGTCATACAGCTTGTATGACTGGGTCAAGGTGGCCGTCGTGGTATTGACTAAGAAAACAAAGGAGAACAAGCCGACATCGCCGCCGACTGCCGTCACTTTGAACTTGTACAATTCCGCCGCGGTCTTGCCGCCCTGCGGCAGGGTGCCGCCGGCTTTTTCCGTGCCCAACGTGTCGTTTAACTGGAATTTCGGAATGGCCTTGAAGACATAAAAATTGTTCGCGCTGGCCGAGCCGGATCTTGAGCCCGCCGCGATTTCACCGCTGGTGACGCCGCTGATCGTCAGATTGGCGGAGTCCACGGCGAAATCAACTCCTTCGCCGGAAGTGGCGTCGGAAGTCGTGCCGGAAATCACCTGCGTGTAATAATCCGGAACGCGGGTCGTGGCTTTGACCGTGTAAGTCTTGGTCTGGCCGGCTAAAAGCTTCCAGGAACCGGCGCTTACTTCAGAAACCAGGACCGTGGCGTCAACCGAGCCAGTGCTGGTCGCGTTGCCCGAAGCGACTAACGCGGTGCCGTCATAGATTTCCACTTTGGAAATCTGCTTAAGCCCGCCAAGAGCGCCGACCTCCAAAACATCAACGTAGCCTTGAGTGATGGTCATATCTTCGCGGGAAGCGGCGACCGTGAATTTCAGGACTTCTTCGGCTTGGCCGCCGGCGACTAAAGTGTCAGTCGGCGAAGTGGCCGCGGACAAAGTGACCGTGCCGGAAGACTGAATGGTCATATTCTGACCGTGGGAATTGCTGCTGACAACCGTCGCGTCGTTGCCCGCGGAGTCTTTGGCGGTCGGCGCGCTGGTGCTATCATAACCGACCGATAAAATTGAACCAGCCGCGGTGCCGGAAGCGATATTGGCTTTATAAGTCAAGGTCTTAGTCGTACCCTTGGTGACAACTAACGGCGTTGACAAGGTAAAGGTTGTGGTCGCTTCCGCGCCACCCGTCGCACTGGTCATATTGCCGCCGGAACCCGTGTCGTTGCTGGTGGCAAGCTGGGCCGCGCCGTCCCAAATGGTGATATTGGCCAAATTGGACGGATAGCCGGTGGTGGTCCAAACCGTGAATTTTACCTGCGTTACCTTGATGTTATCGCCGGAATCAGAAGCGTCAAAAACCAGATTGGCAAAGGCGTAATTCTGGGTGCCGGCAATAACCGTCGTGGCCGCCGGCGTCGGAGAGATAGAAACCGCGAGCTTGGCGGCTTTAATCGTCTTAGTCGCGGTTTGCTTTGAGCCAGTTGACTGGATGTTCGTGGTGGTTAAAGTATTGCCCGTAACTGAACCTTTGGCCGTGATTAGCTGGGGATAGATATTGGTCCAAATGGTGTCATTATTGGCAAAATCACTGCTTAAATCGGCTTTAACCGTGTAAACGGTTTCGCCGATCGGCACTGTGATCGTGTCTGTGGTAGTGGCCGTGCCGAAAGAAACCGTGCCGCTGCTTTGGCCGGCGCTGGTATTGTAATTCGGATCCGCGGGACCGGCGACCACTTTGCCGTTCGGATCATAAACCGTCAAATTGGTGATGTCGGTCGTGGTCGCGCCCAAGCCGCCGGTGGCCTGCGTGATGGTCACGCGCCAGCCGATGGAAGTGATTTCAACCGCCTCGCCTTTGACCGTGAATTTATATTTGCCTAACATGACCTGATTAGTGCTTTCCGCGATATTGGCGGCAATCGTATCGGCTGATTCAATGGCTAATGTGCCGTTGCCGATGGTCTGAACCGCCCAAACGGAAGAGCCGTTGATTCTCGGCTCGGAAGTGACGGCCGTGGTCAGGCCGCTGTTGCTGTAATAATCAGGCAGGATGTTGAAGCCATAGACCTGGCCCTTGACTAAAATGTCATCCTGATACCAGGCGTCAAAATCAATGGTCCGGGTTGAGCCGTTTTCCACGGTGGCGGAAATGGTATACGACTTGTCCTTGCCTTTGTCAATGACAATGGGCGTAGTGAACTTGAAAGTCGCTTTCTTGCCGGCAGTCGCCGCCAAAGTCGCCAAATCTTCGGTTGTGCCGGTTTCCTTAATCTTCAGATTGACGATGTCGCCATCAGCCACGGAACCGGATTGAGTCAAAGTAATTTCACTTAACTCAATTTTTTCCACGGAGCTGTTGTTCTTAATTTTGATTTCGCCTACATCTAAGGTCGTGCCGACCGGAGGCGCGGTGTCAGAAAACGTCGTGCCGCCCGGACCGACCTGAACCGTGGCGATTGCGATCGTGGCGTTCATGGTCATGGTGTTGCCGGTAATCGGCAGAGTGCCGACCAAAGCGGTCGTGCCTTTTAAGACGACCGAAGCCAGAGCCAAAGCCGGCGCTTCACCGGCTTGCAAGGTGGAGGCCATATTGGCGGCGATGATAATCTTTTTGGTCGTGCCGGCCGCAATCGTAATGTCGTCGTTAACTGTTGCCTGATGCGAGGAATTAAAGGTCTTTGGCGTGGCGTTTATCTTGTTGCCGGTGGCGGCATCAATTAAAATAATGCCGGCGAAATTGCTGTCCGCGGCCAGGCCTTTTCTTTCAATCACGAGGGAATCAATAATCGCGTCGCCGTCAGCCGAAGCGGTAAGGTTAATCGTGGTAAACGGCACCCGGGCCGCTTTCTGGACAACAATCGCGGAAGCCGGGGTGTCGGCGGCCAAAGCCGCGGTTAAACCCGTGCCGGTCGCGACCCCGCCGCCGCTTGACAGGCCTTTGTCAACATTGATTGACTCGGCGGCCGCCGTAACCGCCGCTTTGTCGTAATCAGCCGCCGCGGCGATGTCGGTGCCGAGCGTATAGTTGACAAAATATGAATCCGCGACATCCTGGACCATTGAAGCCCAGTTGGCGCCGTATAAATCAATGGCGATGGCTTCCGTCGTCACCCATCTTAAGGTGCCGTTGGCGGAAACCGCGTAAACTTTCGGGTCAGTGGTGATTTTAATCAATTTCACGCCCGGTTTATAAGTGACATTGCCGCCGATGGCATAAGAGCTC
This sequence comes from Candidatus Buchananbacteria bacterium RIFCSPLOWO2_02_FULL_46_11b, assembly GCA_001817615.1. Taxonomy (GTDB): domain Bacteria; phylum Patescibacteriota; class Patescibacteriia; order Buchananbacterales; family UBA6539; genus 02-FULL-45-11b. Next base: position 9,219 of record MHIR01000007.1, on the reverse strand, counting down.
ATTTCCGTTGAAGAAACCGTCTGGACGCCGGAAAAATCGGCATACCATGTTTTAAAGGTTTTTTCATCCGGGAAAACGTATCTCTTGCTGTCGGCCCCGAGATAATAGACGGCTTTGCAGGAGTCATTGACGCCCGCGCCCGCGGCGCAGGCAAGCTTGATCAAATCTCCGGAAGCAACCGCCGCCACGGACAAGGGCATGGCAAATAAACCGACTGACCAAATAATCGTCGTAATGACGACTGTATAGGTTAGTGATTTTCTTAACATTTTTAATTTTTCCTTTCTTTAACCGGCTTTGACTTTTTAGTTAGGCCAGATTTTGTTACACCTAGGTGAGCTTAACAACATCTTGGGCCCCGAATAAAATTGAGGGGCAGCTAATACCTTTTTTCCTTGGCTTATAAAGGCTCCGTTGCCGGATCGACCTTTACCTTTCTAATCCAGGGGGCATTAGATCCTAATTCCTCTAAAAAGAAAAAGCAAGTTTTTTAAACCCAACGATATTTAAAACTGGTTGGGCGCGTAGTAAAGTTTGTAGCTTGCAGGAAGTAGCCCCGCACCTATTTTACTGATTATTATTTAGATTAAATAAGCTACTTTATTCAAAAGAAAAGTCAAATTTGAATACAATTAATGAGTAAAATAGGTGCGGGGCTACAAGCTACTTCCTACAAGCTAATCTTGAGTCGTATTATCCGTGGTCGTCCCGGCCGATTGAACCGGAGTTTCAACGGCCTGATCAGTGGAAGTTGCCGCGCCTTTAATTTCGCCTTCGGCGGACAATTGATCTTTTAGCTCCTGGGCGGACTGGCCGGCTTCCTGGGCCGACTTAATGACATTAGAAACAATTTCCTGGACTTCGGCTTTTTCCGTTTCCGATAAGGATTCAATCGTCTGGTCAATTGATTTTATCAATTCTTCGGTTTTGGCGCTGGCCGAAATGGCCATCATGACGGTTTGATCTTTATCTTGGCCAACAGTCTTATTTTCATCCAATTGCTTGATGGTTTCTTTAATTTTATTCAAGTGAGTGCTGATGGCCGCGACATTGGTCTTGAATTCCGCCACCGCTTCTTTAATCTGCTGGGTTTTTTCTTCAGGGGCGACATCCGTCTGCCGGGCGATTTTATTCAGTTCTTCAAAGCGCTTTTGGGCGAATTCAATTTTTAATTCTATTTTTTCTTTTTCGCCCGGGATTAAGGCCAGCTGGGTTTTTTCCAAAGCGATCTTGACGCGATACAAAGGCGCGCCGGGCAGGCTGTAGAAAGCGGCGTTTAGAGTCAGGCTGCTGCCCAAGAAAGTGGCAAAAATTAAAAGCATGACCACGGCCGGCTCAAAAGCGTATTGGCGAAACAGCTGGCTGATAAATCGGCTGTAATCAAAAATACCTAAAGTTGCCGGCCGGGAATCGGCGGCAATTTCTTTCAATAAAAGAGCCCGGCTCTGTTTTACCCATTCGGGCCGGGGGGAAACTTCTTTTTTGATTTCTTTGATTTCTTTGATTATATTATTTTCCATTTTGGTTGGATATTTTTTTGGCGACTTTGAGCGCCCGATGGAGCAGAACTCTGATTGAACCTTTTGATTTGTTTAATATTTTGGCCATCTCGGAAATTGAAAGCTCGTCTATAAACCGCAGAACGATTACTTCCCGATATTCGTCTTTCATTTGGCGCAAAACTTTTTGGATGCCATTCAAGCCGATTTCCACGTCAATTTGGGAAAGCAGGTTTTGCTGTTTTTCATCAGCGATATTTTCCAGGACTTCTTCATCCCGGACAAAAGCGGCTCTGGCTTTCTGCCGATAGAAATCAATGACCAAATTCCGCGCGATGCGGTAAAGCAAGGCTCTTAAATTTTCAATCTCTTCTTCGCTTTCCGTAATGTACTGCCAAATTTTCAAAAATGCTTCCGAGGTAAGGTCTTCCGCGTCCTGGCGGGTGGAAACTTTAAAATAAATAAATCTGTAAATAGGCGTTAAATACAGATCATAGAGCTGGGCAAAGGCATCTGGATCTTTCTTTTTCAGTTTTAGCAATAATAGCTTGTCCGTAATATTTGATGTTTTCATTAATAAAGACGTAAAAGATTAATAAATGTTACACCTTTAATTTATTACTATAACAATTTTTCAAAATAAAGTCAACCCGCCTAACTTTTTGTAGCTTATTTGAGTTTAAATTTTTATATTATTTAAAGATAAAGTTTAACCATGTTGGTCTCTATAATCTAACGCAACACCTTAAAGAAACAAATAATACGAGGATTATCAGGCATCCATAAAAAAATTGAAATTTTTAGCTTAATTAAGCATAATCTCAATTATAATTTTTCAAGAAATACCCCAATAATACTTTAATAAAAGACAAGAAGTGTTGCGTTAGATTCTGGACTCAAACCATCTTAAATAAATAATAAGTGAAAAAGTTAGGCGGGTCAAGATTAAAAAATCAGCCGCCCATTGACTATTTAATCGTTATTTGTTAAGATAAAACTATCAATAATTGTCTAAGCTATTCTAGACAAATAACCCTATTTTATATGGATAATGTCATCCGAGTCTCGGTTTCCGAGGCTTCCCGCCTCTTCGGGGTTGAGCCAAAAACCATCCGCCGGGCGCTCAAGTCCCAACAGCTGAAATACATCGTGGTTCAAGGCCGCTACAAGATCAATTTCAACAGCCTGCTGGAGTGGTCGCAAGGCAGAACCTCAATCAAGAATAAGCTGGCGAATCGGGGCATTGGCCAGTATGTGGATAAGTGGAAAATCAAGAATAAGCTCTTTTCGCCTAATCCGGAACTTATCCACAGGGGGGAAAAGAAGCCTTAGCGCCTAATGGTCTACTAATAAAGACGCGGCATTTGAAAAAAATTACCGCGTCTTTTTTTTAGCTTGCAGGAAGTAGCTTGTAGCTTGTAGAATTAGGAGATAGCGGATAGAAGATGTATGATTTTAAATTTTAAATTTTAAACCCACCTGCCCGCCATGCCGTTTACATTTTTTACAGATAAACCCATTAAAACCGGATTAAAAAGTTTATTAAATAATTCAAGTTAATGGCGAGGCGGGCGGGTTTAAAATTTAAAATTCTCGCCTCCTATTTTTTATTCTACAAGCTACAAGCTAACACAAGCTATTCTGCCGAGGCAGATAAAGTCAGCTTCTGCTTCACCGTCTTCCCCTCGCGCAAAATTTCCAAAGTGATTTCCTCGCCGGGAGAATACTGCTGAATTAAATCAACCAAGCCGCTGTTCTTATCCAAGGGCTCATCATCCAAGCTTACAATAATGTCATTAGCTTTCAAATCCGCCAAAGCGGCCGGCGTTTTGGCTTTGGGATTTTGGTAAATTAGCGCGCCCTTGTCTTGGCCCTGGCTTAATGACTGCTCCAGGCCGACCGTCAGGCTTAAATCATAATAATTGATGCCGGCAAAAGGCCGGCTTGGCTTATTATTTTTCAAGACTCCCTGAATCGCCGGCCGGAACTGATTGACCGGGACCGCGGCGGCCAAAGCCTGACTGCCAAAGCTTTCTTTAACCAGGCCGATTAACTCCCCGGCCAAATTAATCAGCGGGCCGCCCGAATAATCCGGGCTTAAATTATCGGCCAGCAAGATCTGCTTATTATAGCGCTCTGAAGACATAGTTTGATTGCCGGCCGATAAAGAAACGTTGCTCTTGATCGTAGAAACCATAGTTTCACCCAAACCGTTCAAAGCGATATGCAGCTGGCCCGAGACCGACTCGTCGGAATCGCCCAAAGTTATCACCGCCAAATTATTAGCCGCAATTTTTAAAAAAACGACATTGGTTGCCTTATCAACAATGATATTTTCCACCGGATAAACTTTATTTTTTACCACCGCGACCAATTGATCTTTTTTGGCATCAGTCAAATTCTTGCCGAAAGCCAAAAGCCAGCCGTCGTTAGTCAGAACAAAGCCGCTGTTTAAAAGGTCTTGGCCGGAATAAATTTGATTCAAGACATTGCCGCCCGCCGGTTTTTTATAATAAATTCCCGCCAGCGCCGGGAAAGTTTTTGAAACGGCGCTGCTGACTTCAAAATCCTGCTCGATGCCCAAAAACCTTTTTACCCGCTTCAGCTCCGGTATCTTCTGAATATCGGCCGTCAGGCTTTGGCTGACGTAAATCTCTTTCCACGGATCAAGATAAGCGTTGGCCAGAATCTGGCCGGCCAGGCCGGCGCCGAAACCGAAGGCGGCGGAGAGAATTACGACTTGAGAGATAAAGGGCTTGTCCCCTTTTTTGAAGAGTTTTGAGAGCTTTAGTTTCATAGTATTGAGTATAATTAAATATTTTTTAACTTTTTAATTAAAATTAAATTATAAGCATTGAGCGAAAATTACAAATTCCAAGCACTAAAAAGATAAATTTAGACCGTTGAATAATTCAAGTTATCCGCGTCTACCCCGTTAGAAATTTATTTCTAACGGGGTTAATCCGCTTCTATAACTCTAAATTAAGCCAAAAATGAAATTAGTACAAGCTATTAAAAATAATTAATCAACGCTCTCAATTTAGGCTTATATTTTCAAAAACCATCTAAAACAAAGCGGCTAAATCATCCGCACTAAAACCATTTGGCTGTCACCATGATTATCAAAAAAACAATCACGCTGATTAACAAGTATCTTTTAATCACGGCCTTCTCTTTCACGCCCAAAAACAAATTGCGCAGCACGCCCGTGATCAGATAATAAACCAAGGCCACGATCAGGCCGCCGATATAAGCGCTGGTCGGCAAAAAGCTTACCGCCAAAAAAACTTCCAGCGTCACTACCAGCGCCGCGGCCAGATACGGCCCGCTTGAGGGAAAAATGATATTTTCCACCCAGCAAAGCTGATAGGTTAAAAGCAAAACCAGCAGGGCATAAATTAAAACCAGCGGCCAGAAGGAAAAATTGATAAAAATTATCAGGCTGTAAGCGCCGCTGGAAATCAAAAAAACGGTCAGGAGATTCAGATGGGCGGAGATATTTTCCAGGGCGTGGGGCTGGTATTTCGGCCGGGCGTGAAGCCAAAGATAAATCATTTCCAAAAATATTCCGAGCAAAACCGCGGCAATCAGGCATAAAAACTGCCTTAAATAAAAACCTTCCAAAAAACTTAAGACTAACAGGCTGCCGGCAATAAAAATAAAAGGCGTGATTAGAAAACGCCACAATTTCCCGTTTCTTAATTTTTGCCCGGTTAACTGCCAGAGGCTTAAAAAAACCAAAAACAAAATAAGCGGCGCGGCGGCGTAAATCAGCCGCGGCGATTTGATGATTGATTCCAGCAGGACAAAAACAGCCAGAGCGCAGGCCAGAGGCGTAAAGCGGTTAATAAACCACATCGGCAACAAAGGATTAGAAATTAAAATTATTTTGTAAAAGCATTAACGACTCGGAACCGAAAATCACTTGGGCTTTCTTTTCGCTTAATTCCAGACTTTCCAGCTGGAATTTAACCATGGCCGAATTCAGCTGTTCCAGCGGCTTTTGCAAAAGGCGGTGAACTGTCATATTGCCATATTCGGCCGGAATTGGCAAGCTGCCGACGATAATTTTTGTAAGCTTGAAGTCAAGCCGGCTGTCGGCTAAAAGCGGTTTTAATTTCAAGGTTAAATTGACTTTCAGCGGTTTTAACAGCAGTCCGGACAATTCCACTTCCCCGCCAAAAATCAGGGCCTGAAGGTTTTGCGCAAAATAAGGATCATTGGCCCGGGTTAAGGCCTGGCGCAAAAGAAAAGTCAAATCTTCTTCGCTTAATTCTAAAGTAATTTTTTTGGTTTCAGTATTCAGGCTGAAATTCAAGTTCTGGCCGCCGGCCGAGGCTTGGTTCTCAATCTTGATTTCTCTTTTCGGCTTGGGTAGGCGATAAAAAACCGAGGAGAAAACCGGAATTTCAAAAATCCCGGTCTTGGCCACGGCCGCCGCCGCTAAAGTTAAAGAAAAAATAAATAAAAGCAAAACTAAAAAACAGCAATTTCTTTTGAAATGATGTTTTTTGACTTTTGGCGCCGCCGGTTCGGCTTCAATTCTTGGTTTTGAGGCCGCCGGCGCCGGGGCGGCAATTTTTTCCTCTAAATTAATTAGAGTCATGAATAAGTAAATTAAAAGTAAATTAAAAGCGAGTTAATAGTAAATTAATAGCTGCTTTAATTTACTATTAATTTACTCGTAATTTACTTTTTATTTACTTTTTTTAATCCGAATTTACTCGCTAAGCCAAGGATACTTGGTCTTCAAAACATTCAGCTTCTCCATCCCCGCTTCAATTTTTCCCTGGTCCGCGCCGGCTTTGCCTTGTTCCAAAAGTTCCAAAGCCACGACTAAATTAAAATGCAAATCCAAAAATTTCGCCGGCGCGCGCAATTCCAAAATTTTATCCTTGACTCCCGAGATGTCTTGTTTTTGCCAATACGGTAAAAGCGCCTCTTTAACCGCGGTTTGATAATTCTGTTCCAGTTCGGCTTCGGCCAAAACCGGCGGCTGAACCTCTTTGCCCCCGTTTTGATTCTGATTGAAATCCAGCCGGTCTTTTGCCTTAAGACAAGCCGAGAGGGAGAGGGATAAAGAAAATAATAAAATTAGAGTGATGAATTTTGTATTCATTTATTTAGGATTGTTGAAGTAAATTAAGTAAATTAAGCGAGGTAAGCAGCTTAATAGGTCTGGCTTAATTTACTTTAGCAGATTCACGGGGTTATTTTAAATAAAAGAGATGAGTATAAACACCAAAATCCCGATAATCGCCATGGTTAAAAGACTCGTGGCCGCCGTCATTAAAGCCTCGGCAAAACGCTGCTGCAGGGCCAAATAAACCGGATAACCGAACAATAAAAGCCCGGAAGCCGCCGCGGAAAAGACAAAAACCAGCAAAAACAGCAAAAAACCGGCCAGGCCGCTGGCTTTAGCCGAAATAATCAAGGACTGCTGGATAAAAGACATGAATAAAACCACGATAAAGCAAAAGAGGGCTTCGCCGATGCCGCCCAAAAAGCCATAGCGCATAACCGCGGTGTCGTTGATTTTTTTTGTCCAAAACATAGAGAGTTGGTTAGAGTTAATAAGTTTATATAATTTTATAGGCTTTCTCTAATTTTAAAAGCTTGTAATAAATACGGGCCTAAATCCCAAATTCAAAATCTCAAATTCCAAACCCGCCTGCCTCGCCACTAACTTTAATTATTCAATAAACATTTTAATCTGATTTTAATGGATTTATCCGTAAAAAATGTAAACGGCATGGCGGGCAGGCAAATTACAAGCACCAAAATTCAAAACCCTAAAATAAACTGTTTGTGATTTGGAATTTGGGATTTGGAATTTATTTGGAATTTGGAATTTGGTGCTTGTAATTTATCTTTTTGAATTTGGGATTTTATCCTTTAAAATTTCAAAACTACAATATGCTTTAACTAACTTAAATAATCAGAACATCATCTCGCTCTTCTCCTTGGCCATTTCTTGCCAATTATCATTAACCTCGTCATAGCGAAAAACCCGGAAGCGGTGGGTGGTTTCCGTGTCCGAGTATAAATACTCCACCGTCGTCTGGCTGCCGATTCTTTTTGAACCCAAAGTTTTTTTGCCCAAAAGCAAAGGCTGGGTCGTGCGCTCCAATTTCATTTTGCCCAGCGGGCCGATAAATTCAACAATCTCCGCCGTCCCCCGGCCGTCTTTCTCGGGCAAGTCTTCGGCGTGCCGGTCGGTCAATTCAAAATTATCCTTAATGCGGTCAATGATATTTTCCCAGCGCTCGTCGGTCATAGGTTAGGTAGTTAGGTGGTTAGGTTGTCCGACTGCGTTCTTACTTTAGTCTGATAAAGTCGAGCTTCGCCGGATTAATTAGGTGGTTAGGTTTTGGGGATGGATAAATTTTTATTTCGCCTAACTATTTTTATCCAAATTTATTGAAAATTTCGCTAATATCAAATAACAAAGCAAACAACATAGCAACCTATCAACCTGACAACCTGACAACCTGACCATCTAGTAGTAAGTGCTCAATGTCTCCCCGCTCCCGGTCCGGTTCAAATAAACCTGCCGGTCAATCAGGCCCTGCTCGTAAAGGTCCTTTAAGCAGGAAGCCATGGTAATCATCCCGTCTTTGCGGCCGGTTTGGATGGCGGAATTGATTTGAATCGTTTTGCCTTCCCGCATTAAATTGGCGATTCCCGGCGTATTGATTAAAATTTCCCGGGCCATAATAACGCCCCCGCCTTTCTGGGGCACCAATTGCTGGCTGACCACGGCCCGCAAAACCGAGGCCAGTTGCGTCAGAATCTGATGCTGGCGGTGGGCCGGAAACATATCAACGATTCTTTCAATGGTTTCGGCCGCGCTGTTGGTATGCAGGGTGGATAAGACCAAATGGCCGGTTTCGGCCGCCGTCAAAGTGGCCGAAATTGTTTCCGGATCCCGCATTTCGCCGACCATGATAACATTGGGATCCTGGCGCAAGGCCCGTTTTAAAGCTTCACTAAAAGAATTGGTGTCGCGGCCGACTTCGCGCTGTTCAATCACGCTTTGCTTTTCCTTAAAAATAAATTCAATCGGATCTTCAATCGTAATAATATGGGCTTTGCGCTCTTGATTGATTAAATTAATTAAAACGGCCAGGGTCGTTGATTTACCCGAACCCGAGGGGCCGGTCACTAAAATCAAGCCCTGATTTAAATGGCTTAGCCGATAAACCGTCTCGTCAAAATTAACTTCCTTGGCCGAAGGAATCTCGGCGGGAATGATTCTGGCGGCCAGGCCGATTTTTCCGCTTTGCAGATGAAGATTGACCCGGAAATGGCTGCCGACCAGATCCCATGCCAAATCAAGCTCTTTTTCTTTTTGAAAAGCTTCCGCTTCTTTTTTGTCCAGCAAAGAAAAAATCGCCGTCTGCAATTCAGCGGCGGCAAGCGGCTTTTCTTCAATTATAACCAAGCCGCCGTTGACTCTTAAAACCGGCGGATCATCGGCAATCAGATGCAAATCCGAGGCCCCTTGTTTTAAGGCGGCTTCAAAGTATTTTTTGATTTCCATAGGGTTAGCTATTAGCTTTTAAGAATGGGTTCACTTGATTTTCTTATTCTAATGATTTTAAATACTCTGCTAATATTGGATGTAATGATGTCGTAAAATATTCTTTAGCTTCCATTGGTTTAATCCATTTAATTTCCTTAAATTTTTCCCCGGCCTGTTCAAGACCGCCGGTCGGCT
>MHIR01000006.1:5004-9525 GCA_001817615.1 Candidatus Buchananbacteria bacterium RIFCSPLOWO2_02_FULL_46_11b | reverse complement strand
TTTTGAAATTTGAAATTAAATTATTTGAAATTAAATTAAAATTTAAAATTTAAAATTATTAAGCTAATAACTTGTCTCTCACCCGATAAACATCCCCTGCTCCCATGGTCACTAAAACCGTCCCCGGTTCTATTTTGTCTTTCAAGTATTCAGAAATTTGGTTCAAGCCGCCGCCGTAAATCGCCCCGGGCTGATGCTTTTTAATTTCTTGGGTCAGGTCTTTTGAAGTGAAATCGGAAACCGGCTCCCGGGCCGAAGCGAAGATATCGGCGATAATGACTTTGTCGGCCAGCTTGAAACTGCCGGCGAAGTCCGCCAAAAGCGCCTTGGTGCGCGAAACCGTGTGGGGCTGAAAAACGCAGTAAATCGGTTTGTCCGAATAGCGCTGGCGAATCGCTTTGAGCGTGGTTTTTATTTCCGTGGGATGGTGGGCGTAGTCGTCAACAAAAATTACGCCGTTTTTTTCTTTGACTTCAAACCGGCGCCGGGCGCCGGAAAAATTCCTGATGGTTTCCCTGATGGTTTCAAGCTCAATCCCCTCGTTTAGGCCGACAATTATGGCCGCCAAACCGTTTAAGACATTATGCTCGCCGAAAAGCTTGAGAGAAAATTCCCCCAAATCTTTATCTTCATTTTTTACTTTAAACCGCGTCTGGTCAAATTCCGGCTTAAGATTAAAGGCCTGCCATCTATTATGTTTCTTAAAGCCGTAAGTCGCGACTTTTGCTTCATGACCGGCAATAATCTTACTGATGCTCGGCCAGTCGCCGCAAGCCACGATTAAATCCCTGGTTTTTTCTATCAGTTTTCTAAAATACTCTTCCATAATCGCCAAATCCCGAAAAACGTCAACATGCTCCCACTCTAAGCTGGTAATAACCGAGACGGCCGGATCCAAATCCAGAAATTTAGGGGTTTTATCGCTTCGGCTTTTGGCGTATTCATCGCCTTCAACGATGAAATGCGCGCCCGCCCCCCAGGCCGCGTTGGCGCCCAAATCCGGCACGGCGCCCGTGCCGATCAAAAAACTCGGCTTTAAGCCGGCGCGGTCAAATAAATAAGCCAGAAGCGCCGTGGTCGTGGTTTTGCCGTGAACGCCGGTTATGGCAATGGTTCTTTTTTCCCGGCTCAATAAGCCGCGCAATTCCGAATCGGTAATAAAAGGAATCCGGCGCTCTTTAACGGCCAAAACTTCGGAATTATCATCGCCCCAGGAAGCGCCGATCACGGCCAAATCCGGCCGGTCGTCCAGATGGCTTGGGTCAAAGCCGGCATACGCCTCAATCCCGGCCTGTTTTAAAATTTCATCCGTAATGAATTTTTCTTTGACATCCGAGCCGAAAACTGCCAAGCCGCGCTTCTGGCAAATCAAAGCCAGGCCCGACATGGCCACGCCCTTGAGGCCGATAAAATAAATTTTCTTGATTTTATTCAAGTCAATCGGCATAGATTAAATCTGTAATTTTTGCCGCCGCGCCTTCGGGCATGATTTTGGCGATATTGCGGCTTAGGTTTTCCAATTCCGCTTTGTCGCTTAATAAAATTTTAACCGCCCCGGCGAATTTCTGGGCCGTCAGGTCTTTCTGGAAAAGCAGGGCCGCGGCATTTTTCTTGAAAAATTCCAAAGCGTTGTTTTCCTGGTGGCCCGGCAGCGGAATAACCAGCACCGGTTTTTTTAAAACGGCTAATTCCGTCAAAGTGCCCAGCCCCGCGCGGCTGACGACCAGATCGGCGGCGGCGTAGGCGTTTTTCAGCTGGTCGGTTAAAAATTCAAACGGCCGATAGCCGGGCAAAGCCGCCGCGGCTTTAGCTTTGCCGCCGGTTAAATGGATAATCTGGCAAAAGCCGAGGAGTTCGTCAAGCGCCGCCAAAACCAGTTTATTCAAATCAAGCGCGCCGGTGCCGCCGCCGATGACTAAAACTATGGGCCGGTCTGACTGCAGACCAAAAGCTCTCAACCCCTCTCCTTTTGCGCCGCCTAAAACATCAGGCCTTACCGGGTTGCCGGTTAAAATTGTTTTTCCCCTGGGAAAATCATTAAGCGATTTTTCAAACGAAACGGTAATCGCCTTGGCCCAAGGGGCGATGATTCTATTAGCCAAACCGGGTAAAACATCTTGCTGGTGAATAAGAATCTTTTTATTTAAAACTTTGGCGGCAAAAGCCGCGGGCACGGCGACAAATCCCCCGGCCGAGACGACCCAATCGGGCTTGAATTTTAAAATAATTCTCAAAGACTGAAAGAATCCAAAAATCACGAGGAGCGGATCAATGAAATTATATAAGGAAAAATACCGGCGCCATTTGCCGGAAAAAATCTTTTTTAACGGGATTTGACAGCCGGCAATCAGTTTGCTTTCCGGGCCGAATCTGGTGCCTAACCATAAAAACTCGGCTTTTGGCTGCCGGGTTTTAATTTCTTCAAAAATAGCGAGCAGCGGGCTGACCGAACCCAGAGTGCCCCCGCCGGAGAGGATGATTTTCATAATAATAACGCAGTTTATATTTTAGCAGACTTTGGCGGAAAAATCAACGATAATTAAAACAAAAGAACAAGAGAACATAGAAACAAAATAATTTAACAAGTTTGTTCTTTTGTTCTTTTGTTTTAATGTTTTTATGTCTACGGCCGCGCCTGCCTTGAGATACTCGCTAAAATCCCCGCGCCGGCCAGACATGCGGCTAAAGCCGAGCCGCCATAGCTTACAAAAGGCATAGGCACGCCGGTTAAAGGCATTAAGTTGATCATGGCCGCGATATTGAAAAACGCCTGAAAAACAAACCAGGAAATTATGCCGACCACAACATAGCGGCCGTAATCATCCGGAATTTTTTGGCACAGCTTCCAGCCCCGCCAAGCCATTAGCAAAAACGCGGCAATTAAGGCTAGGCCGAAAATAAAACCAAGTTCTTCGGCGATAACGGCAAAAATTGAATCGCCCATGGCTTCGGGCAGATAAGCGAATTTTTGGCGCGATTGGCCGAAACCCAGGCCGAAAATTCCGCCCGAACCGACGGCCAATAAGGCCTGATTAATATGATAGCCAATGCCTTGAGGATCAAAGCCGGGATTGATAAAAGTCGTCAGCCGATCGGCGCGGTAAGAAGCCGCTTTAATCATGATGCCCAAAGCCAAAACTCCGGCCGAACCCAGAATTAAAAGATGCTTGAAATCGGCCCCGGCGACAAAATAAACCGCCAGGCCGATGGTCAATAAAATCAAGAGCGTGCCTAAATCCGGCTGTAAAATCACTAAAATTGAAACCAGGGCGAATAACAGGGCAAAAGGGATTAAACCGTTCCAAAAATCCCGGTTCTTTTCCCGGCCGCGGTGCGAAAACCAGCCGGCCAAAGCCAGAATTAAAAGCAATTTGACGATTTCGGCCGGCTGGATGGGAAACAGCCCGAAGAAGCTGATCCAGCTTCGGGCCTTGTTGATGGTTTGGCCGATAAACGGCGCGAAAACTAAAATTAAAAGCAAGAGCGAGGCGCCGAAAAACCAAACGGAAAATTTTTCCCACTTGAGATAATTGATCCGGGAAAGAATGAAAAATAAAATCAAGCCGGGAATCAGGCCGTTTACCACCTGATGCCAAAAAAAATAATAAGAACTTCCATTTTTTTGATACGATTTGACGATTGAAGCCGAGGAAAGCATGATTAAGCCGAAAATAACGATGCCAAAAATCAGGCCGATTAAAAAATAATCCGGCTTGCCTTGCGGCTGATGATGTCTTGGTCTGGATAAACTTAAGCGGCTGAAGAGATTTTGTTTTTTTGGATGAAAATGCCTCATAAAAACACAAGAACATTAAAACATAAAAACAAATTATTAAACGAGCTTGTTTTTATGTTCTAGTGTTTTTATGTTTTAATGATTTTACCGCTCGATTAAACTGTTCCCCGCGATCAAACTCATTGACAAATAAATTAAAACTCGCGCAAGCGGGCGACAATAAAACCGTATCCCCTTTTTCAGCGAAATTTTCAGCCAAACCAACCGCCTCAGCCATATACCCAACTTCCGAAACTAAATTTTTTATTTTTAAAAATTTCAAAATCTGCCGGCTGCCCTTGCCCTTAAACAGAATAACGGCTTTGCAGTTTCTTTCAATCAATCCCGCCAACTCTTTATATTTAATATCAGGAATATTCTTGGTATCGCCTCCGGCAATGAGAATTATTGTTTTTTGCTTTTTTGCTTTTTTGCTTTTTTGCTTTATTGAATTCAGAGCCGCCGAAGTCCCGTCCGGCGTCGTCGCCGTTGTGTCGTTGACATAAGAAATGCCATTGATTTTCCGAATCAGCTCCTGGCGGAAAGGCAGGCCGGAAAAATTCCGCAGGACTTTTTTTACTGCTTCCGGCTTAACTTGAAAAATCCCGGCCGCGCAAACGGCCGCCAAAACATTCTGCAAGTTATGCTCGCCCGCCAATTTTATATCTTTAAACCGGCAAATAAGCGGCTCTTGGCCGTCTTTTCGCCAATAGATTTTGTTTCCTTTGGCAAAAACGCCGTTTTGT
>MHIR01000006.1:0-4990 GCA_001817615.1 Candidatus Buchananbacteria bacterium RIFCSPLOWO2_02_FULL_46_11b | reverse complement strand
GCCAGAAAACCAGAGCCGATGGCCTCTGACCTGTTTCCCCATCTTCTTGGTTTCTTCATTATCGTAATTCAAAACGCAAAAATCGCCGGGTTTTTGAAAAAGAAAAATATTCTTTTTGGCCGCGATATAATCTTTCATGCCGGCATAGCGGTTTAAGTGGTCCGGAAATATATTGGTGATCACGGCCGTCCGCGGACTTAATTTTTGTTCGCCTAAAATCTCCAGCTGCCAGGACGACAATTCCAAAACAACAATATCATTGGCTTTAACTTTGTCTAAAATCTCTAACATCGGCTTTTGCGGCAAACCGGCTAAAAATGCTAACCACTTACCGCCGACCGCTAACCGCTTATTTCCAGTAGTTAGCGGCAATCGGCAAGCGGTAAGCATCTCATAGATCAAACTCGCCGTCGTTGACTTGCCGCGAGTGCCCGTTACCCCGATAACCGCGCCCGGACAATTCTTAAGGAAAAGACTGGCCTCGTTCTCAATGGCCGCGCCGGCTTGCCGGGCGATTTTTAAGTATCGCGACTCCCGCGGCACGCCCGGATTCTGCACGACAATATCCGCGTTTTTAAAATCCGCCTCTTCGTGGCGGCCCAAAACCAGTTTGCAAGCCGATAAGCCGGTAAGCTTATTAAGCGAGGATTTTAATTCTCTTTTGGTTTTTAAATCGGTGACGGTAACTTTGGCGCCGTGTTTAACCAGCCAGTTGACGGTTGCTACGCCTCCGCCGAACAGGCCCAGGCCCATGACCGTGACTTTTTTGTCTTTGAAATCCATATCTTGGCTAAAAATTTTGCTTTTAATTTTATAGGTCAAAATGCTTTCGTAAATACTTTTTGACTTTATTCATCACATCTTCATTCACCGCGCCGATTCTTTTAATGAATCTTTCCCGGTCAAATGATTGAATATGATGGACTTTTAACAATGAATTATAATAAAGCATATTTTGCCCGTCTTTTTCCACTAAAATATCATCTTCTTTTTTTGAATCCAATGAAGAAGACAAGGGAATAACGCAAATTATATTGCTTATTCTAAGCTGATTATCGGATTGAATGATTAAAACCGGCCGGTCTTTTTTATATTCATGACCGACAGACTCCGAATCAATGAAATGGACAAACCAAATTTCTCCCTGCTTCATATTTACAAATTCTGATAATAATTATATTCCTCATCCGACATCGGGCCCAGGGCTTTTAAAGCATCCTTAGCCGAAGCCTCCCGCCATAATCCTTCGTAATTACGGTGGGCATACGGCGCCGATCGCTCAAAAACCAAATTATAATCAATCTCCTCTTGGTCATCGGCAATTTTCCAGGGCGCGTCGCCATGAACATAATCTTCAATCTGGCTGGCCGTTAAATCCGACAATTGATTAATGACGGCATTGATAATTTCCAGTTCTTCGGATTTAAACGAAGCAACATCGTATTTTTTCCAGGAAATATATCTTTTCTGAACCTTGCCGAAATAATTACTGCTGATGATCTCTATTTCCTTATTTTTAATCATTTCGCCGACCGCCTGATTAAACTGGGCGGCTTTGGGCACGGGACCGAATTGCATTTTAATATAGCTCATTCCCGTCAGCGGCTTGCCGGTAATCTCAAAACAGTCAAAATCAACGAAGTACAAAAGCTTATAGAGCACCGTTTCGCCGACGTTCGGCTTGCCCCCGCATTTATTGAGGATATACAAAATTAAATTTTTCAATTTTTCTTCGCTAAAATTAAGTTTTATGGCCGCCGATTTTCTCGGCTTCTCGTCTTTTTCTTCGTGCAATAAAAAATCAACTGAAATGCCGAGCGCCTCGGCGATTGCCGCCAATTCCAGCGCGTCTATGCCTCTTTTGCCGATTTCCAGCTGGGATAAAGCCACGCGGGAAAGGCCGATTCTTTCAGCCAATTCTCCCTGGCTGATTTCCATATCTTCTCTGATTTTCCTTACTTTTTTGGCTAATTTTTGCGAATTTAACATAGTTTTTTCTGTTATTACTAATTATCCGCATCTTACCATATTTATCAAAATCTTTCAATGGCTGATAGAAAATCTTGACAAAATTAATATATCTGTTTATGCAATTCCTATGGCAATGATCCGCGCAATATAAAGGGATAATGACAAATGAAACAAAGAGAATTGGTCCACGGCCTATTCTTTTTGTTTTCCCTCCGCCGCCTTTATCTCCTCCCCGCTCAGCCCGTAAAGCGCGTAAACTTTTTGGCCCGCCACGCCGTAGCTCCGACTGAAAGGAGAAGCGAAGGCGGGTCAATTTCTTTGTCGGTTTTCTCAATCCCCAAAGTCTAAAAATTTCCAATCTTTTAAGTTACTTGGATCATAAGAATACTTTTTACTGTCGTTATACCGCCAGCTATTTTTGTCCTTTAAAGCAATGCCGCCGAACAATTTTTTGCCTTTTTTATTTTCCGCCGCGATATACTCGGCCAGTCCTTCGGCGCGCTCCTTAGCGGTTTTGGCATAAATTCCGCCTTTTGTGTCAAATAAACCAATTCGTCCATCATTGAGCATTATTATAAAATCAACGTAAAATGGTTTTTTCTGGTCATTTTCAGCGTATGGCATGGCAAAATATGAGCCGTCCTGGCTGCCATTTTTAAACCACCATTTCACTTGTTTGGCTTTTTCCAAATATTCAATAAACTTCACCTCGACATCGCTATCTTCTTCAAAAAGCGACAGATTGCTTGTGCCTTTTGTTTTGGCGTAATATGGCTGGATAATTGATCTCTTATAATCTTTTTCAACAAAATTCAAATTATAGTTAATTATTTCCGGCACATTCCATGGCTCTTCGTTTTGGATTACCTCGTGTTTTCCTTTGCCCACAACATCCTCATAAAACTCTTTCGCCCGATTAATAACGTCAATCACGGCTTGGCGATTTTCCTCGGCTAAAACAATGGCTTGAACTTTTGGCCAGTCATCAACGCCCATTTTAAATGATTTATCAAAAAAGCGGTACAGGCAATCATTAATGCGCTTTATTGAACGGAGCTCAGGGTGAAATGGAGCCAGATTTTCACGCGCGAAATAATCAAACGCGATTTGCAATTCAACTTCATTTTTTGGAATATCCAATGTGCCTTTTTTATCAATATTTTTTGTTTCCTTATCCACGTCGGTGATTTTTCCGCTGGCAATAAGTTTAGTGTCAACTATGCTGTGTTTAAGTGAAATTCTATCCTTTAAATTTAATTCATTCGCCGCTTTAAAGAAAACCGGCACGAAATCAGATGACAAGCGTGTTTCTTCGCGGAAACGTTTGGAATGGCAGGAAGCCAGATCAATATCTTTATAATCCCCTCGCCGATTGCCCTCAAAAACCGTGATATATTCTTTGGCGATATCCTCGGCAATACTAATATTACTTAAGCTGGTATAGACATAGCCAAGATTCAATTCCTGATTTTTATAGTGATCATGCTCGGGCATGCGCATAATGCGTCCGATGGTTTGGATGGAGAACACCATGCTTTTCCATTCGCGGAATAAAACCAAAATCGCGGCGCGGGGGCAATCCCAGCCCACGGCGATGGCTTGCTTAAAAATCATCACTTCAACCTCATTCTCGTTTTTCTCAATATTCTCAAGGTTAATCTTGCTGTCATTATCCGAAAGATAAATCGCCAGCCGGCCATTTTCCGTCGTGATGCCGTATTTACCGAGCAGTTGGACCACGGCGTCTTTTTTATCAATCATCCCCTGGCGCGCGTCCGGTATTTGGATAAGCATCAGCGGATTAACGTCCGCGCCTTCCGCTTCGTATAATTTGGCGAGTTCTTTGCGCCTTTTCAGCCCGGCCTCAACCACGATTTCATCGGCCGTTTTGTCGGCAAGTTTTTTATCCAGCTTAAAATTTTCAAATCCGGGATTGATGGCAATTTCTTTTTTGATCATGCCCTCATCTTTCACGTCTTTAAGGTCCACCTCTACTCCGCGAAATACGCCCTTAAGTTGCGGCGTCGCGGAAACCTCAATTGTTACTTTTGGGCCGATATCTTCAATTAATTCTTTGGATTTGTCCGTTTCCGCGTTGCGGTGGCTTTCGTCAATAATAAGAATGATAATCCGGCCCTCGTCTTTGGTGCGGGCGACGATATTGGAAAGATTATTGTCCCGCTCATTTTCGCGGACGTAAATATTGCCTTTTTTATTGATACTCGCCCAATTCAAAAACAAAATCTCGTTTTCACCGATTTTTCTCTCATCCAAATCTTCAAAATACGAGCACCTAATGCCTACGCCAAATTGATCATAATATTTTTTCAAGCTGTTGCGGCTTTGATCATGCAATTTATTGACCGCCAGCCAAATAAAAGAAAACTTCTTCCCGTCTATGCGCGAGTCAATTAATCGCTTTAAAAACTCCGCCATCATCAGCGTTTTACCGGAGCCGGTCGGCGACTTGAAAATACAGATTTTGTTTTCTTCCGAATCTAAAAGATCGTTGACTTCCTGTCTCAACTTGACAATAGCTTTTTCTTGATAATTTTTAAATTCAATCCACATAAACCCTGTTCTTTTTATAATTTATAACTGAATATTGCGTAGTTAATTTTTAAGACTATTTACCAATATTTCCAAATCGCAAATTATTTTATCATTTGGATTTCGTAATTCGTAGTCAAACCAAAAATAGCTGCATAGGCGTAATTTTTTTACTATAACCCCTAATTTTTCAATATAATCATCTTTCAAATATAAATCCGTAGCACCAGCAGGATCATTAAGTTGTTTATTTTTGTGCGCAACCGATTGGTGGCGGATTTTATAAAAATTCTCTTTTTCAAATTCTGTTTTAATTTCATCTAAATTGGTCAAACCCGATTGTCTCTTTTTCTTTCGTATGTCTGCCAATATATCGCCAATAAGTCGTCCATCGGCAATAGATAAAAAAGTATATGAGGAATAATCTGGATACGGATAATCATCTGATATTTTTTGGAAAAATTGACTT
>MHIR01000005.1 GCA_001817615.1 Candidatus Buchananbacteria bacterium RIFCSPLOWO2_02_FULL_46_11b | reverse complement strand
AGCCGATTTTTGAAATACAGGGAAATTTTACGGCTTAAAAAGGGATTATACGTGTCCGCGGACTTTTTTGAAAAAAACAGAACGGATATTTCATACTCGTTTTACCTCGCCAACATTATCCGCGCGCCGTCATACGTAAGCTCTTGGACCGCTCTGCAGTATTATGATCTTGCCACCGAATCTATTCATTCCGTGACTTCAGTTACTCCTAAAGTTACGAGGGATTATCAGACAAAGGCCGGCCGCTTCGCGTATCAGTCAATTAAAAAAAATCTTTTCGCGGACTTTTTTTTAGTTAAAGGAAAATTTAATTTTTATATCGCGTCGCCGTCTAAAGCGTTATTTGACTTGTTATATTTTAGAACCCGCCAGTTTCGCGGAATTAAAATGGAGAACGCCAAAGCGCTGATAGAAGATTTAAGGATAGATATTGACGAAATGGACAAGAAGGAACGGAAAAAATTTTATTCAATGATCGAAAAAATCCTATGAGTCCCGTTAGAGAAAACAAAATGCAATATATTTATCTCCTGCAAATCAAGAAAGATAAGCGATGGTATACTGGTTGTACTAATAATTTACGGAAACGCTTTAAGGAGCATAACGAAGGATTAGTATCATCAACAAAAGGTCGAGGTCCGTTTTGTGTTATTTATTATGAAGCTTGTATTAATAAGGATGATGCTTTTGCGCGAGAAAAATATCTAAAGTCAGGAATGGGTAAAAGATATTTGAAGAATCGTTTAAAGCGCTTCCTTTCTCTAACGGGATGAGCGAACAAATTTTAACAATCCTGAAAAGAAAGCTTGATGATCTCGCCTCTTTCGGCGGAATTGACGCCGAAACGCGCCGCAACGCCCTTAAAGAAGAGCTGCAGTTTTATGTTCTTAATTTTATTTATCATCATCCGGAATATAATAAATGGATTATGTACGGCGGTTCCGCCCTGCGCGTAATCCACGGACTTGATCGCATGTCGGTTGATTTGGATTTTGAAGTTTCCCGCGAAGTGACGGAGAAATTTTTGGCAGAACTGAAAAAGGAAATTGAAGATTATTTCACCGATAATTATAATGCCGGGGCTGATTTTTTGACAATAAAAATAACGGCCAGCCGGGGATTGCTTTTAAAGTTTCGCGTCGGCGAAGAGTTGAGTCTCGGCCATCCGTCAAATCAGGTGCATGTAAAAATTGATTTAAATAATTTCATCGCCCCAAAAACCGTAATTGAACGCCGGCCGATAAATCGCGATCAGTTTTCTTTCGTTATTTTGACCTACAACATGGGCGCGCTTATGGCCAGCAAGCTGGCTGCCATTTTTCTGCGCGGCGCCCGCGGCGTGGGCGGCGCGGTTTACGAAGAAAAGGGGCGCGATATTTATGATTTGCTTTGGTATATGGGCAAAAAAATCGTACCCGATTTTGACTATTTAACCGCCAAAAATATCAGCGTTAAAGATCCGCGCGCTCTTTTTGACAAGCTTACGCTGCAGATGAATAAAGTAAGCGACGAGAATCTTAAAAACGACCTGTCGCCTCTGTTTACGGATCAGGCCTTTATCGCGAATTGGCTTAAAAATTGGCGGGAGAGTTATTTGAGGCTTTTAGATGAATACGAAATTAACTCCGTAACAGCTTTAGAAAGCATCGCCGTTAGTCAAAATTTTGATACTGGCAACATTCTTTTTGTTTATTATTATAATACGGATAAGGGGGAGGCGGTAGATGTTACATACAAGCTCAGTGACTACTGGCTTCGTTCTCGAGAGGGAGAACTTTCAATGATAGTGGAAGAAATAGTGGAAAAAAAAATTGAATTTATTGATATTAATCGGAATTCCGGCCTAAAGTCTAAGGATAAGCTGAAGCAGTATGCCGCTCTTTTTTATAAAAAAACTGAAGATTATTTTAAAAAAACCAACCGCGTGATGCTCGGGGATAATATTATTACCAAAGTTATCAGAATGACCGCGGATAACTTAAATCAAAAAGAGCAGATTGTGCTTAATAAGTCAGCCTTGCTCTCGTGCGAGCTTGATGATTTATTGAAATAAAAATATGGCAAAGAAAATCGCCGATAAAATTACGACTTTGCTTTTTAAAAAAGATTATAAAACGATTTATAAATAAAACGGGTATAGTATTCGGATTGACTTTTTCTATAATTTATAATACACTACATTTATTCCAGTTAACCAAATAAGACATAAAAACACCGGCTTAAGGAATGCCGCATTTGTCGCATTTGCCCTTGCCTGCTAGTAAAATAGGCCAACCGAGAGGGCTCAAAGGCAGCCCTTATTAATTGCCGAAAAAGCCCTCAACCGTCCCTTGAACGAAGTTGAAAGGCGGTTCCAGACCGGGTTGGGGCATTTTGATTTTTTGGGCCCGTAGCTCAATTGGTAGAGCGCCGCATTCGCATTGCGGAGGTCAGGGGTTCGACTCCCCTCGGGTCCACCAAAAAGGAATTTGCAAGTTTTGAAGGTTCGCCTCGCGGAGTTTATCCCGCTTTTGGCGGGACTCGGCGACTAATTCGTATTCAATTTTGGGGGTAAAAACGAATTCACGATTTCGCATTTTGGGGGAAGAAAATTTTTTAATCATACTATGCAATCCAATCTTTATGAAATTTATGAATCCTCGCTTTTTCAAAAAACTCTCAAAAAATTTCTTGGTAACGGGGATACTGAAGTAATTACAAGGCCAGCTTGTTTTTTTGTTCGACTAAAAAGCGAGGGCACAAAATTTGTAAAGAGAATTATTATCTTTCCCCCAAACGGCTTTACTGGCGACGAAATTGCTTTGTTGAACCCTCACCCAGAAGCGAGAAGAGCGAAGGTAAAAATTATTGGTAAAATCAACCCCACAAAGAAAGGTTTTAAGCCACTCATAAGAGAAATAAAATTCAGTTTTTCCCTCACTCGCAGTGTTCCTACCGAGAAAACATCGGCTTATGCTAAATTTTCTGGAAAATACTGCAAAAGCCAGCTTAAATCTTGGAAAAACTGGTTTTATGTCGTTAAAGAAAATGGTTGGGGTAATTTTCATAGTTTAATAAATTTTTCTAATGAGTGGGTTGTGGCACTTTTAGAAAAAGAGTTAGTTGATCAAAAAACAATAGATATAAAATCTTATATTGAGAAACTATCCCAACCGGAAGCAAAAAAATTAAAGGTTGCTTTACAAAAAGTTGAGCGTATCGGAGATAAAATTTTTGATGATGCAAAATTTGTTTCAGAACTTTTAAAATTCTCGCCAAAAATTTTAGTGCCGATTTTGATTCAAATGTTGAATGTGCAAGAAACTGGAAAACATGAAAACTGCACTTTCTTTGCACTTCTGTTAAAAATCGCAAAGAAAAACAAAAGACAAGTTTTGGAAGAGGTAAGACGAGCAATTGAATTAAAATCGGCACCATATTATTATTTAGAAGATTTGGATAGGAAATTAAGTAAATCATGATTTTAATGCCGCCAAAGAAAAACTTGAAATTGTCAAAGTTCAGAATTTAGGTTCGGAGTTTTTGGCCAGACCCCCGCCGCCGCAGGCGGCGAAATGCGTCCGAACTATTTCAAGAATAGCCCGCTAAAATAATAAATAACTTTTAAACCTATGAAAAAAACTCTCTTTTTCGGCTGGCTGGTTTCCTTAATCGTCCTGGCCTTCCCCGCTCTTTCTTCGGCGCAATTCCAAAGCGCTTTGACGGTTTCCGGAGAAGAAAATACCGTGGAAATGATCGTTGTTTGCCCGGACGGCTCGGTTTTAACCGCCGACGGCCAAGATTGCGTAAGCACGGAACCGGCCCCGGCGCCGGAACCGGCGCCGGCCGAAGAGCCGGCTAATGCCGCCACGCCGACGGTTTTAGGAACGGAAACTGCCGTCACGGCCGAACCGGCAATAAATACCGCCGTCAAAACCAATACCCAGCCGGCCGATACTGCGGTTATCGCCCCGCTTGAAGACACCAAAGAAATCACTGGTGTTTCTTTTCTGCTTGAACCGGTAAACGGCGCCTGCCCGGAAAATCAGCTTTTAAGCGATGACGGCAAAATCTGCGTCAAATTGGCGCCGAAAGTTATTACTGCTCCCCAAGAAAGCGCTGAAGAGCGGGTTGATTTTTCTGCTTTCGCGCCCAAACCGGAAAACGGCCAATGCCCCGGGGAATATGTTTTAAGCCAAGACGGCCAAGCTTGCGAAAAAAACATTCCCCAAATTATCATCGAGTCCGAAGAATCCTTTAAAGAAGTGGCTATGGAAACAAGCGGCAAAGTCATGATTAAAGACAAGCGGGCCAAAAAAGAAGCGGCCCTGACGGCCAAAAAAGGCCTGCAAGTCGTCGCCTCAATCCAGTCTCTTGCGGAAAAACCGGATAAAAAAATAATCATTGAATCAAACGCCGCCTCGGGCGAAATCGCCATCAGCGCCGGGCCGGCCTCGGCCAAAACCAAAGAGGCCGTCTCCGTCAATGGAAACAAACTGTTCTTAAATAAAAAAGAAGTTAAGATTATGCCGGACGCCGCTTCCCAAACCGCTTTGGAAAAGCTTGGCGCCATCGGCTTTAAAATTGAGCTCAAGGATACGGGCAAGCCCCAAACCGCGCCGGTCTATGAAGCCAGCCTGAAAAAAGACGTAAAGATTCTCGGCTTGTTTAAGGCGCAAATGACCATAAAAACCAAAATTGACTCGCAAACCGGAGAAGCCGGCAAAGTCATTAAGCCCTGGTGGAGCTTTTTGGCCGTATAAAAAATCCAATTAACGCCAAAAAACACCCGCTTCCGCGGGTGTTTTTTTGCTTGGCTATTTTTCAATCTAACTGTTTTTAACCGGCAAGAAAGCGAGTTTGGCTTTAGCCGCCAAAACTTTAACCGCTTCATAAGCGCCGAAGAAAACTCCGGCGTAAAATAAATCGCCTAAAAGCGTGTTGCGGAAAAACGGCAAGGCCGCGGCGTAAGAGGCCATCAGGCCTTCAAAAGTTTTCGCATACCAGGGCGAGAATTGCCAGACCGCCCAGTTGGTGGCGAGAAAAAACAAAAACGAGCCGGCTAAGCTGGCCAAAACCACGTTAGCGGCGCTTTTCTTCTTAATCAATGTTCCGATCAGGCCGGTTAAAATAAAACAGCCGTAAACCGTAATTAAAAGCGGCCATTCGTAAAAGCCGAGGAATAAATCGCCCAAAAGCATGGCGGCTACCGGCACGACAATGGCGTAACGCCGGCCCAGGTAAGCGCCGGCAAACAAGGCCGCGCCGGCAATCGGCGCGAAATTCCAAAGATGAGGCAAGAGCCGGAAAGCCGCGCCCAAGGCGATTAAGATCGCCGCGATGATGATTTTTTCTTTTTTGGTCATAGTTTTGATTAATAATCTTTATTAATTATTTAATGATAAATTCCAAATCTCTTTGGATAGCGTTTTGAATTTGTGATTTGAGATTTGAGATTTGTTTGTGATTTGTAATTTGGAATTTGTAATTTTAATATATAAATTTATAAACATCAATCAATTTGTCCCTTAATATACTTCCACTCCGCCTTATCCCCGTCTTTTAACTTGTAGCTGCTCGCGCCGACTTGGGAATATTGACCGTTGATCCAGAACTGCCAGAACGTGTCGCCGGCCAAAGCATTTTTTATATTATCAATGCTATTGATGAATACGCCCATTTTTCCGCCATAATCCTTATAATCCAAAGCTAAATTATTTTCCGCCGCCGCTTTCTTTAGTAAGTCAAAAACCGAAGAACCCTCAGGCATTGCGATTTGATTATAATTCTGAATCCGCCCGCCGCCGAAGTCAATGGCCAAGTCGGTTTTAATTTCTCCAGCATTCTGATTGGTCAAAACCGGCTGGCCGTCAGCCGGCGCCAAAGCCACCTGCCAGCCGAGGAGAAACCCGGCCGCGAAGATGAGAATGATGATGATGATTTTGATTGGTAGTTTCATATTTTTTTAGCAAGATAAGCGAGATAAGCAAGATAAGAGTTAAACTTTGTTCTTATCTTGCTTATCTTGCTGAAAACTTATCTTGCTTACCTTTGCTCAATATCCATTTTACCCCAAAACCAATCAGCAAGCAAATAATAATCAGCAAAATAACACCCGCAAAATACGCCCAAAGCGGCCAACCGCTAACTTCAATCATTAGGGGCAGTTTCACGCCCGAGGCCAAAGTCAGTCCGCCGGCGCCCAGGGGCCGGGCAATCACGGAAATATTTGTCTGGTAACGCCCCGGCTCGGAAATTTTCACTTTAACTTTTACCAATTGGCTGGCGTTAGGTTCAAGCTGAAAATCCGCCGGTTCCAGTTTTATCTCGTTTAACAGAGCATCGGGGCTGATTTGATAAATCGCGGGCTCGGCCTCAATATTAACCACTAAAAATTCCGCTTCCGCTTCGGTTCTGGCCGGCGCCGAAATATTTATTTCCGTCGGTTTAATTATCAAACCCACTGCCTGCACTGAATTTAAGCCAAACAAGCCCCAAAAAACAAACAATAAGACTACTGCCGCTTTAAACTTTAAACTTTTAACTTTGAACTTTGAACTTTGAACTTTGAACTTCATCATATTACTGCGCGACGGCCCAAAAAATCAATTCCCCTGTCTTCACGCCGGATCCAAGGTAATTGGCCGGCACGTTCAGCGAAACGGCGGCTGTTTTGTTTTCCCCGGCCGCCAAGGCGGAAGCATAAGCGCTAAAAACCGCGCTGTTTATTTTAAGGCCGGTTAAAAACAAGCTGTCGCCGGTAACGTTGGCGCCGGCAATCAGCGCCACCGTGCCGACGTTGCTTAAAGTCACATTCTGGCTGTTGCTTTGGCCGGGCGCCAGTTTGCCGAAATTCAATTGCGCCGGCGTCACGGTCAGGCCGATTGATTCGCCGCTAACTATGCCGCTTTGATCAATTTCCGCGGTCAGGCCGATGGTCTGGCTGACGGTTGATCCGACCTTAAGCGTCAGCTGGGCGCTGCGGACATAACCGGCCATCTCAATATAAACCGGATAAATGCCGTTTTCGGCAATGGTTAAAGGCAAATGCCCGGTGGCATCCGCGACTCGGGTTTCGCCGTTAAACTTAATCGGCGCGTTGGGCAGGGGCAGCCAGTCCGTGCCGTTAAAATATTCCGCGGTTAAATTAATCGTCTGATTGGCGTCAACTTCCAAATCATCGGCCGTTAAGCGGCTTGGCGCCCAGCCCCAGTCGCCGTAATACCAAATAACTTCTTCGCCGGCTTTAAGAATATAATCATTGGCCCCGACCGGCGGGGAAACATAATTGACGAAATAAAGCCAGCCAGTCATCCCCGCGGCGGCGTCTGAAGCGATCTGCCGCAGATACGGGCCGAATGATTCCTGGGTAATGATATAAGAATAATCACAGGCCGCCGCGCCTTTTTCCACGATCTCCAAAGCCGTGGCCGCGTTTACGTAAGCGTCACAGAGAGTCGCGGTTGAACCTTCAATCCTTAAATGATAAGTCCCGGCCGCGGGCTGATAATAGCCGACCGGATAGCTTTTTTGCGCCAAAGCAACAACGGCAAAAGCCGTCATGGCTTTATTGTTGAATTCCGAAGCGCCGGGCGCCACCCACCAAAAGCCGCCGTCAGTGTCTTGCAGAGTTTGTATATGAGAAAGAGGATTATTGCCGCTTTTGTCCCAGGCGGCGGGTGTTTGGCCGACTTTATAGATTGCCGAGATCACCCAGGCATCCGAGCCGGAATCAGAAGCATAGCCCGGCTGGTAACCGATGCCGCCGTCGGCATTCTGCGCCGTCTTTAAATAATTGACCGCGCTGGTGATTTTTGCATCGCTTGAGCTGACCCCGGCTTCCACTAAAGCGATAATCGCCGCGGCCGTGTCATTGGTATCGCTGTCGCCGCCGACCGCATAACCCCAGCCTCCGTCAACATTCTGATTGGCAATAATAAAATTCTTGGCCGCGGCCGCTTCGGTTGAAGTTTTCTGGCCGACTGACGATAAAGCCAAAAGCGACCAAAAATCGTCATTTAAAAGAGCGGCGCTCCCCATCTGGTTATCAACATAAAAAGTTTTTAATTTGGCGACATAATCAATACTGCCAAAAGTCGCGGGATTTTGATTAACCGCGGCCAAAGCCAAAATCGCTTTGGCGTAATCCGTGGCCAAAGTGCCGGAAACCGAGGTTAAGTGGCTGGTACTGATTGAAGTTTCGCCGGCCGCGGCCAGGGCCATGGTAATCCAGGCATCTTGAGTCTGAGCTTTTAGATAAGTGACCGCTTGGCCGGTGTCAGCCGCGGCAAAAACCGGCGACAAAACCAAAGCTAAAGCCGCCAGTAATAATCCGATTGTTTTAATCTTTTTTCCCATAAAAAATCTCCCTTTTTCGAGGGAGTCGGTTTAAATCCGCTAAAGCGAATTTCACCAACTCTTGATCTCGAAGAGTTAAGTGTTATGGCTTTGTTTTTCGCGACCTGACTTATTCGAGCAAAGCGAGAATAAGCCCCGAGCTTGTCGAGGGGCTAAATTTCCCTCAAAAAAAACTTGGGCTTTTTTCTCACTAGCGATTATATCACCCCTCGACTCCCCCTCGCCCTCACTTCGTTCGGGCTCGGGGTCGCTCGGGGTGATGTCTCGCTTCGCTCGACATCACAGTTGCGGATCAGCGGGAGCGTCTCACTCCCTTCGGAAAAACAAAGCAGTTTGTTAAGGTAATTTCATTTTAGCTTAAGTGTTTTTGGCTGTCAAGAGCGGCGGAATAAACTTCCCGATTTTTTTTAC
This sequence comes from Candidatus Buchananbacteria bacterium RIFCSPLOWO2_02_FULL_46_11b, assembly GCA_001817615.1. GTDB lineage: Bacteria > Patescibacteriota > Patescibacteriia > Buchananbacterales > UBA6539 > 02-FULL-45-11b. Next base: position 1,298 of record MHIR01000005.1, on the reverse strand, counting down.
CCCGTTAAAAAGCAGCGATAAAAGTTTGAACTTTAAAATTTGGATAAAAAAAACTTCCCGATTTTAGAAAACCGGGAAGCGAAAAACAAGGAACAATTTGCTTTAATCGCGGTTAAAGCGATTCAATCTCCAGACCGCCAGCCCGGAAATCGCGCCGGCGCCGGCTAAAACCGCGCCTAGTCTCAAAGGCAGGCCCGGCGACTCGGGGTCTGACGGCGGATTGGCGCCGGTTTGGGTCGGCCAGGCCTGTTCGGCCAAAGCCACTAAAGCGTAAGCCGTGGTTGTCGCCCGAAACGTTGACTGGCCGTCTTGGTCAGCCTGGAAATTAAAGGAGCCATCCAAAGCCTGCAAGCTGATTAAATGGCTGATCGCGTCGCCATTCAAGCCCAGGCCCAGCCGGTTCAAAGCGGCAATCGCCCAGGCATCCGAACAGGCATCGGCCTCTAAATCAGGCGCTAGGGCAAAACCGCCGCCGGGAGTCTGATACGAATACAGCGCCACCGCTCCATTCTGAATCGCTAAAGCGTCGGTTGTAAGCCCTAAATCCGCCAAAGCAATTAAAGCCGCGGCCGTGTCATTGCTGTTGGGCAAGGCCGGATCAGCGCCCCAGCCGAGGTTTTCATCCTGGTTGCCAAGCAAGCGATCGCGGCAATCAATCAACGTCGGATGATTAACCGGCATGCCGGCCGCCCGCAACGCGACAATGCCCCAGGCATAGGCGTTTTGCGGCAAACTCGGACTGGCCAAAAGCGCCATCAGCTCCGACACTAAATTGCGGCCCGAAAGATTGGCCGGATCCAATCCTTTGGCCAAAGCCGCCAAAATCGCCCTAGCCCAATTGGAAGCTTCAATCAAGGGAATCTCCAACCAAGGCGGGCTTGAACTTACGCCGTTAACCTGAAACGCGCCAAAACACCAGGGGCTGAAATTGCCGGGCAAAGACAGATAGTTAAGCGCCGCCCAAATCCTGGCTCTCAACTCTTGAGCTTTGGCTGTCTTGCTCGCCAATAATCCGGCGCCAGCCGCGGCCAAAAATCCGCGCCGATTCAACTTTTTCATCTTTCACGCTCCTTTTTTGTTTGATCTCAACAGTTTTTCACCATTTAACATTTTTTTTACCCCGTTAGAAGCAGTAATAAATAAAGCATTAATGATTTCAAAAATTAAAAAATTTTATAATGATTCATTAATTGCTTAAAACGCCAACTTCTAACGGGGTAAAAAAAACAAAAACCGCTCTCTTCTAAAAAGCGGCTGTCTGCTAAAATAGCAATCACCCACTCTTGATCTCGAAGAGT
>MHIR01000004.1:10458-20123 GCA_001817615.1 Candidatus Buchananbacteria bacterium RIFCSPLOWO2_02_FULL_46_11b | reverse complement strand
TTGGCAGATAGCAAAAGAAACTTATTTGCCTTAATTCCGTCTGACGGTAATGATTCATATATTTTTTTACAAACTAAAAAGTTAGTATCGGCTAGATATATTAGCTTTTGCACCCCGCTTAAATATTTCCATGTTGGGATGTTTTTCATGATTATTTCCAAAAACTTAATTTTTTTAATTCACTCAATAAGCTTTATTTTATTTAAAAATCTCCCGATAAACCTTCAAAATCACTTCCGGAATAGCACAAAGCGTAACCTTGCCTTTGACATCGGCAAATTGTTTTTCATGCGGGTCATCGCCTAGCGAAAATACATAGGCGTTGAAATGCCCTTTGATTTTTTTGATCGCTTTCTTGAAGTCATTAATAGATTCCTCATAGAAAACAATGCCAAGATATTTATCGCTATTCTTAAAAATTTTAAAATCCCCTTCGTCTTGGACCAGCTCAAAAGCATTTTCCCGGATACAAAGCATTTCCGTTGATTCTTTTACTAATTTTCGCTTATTTTTATCCGTCGGTTCAGCTTCCACAAAATCACAGGTATAATATTTCAAATTACCACCAAGTCCTGGGACATTCTCGTCTTTGGCGTTTTTGTATCCTTTTATGACTTTTTTTAAACGTGGATAACAAATCTCTGAAGCAATTTTATGCTCCGATTTCTCATCTCCGTTGTTCGTGCAGAGAATAAAATTCCGTAACCCTTTATCATTTTTATTTGCTTTTAACACAGCATGTCCAGTCGTTCCTGAACCAGCAAAAAAATCTAAAATGATGCTATTTTTATCGCTGGCCAAATTTATAATTCGATTTACAAGCGAAGTCGGTTTTGGAGAATCAAACCCATTTTCAGGAGCTAATTCTTTCAATTCTTGTCTCGCATCATCATTGCTACCAACCTCATTATAGAGCCAAATCGTTTTAGGAATTACCCCCTGTTTCATTTCATTTAAATACTTCTTTAACCTCGGTACTGCTGTTCCTTTTGCTCCAAACCAAATACTATTTTCATCATCCGCTTTTTTAAGTGATTCCTTACTAAAACGAGGATATGTACCAGCGGGCGGACTCCAAATCACCCCATTTTTAAAAGTGTATGAATACTTACTATCACTCCCGCTTTTTGCGTGTAGTGGTTGAGTCATCCAAACTCCTCGCGGATCATTGTCCGAATTTTTGTAGCGGGCATCCTGCTTTTCCGTTCTAGGTAATAAACGAATTTTGAATTTATCTGCTTGCTTAGCATAACAAAGAATAAAATCATGTGTCGCCGAAAAATATTTTGCATCATTGCTTTGAGTATATTTTTTCTGCCAAATTATAGTCGCAATAAAATTATCCTCGCCAAAAATCTCGTCACAGAGCATCCTCAACGGCGCTTGTTCATTATCGTCAATACTAATAAAAATTGCACCTGTTTTTTTAAGAAGGTTTTTGGCCAGCTTTAAACGCTTTTCCATAAACGAAAGCCATTTGCTGTGCCGGAATGGATCTTCGGGATCTACCATTTTATCGTTATAAATAAAATCATTGTTTCCAGTATTGTAGGGCGGATCAATATATATCAAATCAATCGCCTCATAATGCGTGAAATTTAAAACCGCGAGCGAATGATAATTATCGCCCTCAATCAATAAATTTACCGGTTTGCCTTTATCGCCGCTTATTTCTTTGCTTTTTGTTTCTTTTAAAATCGGAAAGGGTTTGCCCGCCATTTCGTTGGGAAACATCTCGTTGGGCGTGCGCGCGTCGGGGTTGATTAGAATATCAATTTTTTCTTCCGGCAAATCTCTATGCCAAACCAGGCCGTATTTAGTTTCCTTAATGCGGCGAAGCTCTTTTATTAGTTCCTCTTTGGACCAATTGTCGTAGTTTATTTTTCTTGCCATAAAATAATTATCAAATCGTACTTATATTTTCCCATTTTTCCGCTAAAAAGTCAATTTTAATTTTTATCCTCAAAACCCTGCCTCCGGCTACGCGAAAAACCTCCCGGCCAAACGGCGGCCGGAATGGCGCCAAGACGAGGCAATGCCTCATTTTTTCTGATTTTTCCTTGGTATCGCCGAGACGAGGCAGTGCCTCGTCTCTACAAGTTACGCTTTTTAAAAAAAATGGCCCGCTAAACGGAGGGCGGGGCCGGGCGCTTGACAAGTTTATAAAATTGATATAGGATAAAGATAATCACTATGAGAGGACTACCAAAGGGTCTCGTCCCGCGGAAATGCCTCTCTTTTTTGTTGGCTTTTTTCCAGTTTATTCCTGAATAGCTGAATATTGACGATATGATTGCTGAATTTACGCAATAATGACGAATATTTAAAATTAGGCACGATAATTCTTAATAATTTATTATTTTTTACGAAATACTTCACTAAACAATGAAAATCGCCATCGCTTGTGACAATAACCGCTTTGGTAAATTTATCATAATCAATCATCGCCCTTAAAACTAAATCGGCGTCAATATTGCCTTTTGGTTTATTTTGTCCATCAGTGACAACCGGCTTAAAAATTAAAATATAGCCATAATCTCTTAAAGACGAGTATAAATTCCCATTTTTAGGAATGTAGCCGATAAAATAGTAAGCGATGGAAACATTATATTTTTCCCGAAGGAAAATTCTAAATTTTTTAAAATCCAAACTCCAGCCTAAACTTTTTATCCCCAAGTTTAGATTCTGGCCGTCTATAAACGCGTAATTGTTTCCCCGATTATCCATATATTTAACAAAAAAAACGCCCAAAAAATGGCGCTACATTGATTTCTTTTAATTTTCTGTTACTGGTATTTTACCGCGGGTTTTTAGGATTGTCAACCCCCTACTCCCTAACCCCTACTCCCTAATCTACACCCGATCGGCCAAAAACAGAATCAGGCCGGCAACCGCGGCCACGGCCGCGATGACCCAGAAGCGCATCACGATTTTGCCTTCGGGCCAGCCGATGGCTTCCAAATGGTGATGCAGGGGCGAAGAAATGAAAAATTTGCGCTTGAAGACTTTTTTCCAAAACATCTGAATCAAGACCGAAATTGTTTCCACGACAAAGATAAAGCCGATGACCGGCAAAAGCATAGCGGCGTTGGTCAGCATGGCGATAATACCCAGGGTAACGCCCAAAGACATTGAGCCGGTGTCGCCCATGAAAAATCTGGCCGGATTGATGTTGTACCAAAGAAACGCCAAAAGCGCGCCGGCAATCACGCCGCAGAAAGTCGCCAGGTCGTAACGGCCCTGGGCAAAGGCAATGGCCCCATAGGCGGCAAAACCGGCCAAAAGCGCGCCGCCGGCCAGGCCGTCTAAGCCGTCAGTCAGATTGACCGAATGGGCCGCGCTGATAATGACAAAAATAAAAAACGGCACATACCACCAGCCGATATCAATAAAACCGACAAAAGGCACGTACAAAGTCGTCCAGTCAAGCCGGGAATAAAACCACCAGGCGCCGACCGCGGCGATTATGCCGTAAATTAAAAAACGATGGCGCATGCGCAAGCCGCCGCCGTCTTTGCCTATCCGCCAAATGTCAATTAAATCGTCAATCAAACCGAAAACCGCCGAAGCGACCAGGGCGCCAAGGGGCAAAAGAGTTTCCCGGCGGGACAAGAAATTAAGCCGGTCAAAAATCCCGTCGTAAAAACGGGACAGATAAAAAATTGAAATCATTAAAAATAAAGTCGTGCCCCAGACCAAAACGCCGCCCATGGTCGGCGTGCCGGCTTTCTTTTTATGCAGGGCCGCGAAAATCGGCGCCGCCTTGGCGTCTCTGATGCCCTTGCCTAAATTGAATTTATACAAAAAATGGGTCAAAAGCGGCGTCCAGGCCAAAGTCAAAATAAAAGAGACCGTGGCCAGAATAAATATTTTGGTGATAAAAAAATTAGCCATCAGATATTGACTAGCAGAATAAAAATTGAAGCGAGAATGAATATCAGCTGCGAAAAGCTGCCGACCCCGGCCAAAATTTGGCTTAAAAGCTTTTCTTTGGAAAAAAATGCCGCCCCCAGCGAAAAATTAATCAGGATAAACAGCAGTCCCAAAAAAGGCAGGAAAAAAAGCTGATAATACGGTCCCAGCCGGTCAATGCCGAAATAAATATTATAATGAAGCGGCACGGATTCGGAAAAGCCCTTTAAGCGCCAAAACAGCCCGGCCCACAGCCCGGTATTCAGCAATAAGCTTAAAAATAAATTAAACTTGACAAAGCCGTCGCGGCAGCAGGTGTTTAATAAAAATGGATTATAATAGCGCATAATTTTGAATCAATTAAGCTTATTGTAAGTATACTGATTTTTTTGAATTTTGTCCACCCTTTTTAGCCTATTCAGCGAGTTAAGTAAATTCAGCCGCTAAACTTAGCCGCTTAACTCGCTTAACTCGCTAAATTTACTTAATTTACTTTATTTACTATTTTATGTTATAATAAACCCAGTTATCCCCTTATTCTAAACCGCGCAAAAACAACTAAAAACAAATATGCTCAAGGAAGAACAATTTAAAAAAATCCTTTTGGACACCAGGGCTTTAAGCGAAAAAGAATTTGATTTATACCTGGAAGAAGCCAAAAAAAGAAATCAGGCGATTGAAGAATATTTGGTTTCGCAAAAAATTCTAAATGAAGAAAAGCTCTATCAGCTGGCCGCCCGGCATTTTAATCTCCCCTTCATCAGCCTGAAAAACGCGACTATCCGCAAGGATATTCTTTTTTTAATTCCGGAACCGATCGCCGCCACCCATAAAATCATCGCTTTTGCCAAAACCGACGCGGAATTGAAAATTGCCGCCCTGGATCCGCAGGACCTGCAAATTTTTGAATTTTTGGGCAAAAAAACCGGCCTGGAAATAAAAATCAGCTTAACCACGCCGGAAAGCGTCAATGAGGCCTTAAAAACCTACCATAAAGGCCTGCAGGCCGAATTCAAGGAATTAACCGGGCAGGAAGACGAGACTGAATCGGCCGAAGGCGGCAATAAATTAAAAGAACTGGCCCAGGATTTGCCGGTCATCAGAATCGTGGACACGCTTTTGGAATACGCCATTTTTGAAAACGCTTCGGATATTCACATTGAACCCACGGAAAAAGAAGTCATTGTGCGCTACCGCGTTGACGGCATTTTGCGCAATGTCATGACTCTGCCCAAATCAATCCATGCCGGCATCGCCGCCAGAATCAAAATCCTTTCCAATTTAAAAATCGACGAACACCGCCTGCCCCAGGACAGCCGGTTTAAAATCGCCACCAAGGAATACAATGTTTCTTTGCGCGTTTCGGTCATTCCCACTTATGACGGCGAAAAAATCGTTTTGCGCGTCTTGAATGAAAAAACGAGCATTATCAGTCTGGAACAGCTCGGCTTTCAAAAACGGCCGCTGGAAGTGATTAAAAGAAATATGACCAAGCCCCATGGCCTGCTTTTGGTCACCGGGCCGACCGGTTCGGGCAAAACCACCACTTTATACGCCGTTTTGCATATTCTCAACAAACCCGAGGTCAATATCACCACGATTGAAGACCCGATTGAATACCGCATGGTCGGCTTGAATCAGAGCCAGGTCAACCCGAAAATCGGCTATACTTTTGCCGCCGGCTTGCGGGCCTTTTTGCGGCAAGACCCCAATATCATCATGGTCGGCGAAATCCGCGACCAAGAAACCGCGGAAATCGCCATTCACGCGGCCCTAACCGGCCATTTGGTTTTATCCACCCTGCACACCAACGACGCGCCGACGACCCTGCCCCGCTTAAGCGAAATGGGCATTCCCGCTTTCTTGGTCGCTTCCACCTGCAATTTGATCGTGGCTCAAAGATTAGTGAGAAAAATCTGCCAAGACTGCATTGAAAGCTACACTTTAACCAAAACCGAAATCGCCAAATTGGAAAAACAGCTTGATTTTGAAGAAATCATAAAAACTCTAAAAAGCGAGGGCTTGCTGACCGACAAGCAAGGCAAAGAATCAATTCTTTTCTATCGCGGCAAAGGCTGTAAAAAATGCAATAATACCGGCTACAAAGGCCGGGTCGGCATCTATGAAGTTTTGGAAGTGACTTCCCAAATTTCCGACTTGATCATCAAAGAAGCGCCGGCCAAAGAAATTGAAAAAGTCGCCCGGGAACAAGGCATGCTGCCGATTGTGGAAGACGGCTTTATTAAAGCCAAGAATGGCATTACGACGATTGAGGAGATTTTGAGAGTCACAAAGGAATAAAAGTAAATTAATAGTAAATTAAAGCGGCTATTAATTTACTTTTAATTTACTATTAACTCGCTTTTAATTTACTTTTATTATTTATTTTCACTTTACCTTATCAACCCTAAACAAATACCATGAAACTCCCGCCCATTATCGTAAAAATTACTCAAGAGCTAAACAAGCCGAGAAAAGTCGCTTTGACGCAAAAAATATTTTTCGTCCAGCAGCTCGGAGTCATGCTTAAGGCCGGAATTTCCTTATCCGCCGCCCTGAAAACTTTGGAACAGCAGACCACGTCTAAAAGTTTTTGCGTCATTTTGGCGGATTTGCATCAGGGCGTGGAAAAAGGCAATCTGCTTTCCCGGGGCCTGGAAAAATACCAAAAAATCTTCGGCGATTTATTCATCAACATGGTCAAAGCCGGCGAAGCCTCGGGCAAATTGGAAGAAGTCTTAAAGCAGCTTTTCGTCCAAATGAAAAAAGACCACGACATCACCGCCAAAGTCAAAGGCGCCATGATTTATCCGCTGATTGTCTTGATTATGATGTTTGCCATCGGCGTCTTAATGATTGTTTACGTCATTCCCACCATTACCAGCGTTTTTAACGAGATTAATATTGACCTGCCCCTGCCGACCAAAATTTTAATGGCCGCCAGCGCCTTTGTTTTGGCTTATGGCGTTTATTTATTGATTATTTTGGCCGTGATTTTAATTGCTTTAAACCGCCTGATTAGCTTGCCGGCCGGCAAGCGCGTCTGCCACCGGCTGCTTTTAAAACTGCCTGTAGCCGGCAAAATAATGAAAAAAATCAACTTGGCCAGATTCTGCCGGACTTTAAGTTCGCTTTTAAAAACCGACATTCCAATCGTTCAATCATTTGAAATCACGGCAAAAATTCTAGGCAATGTCGTCTATCAGAAAGCCATGCTTGAGGCCAAAGAAAAAATAAAAAAAGGCGTCAGTATTGAAGAATCTTTAAGGCCTCATATCAGTCTTTTTCCGCCGGTGGTCCTGCAGATGATTTCCGTCGGTGAAGAAACCGGCGCTCTGGATAATATTTTGGAAGAATCGGCGCTGTTCTATGAAGAAGACGTCAATCAGACGATGGAAAGCTTGCCTTCATTAATTGAACCGATTTTAATGGTAATTTTGGGCATCGCGGTCGGCGGCATGGCCGTGGCCGTGATTTTGCCGATGTACAGCCTAAGCGAACAAATGTAAGTAAAGCTGACAAAAGTAAATAAAAAGTAATTTACTTCTAATTTTAGACCGTTGAATAATTATTTATAGAGGGGTTAAGAGGGCGTCAGAAGGCTTGAGAGGGCAAGAAGGCAAAAAGATCAAGCGGGCTTAAGAGGATTCCCCGCTTAAACCTCTTTGCCTTCTCAAGCCTTCTTCGCCTTCCCGCCTTCTTGCCCTCTCAAGCCTTCTTATCCCTTCTTGCCTAAGCTGTTTAAAATAATTAATCAACGCTCTCAATTTACTTTGCTGATTAAATCAAGCTCTCAAAATATGAAACCTAAAGGCATTTCTCTCGTTGAAATAACCGTCGTGCTGGCGATTATCACGCTTTTAACCGTAATCGCCATTCCGCTTTTCAATAATTATCAGAAAAGCGCCAAATTAAAAAGCGAGGCCAGAGTTTTGGCCGCCAATTTAAGGCTGGCTCAGCAATTAGCCATTACCGAACAGGTAATTTACCGGCTTAAATTATTTCCCGAAACCAGAAATTATAAAATTATCAAGAGCCCGACCGAAGAAATCGTTAAAAGCGTAACTTTGGCAAGCGGCGTTAGGATCAATGAAATCGACGGCTTGACCGACAATCAAGTGCAATTTACCACCACCGGCGGGGTGATTGAAACCGGCCAAATCGCCCTGACCAACACCCGGCATCAAACTTCAACCATTCAAATTAAACCTTCGGGCTATGTCCAAATCAATGAATAAAAAAAGGGGGGTTACCATCATTGAAGCCGCCATCGCGATTTCTATTTTATTGGTCGGCTTATTGGCGGTAAGCGAATTTTTTCCCCTGGGTTTGAGGATTATCAGCGATGCCCAAAGCCTGACTGTGGCCACCAATATCGCTTTGTCAAAAATGGAAGAGCTTCGATTATTGGGCTATGGCGAAATCAGCGCCGGCCTGATTGAAGCCAAACAAAATGTTTCTGACAATCCGGCCAGCTATTTATACCGCTACCAAAGGCAGACGGCCGTTTCGCTGGTTGATTCTGATTTGGCGCCGGCCGATTCCGATGTCGGCTTAAAAAAAATCACAATCAATGTTTATTGGCATTCTTTAATCGGTTCAAAAGAAAAATCAATTGAAATCTATTCATTATTTTCCGAATACTAATGCTTTTAGGCGAAAAAAACCGCGGTTTTACCTTAGTGGAGCTTACGATTTCCATGGTCATCGGCCTGATTATCATTATTTTGGTAACCACGTCTTTTGGTTTGGCGCAAAAAACTTTCCGCAAAAGCAATATCCGGGCCGAACTGACGCAAAACGGCCGCGTCACTCTGGATTTGATGTCGCGGGAATTGCGGCAGGCAAAAACCATCGTCACCGCCTTGCCGGAAAATGATTCAAATCCCGAAACCATGGCTCATGAAATTCAGTTTGAAGACGGTCATATCACCTCCCAGATCCAATATATCCGTTATTATCTGGCGGGCAACAGCCTTTACCGGCAAACAATCGCCTATTGTTTTGAAACCGACTGCCCCAATTACGTCCATTGGAACGACGTTGACGCTTTCGGTCCGCCCGACTTGCAAATTTTAGATGCCGACCCGGCAGGCAAAATCATCGGCGAAAATTTCTCCGGCCTCAATTTCTACGGTTTAGACAGCATTACTATTGATTTGAACCTGCAAAAATCCGGCGAAGAAGTGGGCATTCGGGCGGTTATTAATCCGAGGAATATTTAGTTAAAGCTGACAAATTAATCAACTATTTGCTAAGTTGGTAAATTGCTAAGTTAATAAGGAATGAGGCATCAAAATAAAAATCGCAAACTTAGCAACTTAGCAACTTAGCAACTTACCAGAATGTCCCAAAAAAACCAAGGCTTCGTCCTCGTCACTTCTGTTTTGATTTTAACGACGCTTTTAGCGGTCGGGTCTTATTTGATATCTTCGGCCAATTCGGAAAATAAAATCGCCCAGGCTGAATTTTTGGCGACAAAAAATTATTACCTGTCCGAAGCCGGCATCAGCGAAATGCTTTGGCGGATAAAAAACGACGCCGCGGCCCGAAACGCATTTTTGGCCGGCACGCTTGACGAATCTTTCAATATCAGCCGGAGCAATGTTTTCGGCGACAGCAAAGCCAGCTACCAAGTCTCGGCGCAAAACACGGTTACGGCCGAAGCCTGGATCACGGCCACTTCCACCTATCAAATCGGCAATAACACTTCGCAAAGAGTGGTAAAATCTTACATTTCCAAAGCCACCGGC
>MHIR01000004.1:9302-10440 GCA_001817615.1 Candidatus Buchananbacteria bacterium RIFCSPLOWO2_02_FULL_46_11b | reverse complement strand
CGGCGTTTTGACTTTGAATAACAGCTATCAAGACGCTCCGACCAGCACGGTGGAAATCATACCCATAACCATTAACCGCGACCCGGAAAATCCCGAGGAAAATTCCTGGGAAAAGCGAGCCACGGCGACTTATACCACTGCCGCCTTTAACAGCTTGCCCGATAACACCGTTTTAACCGGCATTATTTACGTCAGCGGCAGCAATGCCAGAATTATTAATAAAAATCTGACCATCAACGGCGTTTTGGCGGCTGGCGGCAGCCTGGAAGCGGATTTGGACGGCCAAAGCTTTATCGTCAACCATGATGAAACTTATGACAGCGGCGTTTTGGTCAATAATAATCTCACGATCACGACCGAAGGCGGCCTGGTATTGATTGACGGCTTGATTTATTCGGGCAACACTCTTGAAATCAACAGTCAAAACACCGATTTTACCATTAATGGCGCGCTGGCCGGTTTTGACGCGACTGTTACCGCCTCGGGCCGGCCCATTACTTTAAATTTTACGGCGGCTAACGTCGATCCGGTAATCAATCCGGAATACAATCCCGATTCGCCCTTAATCCAAATCGACCACTGGGAAGAGCAGTATTGATTAAAGCCGGTAAGTAAATTAAGTAAATTAAGCGAGGTAAGCAGCTTATTAAGCTTGGCTTAATTTACTTAATTTACTTACCTCGCTTAATTTACTATTATTTATTGGCTTGTCTTAATTTTGCGATCAAGCCATAAATCTGTTATAATTATATAAAATCAATCTTCAACCAACCAAATATGAATTTTTTTTCAAACACAAGCGCTTTCGGCCTGGATATCGGCGAACGGGCGATAAAATTGGCGCAGCTGAAAAAAAGGGGGAAGAAAATAATCTTGGCCGCCTACAATGAATTGGCTCTGCCGCCGGAAATAATCGTCAACGGCGAAATCAAGCAGCCAGACAAATTTGCCGATTTGCTCAAGCAATTGGTTAAAACCGCCAAGGGCAATAAAATCGCCGGCAAAGAATTAATCGCCGTCTTGCCGGAAACTAAAACTTTATTGAAAGTGATTGAAATGCCGCTTGACGGCGAAAAAGAAATCTTGGAAATAATTAAAAAAGAAATCGTCAATCATTTCCCGGTCAGTCCGGAAGAAA
>MHIR01000004.1:0-9272 GCA_001817615.1 Candidatus Buchananbacteria bacterium RIFCSPLOWO2_02_FULL_46_11b | reverse complement strand
CATTTCCCGGTCAGTCCGGAAGAAATTTACTTTGACTGGCAAGTCTTAAAGCAAACGTCGGAAAAAATAAAGCTGGTAATCGGCGCCGTGCCGAAAACGATTGCCGATTCTTATTTCTCCGCCATTGAAAAAAGCGGCTTTACCCCGATAATTTTTGAAATTGAAGCCGCCGCCATCGCCCGCAGCCTGATGGCCGAGGCCGATTCGCAGGCCAAAATCATTATTGATTTCGGCGCGGTCAGGAGCGGCTTGAGCGTTTACGACCAAAAAACCCTCCAATTCACCGCCAGCTTGCCGATTTCCGGAAAAAAAATCACGGAAACGATCGCTAAAACTTTAAATCTGGACGCCAAAAGCGCGGAAAAAGCCAAAATCGTCTGCGGTTTAGACACGAAAAAATGCGAGGGGGCGCTGCTTAAAATTTTATTAAAGCCGATTGACGAACTGGCGGCCCGGATTAAAAAAGCCATTCTATTTTATAAAGACAACTTTCCCGAAGGCAATCAAATCACCGAGGTCATTCTTTGCGGCGGCGGCGCGAATTTTTCGCAAATTGACCTGGTTTTGTCCGAAAAATTAAAACTGCCGGTCAAGATCGGCAATCCGCAGCTGAAAATCACCGCCAAAAAACTGACCCTGCCGAACAATAAAATCATGTCTTATGCCACCGCCATCGGCTTGGCCTTGCGCGCCGAACAAAAAGAAAAATTAATATGATCAACCTTAATTTGGTTCCGCCGCAAAAAAAACAAGAAATCCGCTTAATGCAGATTTATATTATAATCAAAAATTTGATTATTTTGATTTTATTTTTGGCGATTGCCGCGGCGATTACGCTTTTGCTGACCAAGATGTTCTTGCAGAATCATTTTAATAATATCGTTGAGCAAACGACTTTGACGCCCCGCTACGCCAATATTTTTAATAAAGATTTCAAAGAATTCAACGCCCAGCTTAAAGCCGTCAAAGAAATCCAGAAAGATCATTTCTACTGGACCAATTTTTTCGTCAAATTTTCCAAGCTGATACCCGACGGCCTGGCTTTGAACAATTTAATCATCAATAACAATAAAATCCTGCTTACCGGTTCGGCCAAGCTGCGCGATCAGCTTTTAGTTTTAAAAAATAACCTGGAAAGCTCCGAATTATTCTCCAACGTGGAAATTCCCCTGGAAAACCTGCTAAAAAAAGAAGGGGTTGACTTTAATATCAAGGCCGATATCAATTTAAGCCAATTCTAATTTTATGGCTATAAAAAGAAAAATCATAATTTCCATTGCCTTGGTCGGCGCGGCCACCGGCCTGATTGTCTATGCCATCATTTTGCCGACCATTCAGGATATTAAAAAAATCAGCGACGCGGTTTACGCCGAGAGAATGGATTTGGAAAAAAAATATATCCGGGGCCAGCTTTTGAAAAAAACTCTGGAAGACTTTGAAAAAGCCAGGCCCCAAAAAGAAAAATTAGCCAGCGTTTTCGTCAATCAAGGCAAAGAACTGGAATTCATCACCGCCCTGGAAAAAATCGCCGCCGACCAGGGCTTAAAGCAAAATATCCAAATGCCGGCGGCCACCGGCAAAAAAAGCGAAAAAAATCTTTATTCCCGGCTTTTGGGAATAACCGTTAACGGCGATTTTATTGGAATTTTAAAATACCTGAAAGATTTGGAAAAGTTAAATTATTATTTTAATATTTCGTCTTTAACTGTCGGCCTGGACGGAAAAAACCCGGGGAATAAAGCGGTTAACGCGATCTTGACCGGAAAAATTTATACTCTGCCGGGCGCCCAAAAAACGTTTTAGCTTAATAAAATTATGGCTCTCAAAATACCGAAATTAAAATTTAAAAATCCGTTTTCTCTAAAATATTTTTATCTCTTGACGGTTTTTCTGGTCATTGGGGCCTTAATCGCTTTGGGCATATTTCTTTATCAATATCCCTACCAGACCGTCGCTCAATCAAAAGAAATCGTCCTTTTGCGAAGCCAGGTGGCGCCGGAAGCCATTAACCTGGACGAGGTCAAAAAAGTCTTGGAATTTCTGGATAAAAAAATTGCCAGCGACGGCATTGACTGGCAGAAAGTAAAAAATCTTTTTTCCTCGTCAGCCACCAGCTCGGCGCCGGCGCCTTCTGTGCCCGCGGCTCAATAATGAATCGCCACAGCCAAACAGCGAGACCAAAATTTAATGCGGCTTTATGAAAAAAATATTATAGATCCGATTGGCGATTTAAAAAGATGGCCGGATGAACATTATTTGCCCCAGGCCCATATTTAGACCGTTGAATAATTCGTTTTTTCCGCGTTAATCCGCATAATTATCCGCGCCTGCCCCGTTAGAAATTTATTTCTAACGGGGTAAGTCCGCTTCTATTGCGCTAAAATCAGCCAGACACCAAATTATAATAAACAGGTAAAATTATTCAACGCTCTTATATTACGCCTCACTCAAGCCCGGCAGGAAATAACAAGAGCGCAAAAACCGGTCTTTCCGAAATAAAACCGGCCGCCGAAGCCGCCGTTTTTTTAATTAGCCAAACTCCGATTAACCCCGCCTAAATTTTGGTATTTAAATAATCACGGTTATTTTTAAACAGCAAAATTTAGGCGGGCTTAATCGCTGATCGCTAGTCTTATCGCTCTATCGCTCGCCTCGCCGTCGCCCCGGCTTATCCGCTGAACCCCGAGCGTTAGCGAGGGGGAAGGTGTAAGGGGCCGAAGGCGGGCTCTCATCACTTTACTTCAAAGGCGACATTTTTCTCAATTTTTCCACGATTCCCGGCAAAACTTCAATCAGCCGGTCAATTTCTTTTTTTGTGTTGAATTTACCCAGGGTAATCCTTAAACTGCCATGGGCCAAAAGCGGATTCAAGCCCAGCGCCATTAGAACGTGCGAGGGTTCAAGCGAACCCGAGGAGCAGGCCGAGCCCGTGGAAACCGCGATTCCCCGCTGGTCCAAAAGCAAAAGCAAGCTCTCCCCTTCCACGCCGTAAAAACTAAAATGAGCGTTATTCGGCGCCCGGTTTTTTAAATCGCCGTTAACCTGCGCTTTAGGGATGATTTTTAAAATCTCTTCGATTAAATAATCTCGCAGTTTCCTGATTTCGCCGAGATTTTTCTTGTCTTGACTGATCAATTCCACGGCTTTGCCCAGGCCGATAATTCCCGGCACGTTAAGCGTGCCCGGCCGCAAACCCGCTTCCTGATGGCCGCCGAATTGAATCGGTTTTAAAGGCGTGCCTGACCGGCGATAAAGCGCGCCGATGCCTTTGGGACCGTAAATTTTATGGGCCGAAAGCGACATTAAATCAACGCCCAGCTTGTTGACATTCATCTCGCAATAATTGGCCGCCTGGACCGCGTCGGTATGAAAATAAATTTTTTCTTTTCTTGTCTGATTCAGTTCTTTGATCATTTCGCCAATCTTGGCAATCGGCTGAATCGTGCCGATTTCATTGTTGACGTACATAATCGAAACCAGCCGGGTTTCAGCCTTAATCGCTTTTTGCAATTCAGCCAAAGAAACAAGGCCTTGGGCATCAACGCCAAGATACGTCACCTCCGCGCCTCTTTTTTCCATTTCCCGGCAGGCCTCCAGAATCGCCGGATGCTCGATTTTTGAGGTGATAATCTGCTCGCCCGGTTTGGCCAAACCTAAAATAACCAGATTGTCGCTTTCCGTGGCGCCGGAAGTAAAGATCACTTCATTGGTCTTGGCGCCCAAGAATTCCGCCACGGCTTCCCTGGCCTCGTCCACGGCGGTTTGGGCCGCCTGGCCAAACCCGTGGATTGAAGAAGCATTGCCGAAGATTTCGGAAAAAAACGGCGCCATTGCCTTAAACACTTCCGGATCAACCGGCGCCGTGGCGGAGTGGTCAAAGTAGATCTTTTGGTTTGGCATAAGTTTAGCGATGGGAGCGATGAAACGATGAATTTTTATGCTCCATCGCTTCATTAACTTCATCGCTTCATCGCTTTGTTACGCTTTATTAATTTTAATTAACCTGCTCAATCTCTTTAACCCAGTCCAGTCTGGCTTTCAGAACCCGGCCGATTCCTTCTTTTAGGGTTAAAGACGACATCGGGCAACAAGAGCAAGCGCCTTGCAGCTTTACCTTGACAATCCCGTTTTTTTCGTCAACATCAATCAGCTCAACGTCGCCGCCGTCAGCCTGAAGGCTGGGCCGGACTTCAGCCAATATTTTTTCTACTTCGTTTTTCATAAATTAAATTTGTTAATTAATTAACTAAAAATAATAAAAAAGCCATATTATCGCTTGCCTTTAACGAATGGACTGCTTTAGGCAAAAAATGAATCAGCGTGCCGGCTTTCATTTCTATTTTTTCTCCGGCCAAGATAAACTCGCCCCTTCCCTCATAGACCGAGACCAAAGCCTCCCGGGTTGACGTATGGTCTGAAATTTCCGTGCCCCCAGCCAGGCAAAAAAGCGTCATCTCTAATTTTTGGCTTTTAAAAATTACTCGGCTAAAAATTCCTTTTTCCGGATATTGAATCAGCTCATTGATTTGCTGCCAATTTTCATTCATAAAAATTATTGATTAGCGGCTAATTCTTTAATTAATTCGGCGTAACGGCCGATAAATTCGGGATTATATTTAGTTTCCGCCAGCTGGCTGAATTGATTTAATATTTCCGCCTTAATTTCGGCCGATAAACCCTCTTCCGCCATGGGATATAAAATATTATCTTCCTTGAAAATATGCTCTTTTAACAGATCGGCATAGCCTCGGGCGCCGGCCATTATCTCATCTGCCCGATTGTCGGCCAGGCCCGCGGCCAGCTGTTTGACGTATTTTCGTCCCAAGTCATGTTCGGCCAGCATCTGCTCAATCGGGTTGCAATGCATTTGAGCTTCATTTTTGCAAAATTCCCGGAATAAAATTTCCTCTTCCTTGGCGTGATGAAAGCCGTCCGCGTAATTTTTTATGAAATCCAGCGCTTTCTGAAAAAAATCATGATTAATTTTCCGGCTCTCGGCCAATTTGGCCGTTTCTTTTTCCAAAGCTTCAATTACTTTGAGAATATCAAAATGCTCCGCGGATAAAATATCTGATATGGTCGCCATAATATATTCGGATTAATAATTAATTACTCATGAAAACATTCCGGCAATGATAAATTTTTAATTTCCGGATATTGATCCAAAACGCCTTGTTTTTCCAAATACTCTTTAATCGCCAACTTTAAGCCGTCGGAAGCCAGAATCGAGCAATGAACTTTGACCGGCGGCAAATCGCCCAAGCCTTTGACGATGTCGCTTTTTTCTATTTTAAAAGCGTCTTTCAAGTTTTTGCCTTTGGCCATATCGGTCAGAATCGAGGAACAGGCAATCGCCGCCGCGCAACCCAAAGTTTCAAACTTTATATCAACAATTTTATCTTCCAGTCGGTCAGCGGCAAGCGGCAAGCGGTCAACTTTCAGATAAATTTTCATCATATCCCCGCATAAAGGATTGCCGACTTCGCCGATGGCGTCGGCATCGGAAATCTGCCCCTGATTATGAGGGTTAGTGAAATGCTTCATGACTTCAGCGGAGTATTGCATAGGTTAGGTGGTTAGGTGGTTAGCCCGCCTCGACTCGCCGGGAATAGTCAATGGAAAGTCGAGGCGGGCTATCAACCTAACAACCTATATGAGATCCTCAAGCGTCATTGATTTTAAAGTCTTGGCCATGACTTGCTGGACTTTCTGGTAAACCCGCACCGAAGGACACCCCTTTTTGCCGCAAAAAATCCGGCCGGAAGCGCCTAAACAGCGAAAAACCGAGATTGACCCTTCTAAGGCTTCTATCACGTCAAAAATCGCGATTTTAGAGGGCTGATGGCTTAATTGATAACCGCCAGCCATCCCCATGGAACTATTAACCAAGCCGGCTTTTTTTAAGCGGGAAAACAGGCGCTCCAAATAAGCCAGGGAAATTTTCTCGGCTCGGGCGATTTTAGCCAAGGAATAATGGCCTTTTTGGTAATTTTTAGCCAAATAGACCAAAGCCCTTAAGCCATATGACGAGCGGGTGGAAAATTTCATATTTAACTCCGACTAAATTAGTTGGTATTTACATCTTAGCATATTAAAAAACCCTGTCAAGGGGATAAATAAAAATCAAAATTAAAAATCATTTATTGACAATGACTAGCGCTTTTCTCCCCTGTTCCATCTCTTCGTCCGTCATGCCGTCTTGGCCGAGCTCGTGGTCCCAGTCGTGAACCGCGGCCAGCAGAATTTGATATTTATAGCGATAACCCTCGCCTTTTCTCGTGCCCGGGTCGTTGGTGATAAATTCGCCGGTCGTCTCGTCATAGCCGCGGATAACTAACATATGATAAATCGGGCCTTGGCCTTTAAAATTGGGATTGCCCAATTGCCGCCCCGCGGCCGGCGCTAAAATCAAATTGCCTTTAAGCAATTCCTGTTTTATTTTTTCCGCCGATACATCGTAAGTCAATTCGCTTTTTTGATCGAAATATTTTTCCAGAATCGTTGAGGCCTCGGCGGCGGTCAGATCGACCCGGTAGCCATTTTCTTCTTCCCATTTGACCAGATTTAAAATTCCCTGCTCCATGATATGGGCGCTTAAAGGTTCTTTTTTAAAATACTTGACCGCCATAATCATAGCCGCTTCCTCGCAGGCCTCTTCGTGCAGCGCGTCCCAGTTGGCAAACGGCGCTTGAGACGCGAACAAAACCGGGTAATTCAAAAACTTCGGCGCTTCCGGTTCAGCTGGCGCCGGTTTTGCCTGATTGGTATTAACGGCCTGGTTAGTATTAACATTGCTGTTTTCCGGCTCCGCTACTTCCGTATTTTCCTGTTTTTCCGCCTCTGAATTTTCCGCCTTATCTGGACTTATCTGGACTTTATCTTGACTTATCTTGACTGATTTTTGACAGCCAAAAGCCAATAAACTAACCGCCAATATTAGGCAAAAATATCTAAATTTCATATAAATTCATTATATCTAAAATCACAAAAAATTAAAAGGATCTGCGATTTTTCTTATTAATTTTCTTCCTAAATCAAACCCACCTTAACTCGTGTTCGGCCAGCTGCGCCGAAACGTCAGAGAGACGAGCGAGGCAGGCCGTAACCGCCCGCGTATTCACCTATTACCATCTTTATTATACAAAAAAAATTCGACCTACGCCAGTTTGTAAAAACTAACATAGGTCGATAAATCGAGTCCAAAGGACTAAGTTCAAGAGTCAAGGAGACCCAAGAGTCTAAGTTCAGAGGACTAGTTACTTGCAGGAACGAGAAACAGGAACCCGAAGCCGCGATCCCACTCGTCGTCGGGGCTGACATTGAACGCGCTCAGGCTGCGGCCACCGACATCGCGGTCGAGACCGAGCAAGCTCAGGTTGCCGTCCGAGTCGGCAACGGCCTCATGCATGATGATTAGCGCCCACAGCCCAATCTGTTCAAGGTCTTCGTCGGAAAACATCTCGCGGACATACAGCGCGAGCTCCATTGGCGGGTCAACATAACCGTGTTTGGCCGCTTCAGCCCTGATATTTGACGTAATCCTGTCGTCATCCTTGAACTCGTCGCCCATAATCAGAGCCAGCTTGTAGGTGATGCCATTGGTGGCGACGAACTTTTTGCCGTGAATCAGTTGCTTGGCGATATCGCCGACATGGTCGCCTTGCGCTTCAATGTCCGCAACTAACTGCTCGCCGATCCGGCCGTCGGTTGTAACCTCAAAGGTTTTCGGCACGCCGAACGGATTCTCCCCGCGCAGAAATCGCTTCAGACGACGAAGCCACATAGTACCCTTGGGGCCGGTAATCTTATTCAGAAGGTCAAACAGCATTCCCAACATTGCCGTGGGTAGCTGCGCGAGCTTCCGTACCACTTGACCGAGCATATCTTCCGACATGGTCAGTACCTCCTTAATTTCCTTTAACTACATCATGTTATGCCAACGGACTACACAGCGTAGCCATAGCCAGAAAACACCCAAGATTGAGTAACTTTTGGCTATAGCTACCTGCTTTTACAAGTTTACCCCGTTAAAAATTTCATTTCTAATGGGGTAAAAATAAGCGTAAAAAGAACTAATAATATAGTATAGCATATTTTGCAATTTATGTCAAACTGACTCACGCAAATTCTAATCTGAAGTGCAACTGCCGGCAAGGCAAATGAAAAGACCCCGCAAATAAGGTAAGATGGTAAAGTCGCCAAACTTTAACTCTTAACCTACATTTACGATGGTCTACTCGCATATTACCAAAGAAGAAAGATTTAGGATACAGTCATGGCTGGAGATTGGCATGAATCAGCAGGATATGGCAGCCAGGCTGGGCAAAGATAAATCCGCCCTTAGTCGTGAAATCAGCCGCAACACAAATGCTTCAGGAAAATACACCGCCGGACTGGCGGACAAAGCATCGCGCAAACGAAGAAAGGACGGCAAGCGAAGGAGTAGAAAACTAATTAAAGACAAAAAGTTAAGACGGGTGGTATTGTCACTTCTCGGAAAAAAGAAATCGCCGGAGCAAATCGCAGGCAGGAGGAAGCGCCAAGGTAAAAATTATGTGGTCCACGAAACCATCTATAGCTACATTTATGATTACGCCCCTGAATGGAAGCAATACTTAAGGCAGAAAAAAGGGAAATACCGCCGGCGGCATGGCACCAAAGACCGCGAAAACAGGCGGGAAGAGGCTAAAAAGCGCCGAATTGATGAAAGGCCGGCTGTGGTGGAACTGCGGACGGAAATCGGCCACTGGGAGGGCGACACCATCAAGGGCAAGGAAAAAACTACCGGCATTGCCACCCATGTAGAAAGAGTTTCAGGTTATGGCATAGGCGACAAACTTGATCATGTGACCGCCCTAAATTTAAAACAAAAAACAATATGGAGTTTTGCCCGGATACCGAAAGAAAAAAAGAAAACAGAAACTTTGGATAATGGAGTTGAATTTTCTGAATATGAACAAATGGAAAAAGAAACGGGAATGAAGATTTTCTTTGCCTATCCTTACCACAGCTGGGAACGAGGCAGTAATGAAAACTTTAATGGCCTTCTGAGACAATACTTTCCTAAAGGAACACCTTTTGCTACAATTACCCAAAAGGATGTGAACAAGGCTGTCAGAGAGCTTAATCATCGTCCGAGAAAACGACTTAACTATCTTACCCCTCATGAGGTCTTCGTTAAGGGCATGCGACCTTAAATTAGTTGCGCTTCAGTTTAGAAAGTAGGTCATTTCCCTTGACAATTTTTGCCAAATCGTTTATATTATCTAATA
>MHIR01000003.1:22092-25459 GCA_001817615.1 Candidatus Buchananbacteria bacterium RIFCSPLOWO2_02_FULL_46_11b | reverse complement strand
AGTCCTGATAAAAAAATCCGGCGAAGCCGGGCAGGTGATAATTGAGTTTTATTCGGCCGAGGATTTGCAGGCGCTAGCTAGGAGAATCGCGTAAGTGACAAAAAAGCAATAAAACAATAAAGCAATAAAACAATCGTTTTTAATTTTTGCTTTATGGTTTTATTGCTTTATTGTTTTATTGATCTTACTTCGCCGCCGCCGACTTGATTTTGGCCCGCGCCGCCTGGGTTTTAACGGATTTCAGCCAGTCGCGGTTGGGGCCTTTTTTGTTTTTTTCCGTGATAATTTCTATGACGTCGCCGTTTTTCAGCCTATCATCGCAGCCGGCCATCTGGCCGTTGATTTTGGCGCCGGCGCAATGATTGCCGATCCAGGTATGGACGTGGTAGGCGAAATCAACCGGCGTGGCCTCTTCGGGCAGGTCAATGACGTCGCCTTTGGGCGTAAAAACAAAAATCCGGTTATGGAAAAAATCAAGCGTCAGGGAATCAAGATATTGCTTATTGTCGTGGATTTCTTTCTGCCAATTGACCAAATCCTCAACCCATTGCATTTTTTTCGGCAGCATGTAGCCCTTTTCCCCGATTTTTTTGGGCTGGCGGCCGCTTTCTTTATAATGCCAGTGGGCGGCAATGCCGTATTCGGCCTGCTCATGCATTTCCAGAGTGCGGATTTGAATCTCAACGATTTTGCCGTCCAGGCAAAAAACCGTGGAATGAAGCGACTGGTAGCCGTTGGGCTTGGGCTGGGCGATATAATCCTTGATCCGGCCCGGCAGGGGCTTCCAGAGCCGGTGAATCAAACCCAGAGTCTGGTAGCAGTCGGCCACGGTCGGCACGATAATGCGAATGGCCACCAGATCGTAAATTTTTGACGCGTCGCCGTTATAATGCGGTTTTTGCAGTTTTTGGTACAGGCTGTATAATCGTTTGGCCCGGCCGTGAATGGAAATGACCTTTAAATTTTCTTTGGCCAGTTCCTTTTTAATCACTTCAATCACTTTTTTGACGTATTCCATTTTCAGCTCAATGGCCGGCAGAATTTCTTTTTTCAGCCAGGCGTATTTTTCCGGGTAAACATAAGGAAAAGCCAGATCCTCCAGCTCGCCTTTGACGCCGCCCATGCCTAAGCGGTTGGCGATCGGCGCGTAAATTTCCAGGCTTTCGCGGGCGATTCTTTTCTGTTTTTCTTCGGGCAGGGCTTTTAGGGTTTTTAAATTATGCAGGCGGTCGGCCATTTTTATCAGAATAATCCTGATATCCTGGGCCATGGCCACAAACATCCGCCGCAGGTTTTCGGCGTATTTTTCCAGGCCGCGGTATTTAATCATGCCTAATTTGGTGATGCCGGAAACCAGTTTGGCCACTTCCGGGCCGAAGTTTTTTTCAATTTCCACCAAAGAAGAGCTGGTGTCTTCGGGCACGTCGTGCAAAAGCCCGGCGATGATGGAATCCTGGTCCAGGCCCATTTGGGCCAGGGTGATGGCCGTGGCCAGGGGGTGTTCAATATAGGATTCTCCGGATTTGCGGATTTGGCCTTTGTGCGCCTGTTCGGCGAAATCATAAGCCAGCCGGATTAAAATCAAATCATAATCGGCTTTATGGCGCCTGAAAGCCGGGAAAATCGGCACGCGATTGGTCCCTTTTTTATTGTTTTGCTCAAGAATTTTTAGCAGGTCGTTGAGGGTGGGCATGTATGGTTAGTATAGGTTTTAGTTTAATAAATGTAAAGGTTGTAGAGAAAATTGAAATATGTTTTTTGGGATAAAAGGGAAATTACAAATTCCAAATCACAAATTCCAAACAAATCTCAAATCACAAATTTCAAATTCAAAACGCTATTTATTAAGGTTTGTGATTTGGAATTTGGGATTTAGGCCGGTTATTTTTTAGACAAATTAAAATAATTTTTAGTATTTTAAATTTTTACGCTTGACAATTCCAACCGGTTATGCTATAATGATTTCATGAGGTAGATAAGTGTCTACTTTTTTTAAAACAAAAAAGACCCCCCTTGGCCGGCTTTAGACAAACTTAAGGCGGTCTCGGGGCAAAAACAAATGAAATTTCGCGAGCTTAACCTAAAAAATGCGGCTTTTAGCGGTATTTTTTTTGCGCCATATTCGTGCTATAATTAAATTAATCTTAATTAACCTAAAATTATATCTATGGAGAATGTTTTAGAGTCAACCGCGCCAAATTTTTCTCTTTTATCTTTATTAAGCCAGAATTTCTTTTGGGGTTTGATTATTACCGCCGCCATTGCCGCGGCGCTTTATTTTATCTGGCAGAAAAAAGGCGGGGTTTTAATGAAATTAAGCGGCAATATCACCCCGACCTTGTCCCTTTACTCCCGCGACCTGACCCAGGCGGCCAGGGAAGGGAAAATTGACCCGGTCGTGGGCCGCGAAGAAGAAATTGAGCGGGTAATTCAGGTTTTATGCCGGCGGACGAAAAATAACCCGGTTTTGGTGGGCAAGGCCGGCGTGGGCAAGACGGCGATCGCCGAAGGGCTGGCTCACCGCATTATTGAGGGCAGGGTTCCAAAAATTTTATTGGAAAAAAAAGTGCTGGCCCTGGACTTGACCAACATCGTGGCCGGCACGAAATACCGCGGCGAATTTGAAAAAAGATTCAAGCAGATTGCCGAAGAGCTGGCCGCGTCCAAAAGAAGCATTATTCTGTTTATTGACGAAATCCATACCCTGGCCGAAGCCGGCGGCGCCGAAGGTTCGCTTGACGCCGACGATATCTTAAAGCCCGCCCTGGCGCGCGGCGAATTGCAGGTTATCGGCGCCACCACGGCCGAAGAATACAAGCAGTTCATCCAAAAAGACGTGACTTTGGACCGGCGCCTGCATCCGATTTTAGTGGACGAGCCGACTAAGGAAGAAACAGTAGAAATTTTAAAGGGCATCCGGCGCAAATACGAGCAGTTTCATAAAGTCAAAATCACCGACGAAGCGATTATGGCCGCGGTTCATCTGGCCGCCGAGCACATCAAAGACAAGTCCTTTCCGGACAAGGCGATTGATTTAATGGACGAAGCCGCGTCCAAAGTCAATATTGAAAATCTTGACAGCAAGCCGGAAAGCGAATGGCCGCAAGTCGGCGTCGGCGAAGTCCAGGCCGTGATGCAGGAGTGGCTGGAGAGCAAGATGGTGTAGAGAGTGTCGTTGTAGAGACGAGGCACTGCCTCGTCTCGGGCACGCCCGCCTTCGCCCTCTTCTTTACTTCATTCAGGGTCGGGCTACGGCGTGGCGAAGCGATAAACTTGACATTTACAGGGGGGGGGTAAAATTAAAGAAGAGTTATCTACTCCCTATTCTCTGAAATCGTGGCTAACAATTGATAATATTTTTAAAAAA
>MHIR01000003.1:20213-21970 GCA_001817615.1 Candidatus Buchananbacteria bacterium RIFCSPLOWO2_02_FULL_46_11b | reverse complement strand
GTGCGGAATCAAACGAAACCGCCAATAGCGTTGATCCCGCGACTATTCCTTATTATTCCAGTTTTATCACCTACAACGGCGGAATTGACAATGTTAAATATTTTGATATTACCCGCAAAAGCGCGGCTACTTGCCAAAGGAATTATCCTTACAGCAAAGCGATGTATGAAGACACCTGCCTGATTGACGTGGCCGCGGTTGTTTCGGGAAAAACAACCTGGCAATCAACAAAAGTCAACGATTGCAGCGCCGCCGATTACAGCGCCACCAAGAGAAATTGCCGCTTGCAGGAAGGATTCGTGAAAAACGCGGGCACTGCCAATCCCGCGGTCGGCAATTGGACTTATACCTGCCTTAGTGGCTGCAATAGCGGGGCTTGCGTCACCTTCATGGATGTTTCTGTTTCGCCGGTGCCGGTTTCAGGCACAGTCATGGCCGGCGCCCAGAATTACACTTTTGCCAATTTGGCCGCCAGCGCGCATTCTGATCTGAAAATAACCCAGGTTAAATTAACGATTGCCACGGGCAACGGCGGTTTTCCGGCCAATTTAAGCAATTCAACCTTATGGGACGGCACGACTCAACTGGCAGCCACTAATGATCCGGACGCGGATTTATCGGCCAAAACCACTCCCGGCGCCACGGCCACGGCGGTTTTTACTTTAACCTCCCCTTTGACTGTTGTTAAAGGCACAACTAAAATCTTGACTTATAAAGCCAATATATCTTCCGCCGCGGCTTCCGGCGCGGAATTTTCCGCGGGGCTGCAGCCTGGCGCCGAACCAATAGTCAAAGATTTGGCCGGCAAGGTTGTTTCTTCGGCCATCAGCTATTCGGCCGGGCAGAAGATGACGGTGGCGCAAGCCGGCGCGCTTACTTTGTCTTCGGCTAATCCATTGTCCGATACTCAAATTGTCGGCGGCCAAACTGAGACAGTTTTGAATTTTACGATGCAGGCGCAGAATGAGGAAATATTTGTTGAACAGGGATATATTAACGTGCTGCAATTTGGCCAAGATATTGGCGGCATTAAGTTGGTTAATAAATTAGAAGTTTACGATGGCACCACTTTAGTCGCTGAAGGCACAGCCACCACTACTAATCAGGCCGATCGAACGATTTTAGTCAGTCAAACCGGTTCGCAATCATGGAAAGTCGGCGCTGGCCAGAGTAAAAATTTCGCTTTAAAGATGATTAGCAGAATACCAGGAGGGGGCGGAATCGCAAGCGGAGAAGCGGTAAAATTTATAGTTGACGCGGAAAATTTGACGGCCATGGGAGTTGCCAGCGGTTCGCCGGTTAATAAAAGCGGCGCGGCCGGTTCCTACAGTTTTTTCGTCTTTAAAGCTATTCTGCGGGTTGCTCTGAATAATCAATTGCCTGACGCTGAAAAAGCCGGTGGCGTTTTGCCGCAGAGCGGCTTGACGGGAGCAAGCCTTTATAAATTTAAAGCAACCGCGGTTGGCGGCGATGTCGGCTTGTATGAAATCAGATTTTTTGTCTCCACCACGACCGCCACTAGCGTGAGAAATTGGACTTTATGGGATGGTGGCACTAAAGTAGGCACAACGCTTAATTTTTTTAATCAGACATATATTCCCAATAATGGCGTTGGCGGCTCCGGTGTAGTGAGAGTAATATTTACTAATAATGGCGCTGTGCCAAACAGCTCCAATGAGCAACCAATTGTGATTAATGAAGGCTTCACTAGAACCTTTACGTTAAAAGGCGATATTGTTTGTGTAAATGTAGGATTA
>MHIR01000003.1:11308-20161 GCA_001817615.1 Candidatus Buchananbacteria bacterium RIFCSPLOWO2_02_FULL_46_11b | reverse complement strand
GCATTTACTTTGGACTGATTTTTCCGTTGATTCAAATCCGGCCACGGCCAAAAACGCGGCTCAATGGTGGAACAGTTTTAAGGTAAGAGATATGGGCGGTTCAGTTTTGCCTGCCACCTCCACGCCCGCGGTTTGGTCCAGATAAAACAGGTTTCAACCCTTGACAAAATTTAAAACCTATGCTAAGATACTCTTGTTGATGTTAGGTCTAAAACCCTAAAACCGAAAACGCCTTGTGGAAACGCGAGGCGTTTTTGTTTGTTTTGCAACCCCTCTCCCCTCGCCTCGCTTCGCTCGTCGAAGCGGGCTGTCTCTCTCCCCAATCTTTTAACCCCTCTCCCTGCCCCTCCCCCCAATCGGCCCGCCTGCCTTTCGGCCATGAGCTCGCCCTTCAATAAATTCAGGGCGCCCCGAGCTTAGCCGAGGGGCGAGGCCGAATGGCCGCGCCGTTGAAATTTTTTATCAATATAACCTTTATAAAATTAAATTAAAATGTTTTTCAAAAAAATAAAAATAAGTGGCGAGGCGGGCAGGGGGGAGGGAACATTTTTTAATAACGTTTTTTAAAGATATAGGCTTGCATTATCTATTATCTTTTGCCTTAGCTTCTCTTTCCTTTTATTTTTTTACCACACCCTCTCTCTGCCTCTCCCCCTAGTCAGGGGGAGAGGACTATTTTTATTGGGGCTTTCTAAGGATATAGATTTTCATTGTTTATTACCCCTTGCCTTTGCTTCTCTTTACTCCCTGGCCGCGCTTTGCGTAACTGCGGGCAGGCCGCTTCTCTTTTTATTGAATCCTATTTTTAATGGCGTTTTTTAGAAAATAAGGCCGAAAATAAGGTTGTCTTGACTAAGATTGGTTGTTGGGATAATCTAAAGATATAGAAATCAACAGGCGCGTTGATTTTTTTATTATGCCCGATATTTATAATAAATACGACAATCTGGATATCAGAAG
Source organism: Candidatus Buchananbacteria bacterium RIFCSPLOWO2_02_FULL_46_11b (assembly GCA_001817615.1). Classification (GTDB taxonomy): domain Bacteria; phylum Patescibacteriota; class Patescibacteriia; order Buchananbacterales; family UBA6539; genus 02-FULL-45-11b. Next base: position 19,201 of record MHIR01000003.1, on the reverse strand, counting down.
AAGATTAAGGCTTCATTCCACGAAAAGCGAGGTTATCCTTTGGAAACAATTAAGAAATAAACGACTTTTAAACCTCAAATTCAAGCGCCAATACGGCGTTGATAATTATGCCGTTGATTTTTATTGCCCGAAGTTTAAATTAGCTCTGGAAATTGACGGCGGGCATCATTTGGAAGAAGAAGTCAAAGAATATGACCAGGCTCGGCAGGAGTACCTGGAAGATATGGGCATTGCCTTTTTAAGGTTTACCAATGAGCAAATAATAAACGAACTGAAAACGGTTCTGAAAATAATCGCCGAATATATCGCCGATAAAGCAAGCGAGGCAAAGTAATGCAAAGGAAGAGAAGCCGGGAGATTTAGAAATAGATAAAACAATATTTTCAAACAAGCCTCAATAAGTATAGTTCCCTCCCCCCGGCTGGGGGGAGGGGCAGGGTGAGGGGTTGAGAAGCGGGACAGGGCGAGGGTGTGGTATAAAAAACAGAGAGAGGGGAGGCGTAGCAAAGGAAAGAGGCACTTAATTAAAAGTTATAATTCTGGCAAGGTTATGGTATACTGCAAATAGTCAATAAAAGCGGCCAAAATATGGCCAAAAACAAAAAAACACCCAATAAGGAGGGTTTATCATGAAGAAAATCGTTGTTCTTTGTATCATCCTTGCCATCCTCGCGGCCGGCTGCGCCACATTAGCGCTGTCGCCGGAAGAACGGATTTTGGCGCGAGAGTTTAATAAGCTCGCGTTAAATCCGGACGAGGTTAATTTCATCAGAAGCTGTGGCTTTAATGAAAAACATTTGACCGCGCGCCAGAAAGCGTATCTAATGCGGGAAGGGAACGCCCTGGCCGGTTATGGTTCGGTTAGATAGCGGATCGGAGCTCTCCATATTTCAAATAGAGAAATGGAGGGCTTTTTTATTGTGTTACTTCGCGCAGTCAGGAACGCCCGATGGCCAGTTATAACATGTTTCTCCGGCCAGGCAACATTTAGATGAATTGGAAAATTGTTTTGAGCCTGGGCAGTAAGTCTCATTCGCGCTTTCGTCACAGTCGTTTTCGGTTTCCGGCTGGCACCAAGAAACCCCGTGCGATGATTCGCAAGTTTCCTTTTGGCCCGGCGTTTGATCGCAGCAAAGCTCTTTGGCGCAATAGCCGGGAGCGCCTTTGTCGCACTTGGAGTCATTTTTGCAGTAAGCCCATGTGCTTGCAAGACCAACGGAATATTGTCCGCAAGGAGAAGTTCCGTCAGCCAATTTTTTACAGCATGAGGTTTTCATTGATGCCGGACAAAATTCTTCGTCGGGGCTGTCACATTGTGTCGGCTTGCAAAACAGACCGCCAAGTATGCCGCCCACGCCAGAATTTAGCGGGCAGCAAATACTAACGTCAGGGTCGGTTTCTTTAGCCGGATCTTCTTTTTTATTATTGACGCATTTTGTGTTTTTCGGGCAGTAGCCTTCTTTTTTGTCCGCCGGACAGTAAGAAAAAGTGCCGTCGTTGACTTTTTCACAACACTCTGCGACCGGAGAAAGAGTGGTGCCCAAAATGACGCCGCCGGCCGCCGCCGCGGTTTGGCTCCCATAGGCGATTGGGGCCGCCGCTGTAGGCGCGGCGGCGGTGGCTAAAACGCATCTATAATCAGTTTCGTCTATAATATCCCCGTCTCCATTTCCATCAAACTCCTCGCACTTCTGCGCCGGGCAAGTCTCGGGACAAGGATTGGCGCATTTTTTGTCTTTATACATCGCGCATTTATTGTATCCAGCTTTTTTTACGTTGTGCCACCGTTAAACAGCCAGTCTTACAAACCGTCAAAGTATAACATTTTTAAATCCCGCCAGGTATGACATTTTAACTCTCCATTGACAGCCGCTTTAAAAAACTTGACAAAGTTTATAGAATATGGTATACTACAAATAGTCAATAAAATAGGCTAAAATGCGGCTAAAAACAACAAAATACCCTGAAAGGAGGGTTTAGCATGAAGAAAATCGTTGCTCTTTGCATCGTCCTTGCCATTCTCGCGGCCGGCTGCGCCACGCTGGTCCTGTCGCCGGAGGAACGTGAATTGGTGAAACAATTCAATTCCATTGACCATCTCGAGGCCGATGACATTAATTTTATCAAAGGCCTTGGTCTTAATCCGAATGATTTGTCGAATAGGGACAAGGCGTTCGTTATGCGCGAGGCGGAAGTGGTTGCCCGATCCTATGCGTTTTAAAGGCAGCCATTTGATCCGGTTTTATTTAAAGGTTGCAATCGCAGCCTTCTTTTTTTAATGCTCAAAATTAAATCCTTGACAAAGTCTGTAGAATATGGTATACTACAAATAGTCAATAATAGTGGCCAAAAATGGCCAAAAACAACAAAACACCCAATAAGGAGGGTTTAGCATGAAAAAAATCGTTCTTTGTATCGTTCTGATTGTCGTTCTCGCGGCCGGCTGCGCCACGCTGTCAAAGCAAGACCGCGCCCTTGTGCGGGAATTCAATAAGATCAGCCTCACGGCCGATGAAATTGATTTTATCAAAGACTTGGGTCTTGACCCAAATCATCTCACCTTGAAAGAAAAGGTCAAGGTGATGGAGGAGATGGATAAGGTATTCATCCTCATCATGTATTAATACATTAATCCGTCCCGAAAAGTATACACAGCGCTCATGTACCATTTACGAGCGCTTTTTATATGGCCAAACAATAAGGGTAGCCATTTGGCATGTGAAGACAGGATTGGCCGGAATCACAGCGCCGATTTCTTTTATTTTCTAATGCCAAAAAAATTAGCTGCTCTTTAATTCTTGACAAAGTTTGTAGAATATGGTATACTACAAATAGTCAATAAAAGTGGCCAAAATATGGCCAAAAACAGAAAAAACACCCAAAAGGAGGGTTTATCATGAAGAAAATCGTTGTTCTTTGCATCGTTCTTGCCATTCTCGCGGCCGGCTGCGCCACACTGGTCCTGTCGCCGGAGGAATGCGACGCAGTGAAGAGGTTTGATGCCATTAAGCTCACAGCTTATGACGTCAGGTCTATTAAGGAGATGGGTCTTGATCCGAACCACTTGTCCGCAAAGGATAAGTTGAAGGTGATGGAGGAGAGCAAAAAGGTTTCTCCCTGGATTATACCTTAATCTGGATCATACCTTATAATTTTTTGGTAACGCTACGCTCATGTGTTGTTTATGCATGGGCGTTTTTTTTATTTTTATAAATCCTTACAGTAAGGATAGCCGTTTGGATGATGGAGGCATTGCCGGCCGGAATCACAACACCGATTTCTTTATATTTTTTAATGCCAAAAAATTACCTTGAATTCTTGACAAAGTCTGTAGAATATGGTATACTACAAATAGTCAATAAAAGCGGCCAAAATGTGGCCAAAAACAACAAAAACACCTCGAAAGGAGGGTTTATCATGAAAAAAATCATTGTTCTTTGTATCGTTCTGATCGTCGTTCTCGCGACTGGCTGCGGCACGCTGTCAAAGCAAGACCGCGCCCTTGTGCGGGAATTTAATGCCATTGACCGTCTCTCGGTTGATGACATTAATTTCATCAAGGCTTTTGGTCTTGACCCAAATCACCTCTCCCTGGAAGACAAGGTTAAGGTGATGAAAGAGGGTCAGGCACTCTCCGCCGCGATTATGATGTGCAGGTAAGCGGCGGCGGGCGTGCGTTAAACTGAGGCGCTCATAAATGGTCGGTGCCATTTATGAGCGTTTTTTATATGGCTAAACAATAAGGGTAGCCATTTGGCATGTGAAGACAGGATTGGCCGGAAGGACAACAGAGATTTCTTTCATCTTCATTGCCCCCGCTGAATTCCCCTTCTCCTGGACAGAATGTTTCACCGCTGGCGGTATTGCATTGAGTTTCGTCTTTTGGCTGGCACCATTGCAGGCCGTTTTTTTCTTTACAGGCTTGGCCAAGCAGGCAACAAACTCCTTCGGCACAATAGCCGGGTTTGCCCTTAGTACAAGCGGAATCCGTCTTGCAATAAGCAACTGTTCCCATCGGTATGGCTATGGGCCATCCCACCTTTACCGTAAATTCGCCGCAGGTATTTTCAGGTGAAGGTTTGCAACATGCATTATATAAAGAGCCGCTGCAAAATTGCGGTGTTTTTGGGGTTGATTCACATTTGAGGCGGCTGCAATAATTCTTTACATTATTTTTAAGCTCTTCGTCAGGAGAGCAACAAATGGCATTTTTCGCTTTTTTAACCCCATCTGGTTTACATGACCAATTCGGCGGACAACATTTATCTTGCGTATTCACCGGGCACCAGGTAAAATTTTTGCTATCAACCAAGCATTTACAGCCAGGGTCTGAAGACGCATTAGTACTGGCGGCTAATACCACCCCAATTGGTTTCTCGCCGGCCGCCGCCGCGGTTTGGCTCCCGTAGGCGATTGGGGCCGCGCCGGCCGGCGCGGCGGCGACGGCCAAAACGCATTTATAATCAGTTTCGTCTATAATATCCCCGTCTCCATTTTTATCAATCTCCTCGCACTTTTGCGCCGGGCAAGTCTCGGGACAAGGATTGGCGCATTTTTTGTCTTTATACATCGCGCATTTATTTTTATATTTATAAGTATCATACACCGTTATCCATTTACCACTTGTGCCAATTCCTTCTTCCACTACTTCCTCTACTTCTGCATTGCATTTAAGGCAAAATTCTTTGCGATTATAGAATAAGAGCGGGTCATAAGCGCTGTCAGTGTATGTGAATAAGCGTGAATATTCTAAAGTCTCGCATTTTAGGCTTTCGTCGGTGCCGCAGCCAAAAACCTTGCAGCCGCCGGGACTGGTAATCGTATGGCCCACAACCTCTATACAGCCATTAAAGAAGGTTGATTTGGGAGTTTGTCTGCTCCAAAGAGAGGGAACGCCGTACCAGTTGCTATTTTCACTGCCACCAGCGCCGCAAGAAAACCTATGTCCAATTGAAATTTGAGCAATATCATCCTTATTGAATGCCTTGACTATGTGAACGCCGAAAAGGGCTAATAATAGCAGAAACAGGGGGCCGATAAACAACAGACTAAATAATTTTTTGTTCACCCCAATAGAGTTTTTAATTGGATTATTGTTTGTCTTAAGCATAGTGTCTTGTTATTTATCCGACCCTTTATAGCGCTCTTTATAGAACTCTAACAGGGTTCATATTTTTATTTAGTAAACTGTAAGAAGTCGCTAAATAAAACTTCCGCTTCTTCCATTAAATAAATTTTATCGCAAACAGAAAGATTATTAGGATTTAAATCAAAGGCCTTAATAAAATTTATACCGTCAGTCGTCAACGTATCTATTGCCGGAAATTCAGCCAAAAGCTGTTTTTGCGCGTAAGTCAGATTTTCCGGGTCAAGGCCCAGGGCCTGATATTTCGGGTCGCAATCCAAGTATAAACTTTTCATTTCCGCTTCGGTAAGGGCTTTTTCATAAATCCTTAATTCGTCAATTAAGCCGGAATAATAGAAGTTGCTTCGGCCGGTATCGGCCGGGTCGGCTTTGGTTTCCTCCTCGCCGTTAAACGAAGCCGCTTTTGAACCGTCGCCGATAAAGCCGAAGCGCGTCAAAGCGCTTTCTAACGGCGCGCCGCTGTGGAAAGTTTGAACCGAAACATTGCCTTGGCCGTAATCTAATTTTCCGTCAAGGTAAAAATATTTTTTGCCCGAGTCGTAAACCGCGCAGCCGAAATGCCAGCGCGCGTCGTATAAATATGGCCGCTGGCTGTATAAATCATGGATTTCTTCCGGCGATTTTGAATGAGTGGCAAAGCCCAGCTGGCCTGTGGCTTCATTGATGAAAAAGCTGAAATATTCCGAGCGGTCAAAGTCAACAAACGACCAGTTGCCGTAAGCGTTTTTGGACATTGAGATTGAACTTGTATAAAACCAGGCGCAGGCCGTCAGCTGGCTGATTTGGTCATAATTGCCGCGATAATTGACTGGCAAAGCGGCATAATCGTTAACGCCGTCAAATTGCAGCGCCTGGCCGGTTTTGCCGGCAACAAAGGTTGGATTGCCGAAAGCCGTGGCGTTGGCTTCGTTGCCGGAAGAGTCCAGGACGTTATTTTCAAATTTATAATAGTAGGCGGCCTCGTGGACGGTCATTTTTGAACCGGCTGAATAGCTGATGGCCGGAGAAACCTTATTGCCGCCGGCGTCTTGGACTGTTGGCTCGGCGCCCGGCTGTATTCCCCCGGAAATTTCCGCGCCTAAAACCGCGGCGGAAGATATATTCGCTTTATAAGTCAAAGTTTTGCCGGCGCCGGCCGGAATGGTCAAAGGCGAAGATAAGATAAAAACCGCGTTTGCCGCGCCGCCGGGAGTTGTATTGGCGCTTAATTCCGAATCCGGGTCATTGGCGGCGGTCAGCTGGGTACTCCCGTCCCATAAAGTTGAATTGCTTAGATTGGCCGGAAAGCCGCCATTACCCGTGGAAATTGTCACCTTAACTTGATTAACTTGCAAATCGGCAGTTGAGTTTGTGGCGTCAAGAATCAAATTGGCAAAAGTGAAATTTTGCGCGCCAGCCATTACTTTTTGCGGCGCCGGCTCGCCGGCCAAAGAGACTTCTAATTTGCCGACGGCCTGAATCGGCCGGCTGATGGCGATATAGCCGGCCGTCTCGGCCACGTGGCCGGTCTCGGCGTCTTTTGATTGCTCTTCTTCCACTTTAATGTAAGCTTTAAGATTGTCCAAATCTTTATAGCGCAAGCCAGCCGTATCCGCGCCGTTGAAAGTTTGCATATTGGCCAAAAATAACGGCGAATTGTCAAAATTATACCGGAAAGGAACCAGTGTCCACAAAGCATTATTGGAATTTATTGTTCCGACTTCCACTTTCCGGTCGCCGCCGAACAGGCCGCTAAAGGGCTTAATCGCGATATAGCCGATGGTTTCGGCAATATGGCCGCCTTTGGCTTCTTCTTCCTGCAGGCGCGCCTGATAAATTTTATCAGAGAGGCAAGCGCCTAAGCCGCAGCCAATTGGGCAGTTATAAGCAATGTTTGACACCGCATCGTTAGTTGTGCAATATCCTTCGGCCAATTTGCAAAGTGGCCCAGAACAAGCATTAACTTTTGTATCAATCGAACCTTGAGATGTTATTACAGTAAGAAGACATGCATCTTCATAATAATAGCCATCTATACTGGTTGTAATTCCTTTTACATAATAATTTTTTCCGCCGTCGGAATCCCGGCAAGCAGCGGAAGCAATGGGAGTAAATTCGGGAATATCACTAACCGTTTTATTCCTCGTCACAATCGGATCGGCGCCGTTATAAGTCTGGCTTTGGGTGAAAATCACCGGCTCTTCTCCTTGCAGATAATTCTTAAAATCTAAGCTTAATTTTATCTCGCTCCAATTATGGGTTGTTTCTATCGCGCCGGCTTCAATCGCAAAACCGGCAATTCCGTCATATAGAGAGAAGACGGGCCAGACTAAAAAGCCCACGTCTTCTTTGGCGTGAACGCCGTCCATATAGCCCCATTCTTCAATTTTTAAATCAAAGCCCGTGTTCGTGACATTTTTAATCCGGATATGGGCCGGCTGAACGCCCTTATAACTCAAAGGCTGGGCAATTACCACCGGCGGCGGCAGAGTATTTCCCTGGGCATCCAGATACTCGGAATAAGGTTTTAATCCCCGATCTGCCCTTAAAAATTCCACTCGTTTCCACTCATGGGTTAAATTGTAAACTGTGCCATAATCGCCAATCGCGGCTAAATCATGGATTTCATAGCCAAAATCACTTGGTGTCTGCCCAAGTTTCCAAATTGAAGTCGCGGCCAAAGCCGAAAAAAATCCCAAAAGCGCGGTGGTCGTCAGCGCCATTACCGCAATTCCGGCGATGGTTAAAGCATTTACTTTAGTTTTTGT
>MHIR01000003.1:840-11286 GCA_001817615.1 Candidatus Buchananbacteria bacterium RIFCSPLOWO2_02_FULL_46_11b | reverse complement strand
GTTTCTAAAATTTTTGCCATAGTTTTTTAACCCTTTAATTGTTAGCGGCCCAGAGTTAAATCACGGGTTTGCCCCGCAAAACATAGGCGGGTGTGATCTCTGATTAACCAATCTCCGATCTATTTTCTCGCCTGCTTTAATTCTAATTCTTCCTCTATAAAATGTCAATATAAACCAAATAAAGGCGGATTCTATCCATATTGCCCCACCTTGATTTTTGAGCATAACTTGGCTAAAATTAGCCAATATGCAAAGACTTACATTTTTTGAAAGGCAGGTCATTGAGAGCGGCCTGCGAGCGGGAAAATCAATCAGACTCATTGCCCGGTGTTGGGGTCGCGATCATCGGGTTATTCAGAGAGAAGTTGACCGAAATCAGGTGTCAGGCAGGCCTTACAGCGCGATTTTAGCCCAGCGCTTAACCAACCAAAGGGAAAAGAGACGTCATAAACGGAAACTGGAGAAGTTTAAATATCAACCCTTGCGCCAATACGTCATAGAACAATTAAAAGAAGACCTGTCGCCAGAACAAATTGCCGGAGTAACAAAGCTTCAGCCTCCGATTGAATTATCCGGCCAAACCATCAGCCATGAAAGCGTCTATCAATACGTTTATTAGGGCGAAGGCAGATTTGAAAACTTGTATTGCCATTTGAGACGCCAGAAAAACAAGCGCCAAAAACAAAAAAGCAGAAAGCCTCAAAAAGCCATTATTTCCGAGAGAATCTCCATTCATCAAAGGCCGATAGAAATCAATGAAAGATTGACCTTCGGTCATTGGGAATCAGATACCCTGGAGGGCAAACGTTCAATTAAAGAGAATATCTCGGTCCAGTATGAAAGAAAATCCCAATTAGCGAGACTTCATAAAATAAATGACAAGACGGCAATGGAAACAGAAGAAGCGATAAGGGACAGTATTATTTCTTTGCCCCAGTACCTTTGGCAGTCAATCACCTTTGACAACGGCACGGAGGGCGCCAATCATCACCGCTTAAAAAAAGACTACTGGCTTAGGACTTATTTCTGCGACGCTTACAAAGCCTGGCAGAAGGGCGGAGTGGAGAATCTTAACGGGTTAATTCGCCAGTACATTCCTAAAGGATCGGATATTTCAAAGCTGACAGAAGATGAAATTTATGCTATACAGGAGAAGTTAAACAACCGTCCGAGGAAATCATTAAATTACTTAACTCCCAACCAGGTTATCGCTCAAGAAACCGGCCTGGGTGGGGCAATAGAAACTTGAACTCACAAAATACAGCTTGCCCCGCTTAATTTTTTCTCTTTAAACGCGCGAAACGAATTATCGCCTGATTTGTTCCATTTGAAATAAAATCGGAATTTTGATAAGATTAATCTGCGGCCTGGAAGTTAGCACCCTAGCATCAACATTGTGTTTCAGGGTCCAGCTTTCTTCCAGCCGCTTTTTAGGTTTTTAGGTTGTTAGGTTTTTAGGTTATGCAGGAAATCGCGCTTGACAATTTACTTTAGGTGTGCTATAATGATTATATATTAAAGATGGGCATTGGCCTATCTTTTTATATTGCTTTAACGCCCCAAGACTAAACGCGGGCGGCAAATAAAAATAAAAATGCGGCCATTAAGCCATTATCGGCGGCCCCAGCGGTTCTTTAAAAAACAAAAATTAAAAATTAAAGATTCCTACTTTAGTTAAACTAAGGTCGGGATACAAATTTATGGAAATTCAAAAAACGCAGAATAAGCAGCCGGCGCCGTGTGAATCCTGTAAACCTCAATGCCAGCCGCAGCCGCTTCAAGATTGGGAGTTTGACGTTTCAAGAACATTCACTGTTTTGACCGCCACGCTGGTACTGCCGCTTTATCTGGCCTTGTCGCTTCTGATGTTTTCCACGGCCGCTTTGCTGTAAAATTTTTATCAAACAAAAGATCCTCCGATAAAACGGAGGATTTTTTGTTTGATTTACTTTATCCGCATTATCCGCAAGCGCCAATAAAACAAAAAAGAAAATATTTACTGAATTTACGCCTTAAAAATAAAAAAGTTTCCTTGTAGAGACGCAAGATTTTGCGTCTCGGCGAAGGAAATGGGAAACTGAGACGCAAGATTTTGCGTCTCTACAAGGCTTTCCAAATAAATTCGGGCCGCAATCAAAAAATTTGGCATTTTAAAGCAGGCATTCGCCCGCCTGCCTCGCTCTTTACTTTTGATTATTTTAAGGATGTAGAATAATAGTTTTTAGCGTTTTTTCGCGTTAAGATTTAGCGTTTTTTTGCGTTAAAAATGTCTTTAACGCGAAAGAACGCGAAATCTTACGCAAAACTACGCGAAATAAATGAATTCTTCTACACTCTAATTTTATAAACATCTTAATTCAGTTTTAGATGAATTATCAATAAAAAACGAACGGCCTTGCCATTCGGCCTTGAGCTCACCTTTCAACAAGTTCAAGGTGTCCCGAGCTTGCCGCCCCTCGATTCTGCTCGGGGCGGCCTTGAATCTTACTGAAAGGCCGAGGGGCATGGCCGAAAGGCGGGCAGGCGTTATTCGCATTATAATAAAAAACGGCCGCTGTTTTTCAGCAAACCGTTGAAAAATAAACTCAAGATTCTTACTTGGTGTTTTCGGTTTGGCAAACCCGGCGCAGGAAATGGTTGAGATGATATATGCCGGCCGAAGCTGCGGCCCAGCTTAAAACCAGAATGACGCTGATTTTAAGCGGCATATAGCCCTGGTCGCTGGAGTGAAAAATCGCGACCAGTATGGCAAACGGCATGTAGAGAAAGAACTTTTCCCAAATTTCCTGGTAATGCTTAAAAACGCTTTGATCGCTGATTTGGCGGCAAAGGCCGAAAATCAAAGAGGCGCTGGCCGGCAGAATCAGCAGAATAATCAGGCCGGCAAGATTGAGCTTGGGGTGAACTAATCTTTCACCCTCAAAACTTAAATAGCAAAGGCCCCAGCCGGCCAGCAGGAAAACAGCCAAAATGCCCAAAGCCGAGAGGCCGGCTTTTTCCAGCGCGGTGTAAGTAAGGGGCGATCCGCAAGGGTTATCTTTTGATTTCATCCGTGTTCCTCCTTTTGGTGATTGAAAATCCGTCTTTATCTTAGCAGGTTTTTGGTTTTTGTCAAGGGTGGAGAAATCACGTGACGCTTGATGCAGCTATGAGTTAGGTCGGTAGATCGGTAGGTTGGTAGGTCGGTAGGATATTAGGTCGGTAGGTCTAAATCCAGCCGCCGTTATTTTTCTTATCATTTTTTATTGCCTATTATTTTACTCTGAATAAAATCAAATAACCCTACCAACCTACCCGCCCGCAACGCTTCGCGTAGCGATGCGGACGGGCCGACCTACGTCCTACCAACCTAACTTGTTATTTGCCATTTAAAAAACCGGCTGACGAAGCAACCGATTTTTGGAAATACCGGATTATCTTTTATACTTACACCCTTTGGCGCTGCATTTGATTTCATCATCTTTGGCATGTACCAAGATTGAACCGCAGTCCGGACACTTCTCCGGTTCGGTTGCGCCTTCGGGAATGGCCGGCTTGCCCCAAAGCGCGAAGTCGCATTCAGGATAGCGGTCGCAGCCGTAGAAAAATCCGCGGCGGCTTCTTTTGCCCGTGATTTTTCCTGTGCCGCATTTCGGGCAGGAGCCAAAAATCTGGGAGGCGGATTTTTTAATGTATTTGCATTTGGGATAGTTGGAACAGCCGACAAACGGACCATAGCGGCCGGTTCTTTGGACCAGGGGCGATTCGCACTGGGGGCAATTTTGGCCGATTTCTTTCGGCGCTTCCAAAATGGCGTTGCCGTCGCCTACGGGCCTGGTATTTTTGCAGTCCGGATAGCCGGTGCAGGCCAGGAATTTGCCGAAGCGGCCCATTTTAATCACCATCGGCTTGCCGCATTTGTCGCAGGTTTCGTCGGTTTTTTCTTCGGTCAGTTTTTTCTTATCAAGCTCTTTGTCTTTTTTATCCAGGTTTTTTTTAAACGGCCCCCAGAATCCATGAATGACCGGCTGCCATTTGATTTTGCCTTCGGCGATTTCGTCCAGGTCGTTTTCTAAATGGGCGGTAAATTCATAATCAACCACTTTGGGGAAGTGTTCCACCAGCAAATCATTTACCATAAAAGCCAGATCCGTCGGTTTCAATCTTTTTTCTTCCTTAACCACGTAATTGCGGTCCTGAATCGTGGAAATCGTCGGCGCGTAGGTGGAAGGCCGGCCGATGCCGTACTCTTCCATGACTTTGACTAAAGCCGCTTCGCTAAAGCGCGCTGGCGGCTGGGTAAAATGCTGGTTGGGTATTAATTCAATTAAATCAACCGGCTCTTTTTCTTTCAAATCCGGCAAAATATTTTCCGTGGTGGCGCTGGGGTAAACTTTAAGATAACCGGGGAATTTAATGACCGAACCATTGGCGCGGAAAACATAATTCGTGCCTTTGGCTTCAATGTCAATTCTAGTCGTATCAATGATTGCCTCGGCCATTTGGCTGGCCATTGCCCGCTGCCAGATCAGCTGGTAGAGCCGGAATTGCCTGGGGTCAAGATATTCCTTGACAACTTCGGGATTATTATATGCCGAAGTCGGCCGGATGGCTTCGTGCGCTTCCTGAGCCATTTTTGATTTGGCCTGGTATTTACGGGGACCGGTCGTATAATCATTGCCGAATTTCTCCTTTATATAGCCGACGGCTTCGCCCAAAAATTTTTCCGCCAAATTAACCGAATCGGTTCTCATATAAGTAATCAAGCCGACTGATCCCTGGCGGCCCAACTCAATGCCTTCATAAAGCCGCTGGGCCAGCATCATAGTCTGTTTGGCCGAAAAGCCCAGCCGGCGGTTGGCTTCCTGCTGGAGGGTGGAAGTGGTAAAAGGCGGCAGGGGATTTTTTTTAGTGGCTTTTTTTTCAATTTCCAAAATCTGGTATTTGGCCTGATCCAAATCTTTTAAAATTTTATCGGCTTGCGCCTGGCTGCCAATTTCCAGCTTATCAAGAGTTTTGCCGGCAATCCCATTAAGTTTAGCTTCAAATTCGATTTTTTCTTTGCCCTGGCCGCTGAATTTTGCGTCCATGGTCCAGTATTCATCAGCCTTGAAAGCCTGAATCAGCCGTTCCCGCTCCACGATTAATCTGACGGCCACGGACTGGACCCGGCCGGCGGACAAGCCCCGGGCGACTTTTTTCCATAAAAACGGCGAGAGCTGGTAGCCGACCAGTCGGTCCAAAACTCTCCGGGCCTGCTGGGCGTCCACTAAATTCAAATCAATACCCCGCGGATTTTTTAAGGCTTCTTTAATCGCTTCTTCGGTAATTTCGTGAAAAACGATTCTTTTGACTTTGCTTTTCGGCGTTTTGAAGATTTCGGCCAGATGCCAGGAAATCGCTTCGCCTTCGCGGTCTTCGTCGGTCGCGAAGTATATTTGTTCGGCCTTTTCGGCCATTTTTTTTAAAGCGGCCGCTTGCTTTTTGGCCTTCAGCGGGATGACATATTGCGGCTCGAAATTATTTTCCACGTCAATGCCGAGCTTGCTTTTGGGCAAATCGCGGATATGGCCGAAAGAGGACTCGATTTTATAGTCTTGGCCCAAGAATTTGGCAATGGTTTTTGCCTTGGTGGGCGATTCAACGATGACTAAGTTTTTCATGGGTTAGGTTGTCCGACTGCGCTCTTACTTTAGTCTAACAAAGTCGAGCTTCGTCGGATTAATTAGGTGGTTAGTAGTTAGAATAAAATAAAATTGGTTATTTGTCAAATGTTAGCCAATAAAACAATAAAGCAATAAAACAATAAAGCAATAAAGCAAGCTAATTTTTATTAGAATCAATGAATTTTTTCAAGCCTTCAATGTCTTTCCAGAGCATGGCGCCAATTTCATCGGCTAATTTAATTCCATGATCATAATCATTTTTATTCAAATACTCTTCAACTAAAGAAAAGGATAGTAGATATTTTGATTCTTTAAGCGAACCGTAAGATATTTCTAGAAAATTTAAACGCACTAATGGTTTTTTTCTTGCCCAGCCTTCAATATAGTTTAGAATAATAGATAAAGCAGCTCTTCTTATTTGTGAAACTATTCCATATAATTCATGCCTTGGGAAATCTTTGGCAATTCGATAAATAAGATGGGCATATTCATCCATTTTCTTTTTTAATTTTTTCTGATATTCATTCATATTTGTTTTATTGCTTTATTGATCACCGCGCTTTCACGTACACCTGCCCGCCTAAATTTCTAATCATCCCCTTCATCTCCATGACGACCAGAGCCGAATTCACGGCGCTGATGTCCATTTTGGCCGTCAGGGCCAGCTTGTCAACATGGTACGGCGCTTCGGCCAAAAATGCCAGTAAGATTTTTTCGGTTTCATTTTCCGGTACGGCTTGTTTGACGCTTTTGAATTCCTGAGCCTTTTGCAGGTTAAGCGTTTCCAAAATATCATTGGCGTTTTCCGCCATTTTCGCGCCCAGCTTGATTAATTGATTCGGACCGGCCGCCAAGGGACTAAAGATATTGCCGGGCACGGCAAAAACTTCCCGGTTTTGTTCCAGGGCGTATTTGGCCGTAATCAAGGCGCCGGATTTAAGTCCGGCCTCGGTAACCAGCGTGCCCAGGCTTAAACCGGAAATGACGCGGTTCCTTTGGGGAAAATTGAATTTCAGCGGCCGCATATTGAAAGGAAATTCGGAAACGACGGCGCCGCCCGACTCAATTATTTTTTCGGCCAGCCGGCGGTTGTAAGCCGGATAAATTTGTCCCAGCCCTGAACCCAAAACCGCCACGGTTTTACCCCGATTATCCAAAGCGGACTGATGGGCGCAGGCATCAATACCCAAAGCTAGACCCGAGACAATAGTTAAGCCGGCTTGCGCCAGTTCGCCCGCGATTTTTTCGGTGGCCTGGCGGCCGTAATTCGTGATTTTCCTGGTGCCGACAATGGCCAGGGAAAAATCATTATTCAAATCCAGCTCTCCGAAATAATAAAGCAAAAATGGCGGAGCGTAGATTTCTTTTAAAAGCTTGGGGTAGCCGGGATCGGAAAAGGCCATGATTTTTACCCCGGCTTTTTCTATTTTTTCCAGCTCTTGCTCGGGATTGATTTCTCTTTTTTTGGCGGCCACTTCCTGGGCGATTTTAAATTCCAGGCCGGCTTGAGCTAATTCCGATAAGTCCGCCTGCCAGGCGGTTTGCAGATCGGGAAAATAATCAAGCAGCCGGCCGATGCGCACCGGGCCGATGACTGAAATCTGGTTGAAAGCCAGCCAGAATTTCAGGTCGTTTCTAAGATTGTTGGCGGCGTAAGGCATAGGGTGGGAGTTAATTTAGAAGTGAATTAAGTAAATTGAGAGCGTTGATTAATCATTTGCAAGAAGGGATAAGATGGCTTGAGATGGCTTAAGAAGTGAAGAGGGTTAGAAGGCAAAGAAGGCAAAAAGGATAAGCAGAGAACAAGAGCGCCTTCTAATCCTTCTGACGCCCTCTCAATCTTCTCGCCTTCTTACCCTCTCAAGCCTTCTGACGCCCTCTTAACCCCTCTAGAAACAATTATTCAACGTTTTCAAAATTAAGCCGCTTTGCTTATTCGCCTAAATTTATTTTTGGCTTGACATATTTTTAAATTTATGTTAATATCAAGTATTGTTATTCTGTCCTTTGTTATTGGGAATAAAAACTCTAAACAAAAAGGAGAGAAAGCATGGGAATAAATGAGGTTAAGCAATGGTGGATCGTGTGCCGTCTGCTTGAAGATGGCGCTCAAGAGCCGATAAAAAATGGTCTTTTTTGGGCTCTTAGCGAACAGTCGGCAATTTTGTCCGCGGTTAGTCTGAATTTTAAAGAACTTCGGCCGCTTCAATTGGCCGGCCGGCTTTCGGCGTTAGCGGCCGGCCGCGGCGGTCTTGAAGCGAACGCGGAATTTTTCCGTCTGAAATGCAGAATAGAAGTTTCAAAGGGAGGGTTAAGTTACGACAGATGAAAAAAGAAAAGCAAATGGATGAGAAAAAAAGCAACGGCAAGCGCAAGGAGAAAGGAAGAAATGGAAAAAAACAATGATAGTCTTAGGACGTGGGAAGTTTATCGCCGCGACAACGGCGCCCCGGAATTTGTCGGCAGATTTTTGGCCAAAAGTAAAAGCCACGCGGTCAGACTGGCGGTCGTAAACAGTTCGGCCGAACTTTTGGAACCTTACGGCGCGGGCCAGCTTTCCGCCAAGCCGGTTGAGAGTTAAAGGAGGGGAAGATGGAGAAAGAAAAGGCGAAGATGACAGTCACTCGCCAAAGCAACGGCGAGCAAGTGGAACTGGCGCTTCATCATGTTGACCGGAATCGCTTGGTGGCCATCATTGATATTCCGGCTTACAATGCCCGGCTTACCTTTAAGGCCACGGAAAGATGGGTGGAATTAGTCGGCCGCGAAAAGATTGACCCGGAGAAAGACGCCATTTTGCACGTATCTGAATCGGTCTGGAATCGCGACTTTCATGGCGTGGCGGTTTGGGCCAGCACGATTTTGCATGCCAAGCGGCCGGCAAAGGAATTAAAGCCAGCGCCGACTTTTGCCAACAAGCAATGGTGGCTGATTCTCTGGCAAGCCACTTTTGCGGATTTTCCCAAGGCGCTGGTAGAAGCAATTTCAGAGAGCCAAGCCCTGCGAAAAGCAAATTTGGAACCGGCACTCGGCACTTTTACCGTAGTCAGAGATCAGCTTTTAGCCGTTCCCCTGGGGACGAACGAGGCGGCGGCGCAGGCGGAAATGTCGCGCCGGCAGCAGGAGGCGCAAGCGGCTCAAGAGCGGGCTTTGCATCCCTCGCCTGAAGAGATTAAGGAACGGGCGCGGATCAGCGGCCAATTGCGCGATTTGGCGGCCTGTCATAGGGACAGCTCACAATCCTTTCTGTTTTAGAATCTGGCAATTTGTTCATTGTGGACGCGGCATCAAGCGGCGTCCTTTTTTTATCCCTGCAAATCTACAAATCAATTACAAATCTACAAATACTGACTTATTCGCGTTTATGTGTAGATTTGTAATTGATTTGTAGATTCGCGGGTATTGACTTATTTTGAGCGATATGCTAAGGTATTATATCCTGGAAAACAGCTTTCAGAATTCTGTTTGCCAGCGGCGAGAATTAGGCCAACCCTCCTAGCCTGGTTAGTAGCCACAAGCTAAGCTGTACGTTGTTTTTTCAACTGTATGTCTTACGCTGGCAGGCAGTATTTTGGAAGCTGTTTTTTGTTTACCTCTCAACCCCTCACCCTGTCCCTCCCCCTGAATAGGGGGAGGGACAGGGTGAGGGTGTGGTATAAAAAAACGCCTAACTCTAAAACAGAGTGGCGCTACGTTGATTATTTATGATTGTTAAACTAATTGAACTCGTTTTTCGCTTCCGTCACGCCTTCCATCAAAGCCACCGAAAGGGCGGCCAGCGTTTCCTTGAGGGTTTCGTCAATTATCATTTTATCTTCTTTGCCGATTTTTTGCAAGACATATTCTTCGGCCGGGATTTGGCCCTGGCCCCTGGTCTTAATGCCCAGCCGGAAGCGGACAAATTCTTGGCTGCCAATCTCGTTAATAATTGACTGCACGCCCTTGTGGCCCGCGGCCGCGGAATTATGGGAGATTTTCAGGCGGCCCAGCTCAATATCAATATCGTCATGAATGACCCAGAGATCCTGGGGTTTTATTTTATAAAAAGACATGATGGCTTTGACCGCCTGACCCGATTTATTCATAAAAGTCCGGGGCTTGGCCAGGATTATTTTTTCTTCCAGCTCACTGCCCTCGCAAACCTCGGCTTTGAATTTGGCGCTTTGTTTGCATTTTAAAAACATTTCCGGCTTGGAAGCGGCCAAAGCGTCAACCGCCAAAAAGCCCAGGTTGTGCCAGGTTGTTTCGTATTTTTTGCCGGGGTTGCCGAGGCCGATAATTAGCTTCATAAAATCATAAAAACACAAGAACATTAAAACATAAAAACAAACTGTTAAAGTAGATTGTTTTTATGTTTTAATGTTTTTATATTCTAGTGTCCTTGTGTTTTAATGAGGCTACCTTTATTCTACCAAAAATCTCAATCCTTGACAAAAGCCGTTAAATGCGGTATGTTTTATTATCAGCTCTTTTTAAACATAGATACAAGCGGCCATGGCCAAAAGCCGTTCAATCATGGACGTTTTCTGGCTATGGCCGCATTAAGCGGTCCGCTGGCAAAAATCAAAACCGCGACACGGTTCAAAAAGAACATGGTTGCAAAAAAGGAGAACAACGATGAGTGAGAAGAATGAAAGCGATTTAATGCTCGATGTTGGTTTGGCTAATGAAATCAAACTGGCCGCTAGGCGAGCCGGCGCGACCAGCGCCGATCTGAAGCGGCTGGCCGAAGGCGATATGTTCGCCAGGGTACTTCCGGTGATCAGAGAAATAGCCAAGGTAGTGATCAAGCACCTCATTG
>MHIR01000003.1:0-824 GCA_001817615.1 Candidatus Buchananbacteria bacterium RIFCSPLOWO2_02_FULL_46_11b | reverse complement strand
TTTCGTGCCCAAAGGCTGGAAAGTCGTTGAACACCAAAAAGGCGGGCCGCTTGCGTGGGATCCGAAAAGGGTCGCACTTTGGCTGTCGGAAAACCAGAATAACGGCAAGGCAATAGAAGGCCGCTTGCTTCGCGAAGAATTGAAAGACCAGCCGGTTTTCAATGCCAATTTGTTGGATTACTTATTAGCCCATCCGGAACTTATTCCCGATGAATGGAAGGGTAAGGCAGTATTCTTCTGGGGCACCATTTACCGCAACACCGACGGCAATCCCTATGTTCGCTATCTCCACTGGCGTGGCGAGAGCGGGAGGTGGGACTGGACTATGACCGGCGTGCCAATGACTGGGAAGGTATCGACCCGGCGGCCGTCTCCGCAAACAGCTAGAACTTAGGACTTAAAACCTTTGGTTTTTAGCCCTTGGAATTCAGCCCTCAAGTAAACGTTATCAAAAACCCCGCATCTGTTCAAATGAATAGATGCGGGTTTTTTTCAATAAAGCAATAAAACAAAAAAACAATAAAGCAAAAATAGAACTCATTGTTTTATTGTTTTATTGCTTTATTGGCTTTGGCCGCATGCTTTCTTGCTGTGCTTAATGTTTCACATTATCCACCTTGACCGCCACCGGCACGCCTAAAAATCCGAGGTTCTGCCGGATTTGGTTTTCAATCAGGCGGATGTAGGAAAAATGCAAAGATTGCTTGGGGCCCAAAAGCAAAGTGAATTCTGGCGGATTGGTTTTGGTCTGTTTCAGGCTTAAAAGATGCGGCTGTTTTTCGCCCTCGGCCGGCGCCGGGTATTGCCTTTTGATGACCGTCTTT
>MHIR01000002.1:13140-16620 GCA_001817615.1 Candidatus Buchananbacteria bacterium RIFCSPLOWO2_02_FULL_46_11b | reverse complement strand
TTTGATATCTCTCTTAATAATCGCCAATTTTATCCTCTTTGTCAACTATCCACAGCCGGCGTCTTGACAAGACTTTTGAATCATACTAAAATGAGATAAGAGCTTAAGGCTCAACATAGCGCGAAAAGCCCCAAATTTTTAGGGCTTTTCGTTGTATTTAAAAGTTAATTAAAACGATTAGAAATCAACCCCTCGGCAAGCTCGGGGTTGATTTCTCACTTCGTTCGAAATCAACATAGCGCCAACTTGTTTTAGAGTTGAGCGCTTTTTTTATTGGAGGTAAATCGGTATCGCTTAAGGGGATTGCTTCAGACAGTCGCCTTTTGAAGATTGATTTCAAATTTATTATTAATTATTTATTACTAACTCAAACCCTATGAAAACCAAACTTCTCGCACTCGCCTTGCTGCTCGCGCTCTGGCCGCTTCAAGGCGCCGCGGCCGCGGAACCTGCCGTCTTAATCAACGAGGTCGCCTGGATGGGCACAGCGGTTTCGGCCAATGACGAATGGCTGGAACTCTACAACCAAACCGAACAGGAAATTGACCTGGCTGGCTGGAAACTGGAAGCCGCTGACGGCAGTCCGAAAATTGAACTGGCAGGAATTATTCCGGCCGGCGGATATTTCTTGCTGGAACGCACTGACGACGAAACCGTGCCCGACCTTGCCGCCGATCAAATTTATACCGGCTCTTTGAGCAACAGCGGCGAATGGCTGAAATTATCCGATTCAAGCGGAAATTTAATTGACGAAATCAACGCCGTTGCCGGCTGGCCGGGCGGCGACAATGACGCGAAAAAAACTTTAGAGCGCGTTAATTCCGATTCCTGGCAAACCGGCTTGGAGCCGGGCGGCACGCCTAAAGCTAAAAACAACGTCCCAAACGACCCTCTGCCGGATGATCCGGAAGAACTTCCGGAAACGTCAGACACCGGCGATCCGGCCGCTTTGGCCGATCAAAGCGAATCAGCCGCCAAGCGCGGGGATATTATTTTTAATGAAGTTTTTCCCGATCCGGTTGGCAGTGATTTAGAACAGGAATTTATTGAAATAAAAAATGCCGGCGCAAAAAAAATTGATTTAACCGGTTGGAAAATAACCAGCCTGGCCAAACAAATTTTTATTTTGCCGTCGCTTATGATGATGCCGCAAAGCCTGGCGGTTTTTTACCGGCCGCAGACGAATTTGGCGCTGAATAATCTTAAAGAAAAAATCACGCTCTACGCTAAAACCGGAAAAATCATTGACCAGACAAGCTATGCCTTTGCGCCCGAAGGCCAAAGCTATCAGATAAACGATTTGGCTGAATTAAGCTTTGGAGAAATTTCTCCCTTCAAGCCCAACCTGGCTAAAGGCGAAATTTTGCCTCTGGCGCGAATCAGCGGCCCCAAGCTTGCCCAAGTCGGCGAGATTATTGATTTTGACGCCTCGGATTCTTTTGATCCCCAAAACCGGCCGCTGGAATTTTTTTGGGATTTCGGCGACGGCCGAACTGGTCAAGGCGTTATTGCCCGCCAAATCTATATCAAATCCGGAACTTATGAAATCGCGCTAAAAGCCGTCGCTTCCGAACTTGCCAGCAGCACGGAAATTCTAAAAATAAAAATTGCCGGCAAAGAAATGAAAAAAGAAACTTCCGCCGCCACGACCACGCCGACAACCACGGCGGCAATCTTACCGGCCGCGGCCGGTCTTGGCGGGCCGGCGATAACCGAAACCGCTGATTCAAAACCGACAGCCATTGAAGAAAACCTGCCTTATATTTATATTTCCGAATTCCTGCCCAGCCCCGACACGAAAAACAGCCAGGAAGAATTCGTTGAGATTTTCAGCCAGGAAACTTGGCCCACCGACTTATCTGGTTTTCTTTTAGATGACGCCGAAGGCGGCAGCAAGCCGTTTGTTATTCCCGCTGGCACCATTATCAAGCCCGGGCAATATCTGGCTTTTTTCAAGCCGCAAACCAAGCTGGCTTTAAACGACAGCGGCGATTCAATCCGCCTGCTTTCTCCCGGCGGCCGCATCGTTGACCAGGTGGATTACGCCAAAACTAAAAAAGGCGCCGCTTTCGCCCTGGCCGCGGATTTTTCCTGGCAGGAAGTTGACGCGCCGACTCCCGGGCGGCCAAACGGACTGCCTGGCCTTGAGGCCGAAACGGAAAGCGAAGAGCCGGCGGTCGCGGCCACTTTCACGCCGAAAATTCTGGGCGCCGAGATCAGCCGGCCGATTGAAGCCGCCCCGGCGCCGAAAGAATCCCCGGCCCAAGGCCAGCCGACCGGCAAACTCCGTTACTTCGTTTCGGCGATTTTCGCGACCGCGGCGCTGGGCATCGGGGCGGTGGTTAAACTAAGGAAGCCGGCTTGAGGAGATTGCTTCGCCGCCGCCTCAAGCTTTTCAAAGGGCGGCGGCTCGCAATGACGGGGCAGGGCCCTGTCATTGCGAGTCCCGTTTCCTTCGGAAAACGCTGCGAAACGGGACGAAGCAATCTCCTCCACGCGAAGCAATCCCCCTCCCTCTTGAGGCAACCTCTCCCCCCAACCCTATTTCACTAACCAAAACTATGTCCAGAACCTATTACGTTTATTTCCTGACAAACCAGGGAAACAATGTTCTTTACACCGGCGTCACCAATGATATTGAACGCCGGGTTTTGGAACATAATAATGCGCCTGTCGTAGGGGCGTATTGCAATACGCCCCTGCAAGGTTGTCTTGTGAATTTAAGCGCCGGCTGGCCCGCCTAAATTTTGCCATTTTTAAATAATTTTTGATTATTTTTATTCACAATTTAAATAAAGATAATCACGACAAAATTAAGGCGGCAAAATTTTGGCGGGCTGGTTTGATTAAAATTGGCATAAAAAAAACGAGGCGAGACAATGCCTCGTCTCTACGATTTTTTTATTCCCATTCAATCGTGCCCGGCGGCTTATTGGTGATATCGTAAAGCACCAAATCAAGGCCGGGAATCTTTAAAAGTTTTTTGGCGATATCCTCAAGAATCGATTTTTTCATTTGGTAAAAATTAACAGTCATGGCTTCCTTTGACTGCACCGGCCGCAAAATCACCGCTTCGCCGCCTTTTAAACCCAGCGGCGCCAAGACTACCGGAAACTGCCAGATGTCGGAATAAATTTTTCGGCGCAAAATTTCTTCGCCCGCTAAGTTATCCGCCACTCTCAATAAATCAAGCCGGTTTTTGGTTAAATAAGATTTTTTAATTTTTAATTTTCTGAAATCAACGAACTTGGGCAAAACCAGATAAACCACGCGATTCACCTCTCTGACTTCATTGGTGAGGCGCACCGACAAATCATGCAGTTTTTTAAAATCAAGCGGCCCGGAAATCAAGGCCGGATGCCGGTAAGTCCGGTTGTCCCCCTGCACCCCGACGCTTTTTAAAGGCAGAATCGTTGATTTATACCGCGGCCCGACAATTTTTCTTATCTTGCTTATCTCGCTTATCTCGCTTATCTTGCT
>MHIR01000002.1:11703-13024 GCA_001817615.1 Candidatus Buchananbacteria bacterium RIFCSPLOWO2_02_FULL_46_11b | reverse complement strand
TATAAAGTTCAACTAACGGCTCAACCAAATCGCCCAGCTTCATTAAAGCCAAAACTTCTTTGACGCGGTTGTGATGAGTTTTTATTTTGTCGGCTTGCGCCGTGCCGCCGGTTTCAATCGTGTCCGGATAAATCGTCCCCTGCCCCAAAATCCATTTCTTCGGATCCATTTTCAATTCCGCCATTAACTTGTCTTTAACCGCCAAAAATGTCTTGCCGATCGCCGCCCGCTTTTTTTCCGGATCGATTAAATCTTTGACCGCCCGCAAAAAATCGCCGGAAGCGTCCAAAACAAAAAGATCATCGAAGCCGGCCTTAGCCAAAGCTTGTTTTACCAGCTGCGATTCGTCAAGCCGCATAAAGCCGTTATCAATATGCAAACCGAAAACTCTTTTCTTGCCCAAAATCTTTTCCAGAAGGGAAAAACAGACCGAAGAATCAACGCCGCCGGAAACCAGCAAAAAAACATTCCTCTTGCCCACGGTTTTTTTCACGCCTGAAATAATCTCCTGCCAATACTTTTCAAGCGACCAGTCTTTTTTACAGCGGCAGGCGCCGAAAATAAAGTTGCTTAAAATTTTTAAGCCGAATCGCGTGTGGGCGACTTCGGGATGGAACTGCAGGCCGTAAATTTTCCTTTGGTCGTCGGCCATGGCCGCGACCGGACAATCAAAAGTCTTGGCCAGGACGGAAAAACCTTGGGGTAAAACCTTGACGCTGTCGCCGTGGCTCATCCAAATTTTTGAGATTTTGGGCAAACCGGAAAAAAATTTGTTTGGCCTCAATAAATTCAGTTCGGCAAAACCGTATTCTTTGGTTTTACCCGGTTTAACTTCCCCGCCGAAATGATGGGCCAAAAGCTGATGGCCGTAGCAAAGCCCTAAAATCGGCACGGACAAATCCAAAAGCTTCTTATTATACTTCACCGCCGTTTTATCATAAACGCTGTTTGGCCCGCCGGATAAAATCAGGCCCCTGATGCCCTTTAATTCTTTTAAATCAACCGCGGGCGGATAAATCTTTGCCAAAACGCAAAGCTGCCTGACGCGCCGGGTGATTAAATGGGTATATTGCGAGCCGAAATCAATAACGGCAATTTGCGGACGTTTCATGTATTAATTATAGTCAAAGTAAATCAAGCAAGCAAGCGGGCAGTGCTTGATTCACTTTATTCGCGTGATTCGCAAGTGCCAATATAACTAGAAAGGAAATATCTACTGACTTAATGCTCCTAAAACCATCATTCGCATAATTTGCATGATAAAAAAAGAGAAGCCATAGACTTTTTAGATCTCTCGCCACTTCGGCAGGCTTCTCTTATC
>MHIR01000002.1:0-11656 GCA_001817615.1 Candidatus Buchananbacteria bacterium RIFCSPLOWO2_02_FULL_46_11b | reverse complement strand
CAGGCGTCGTGTAGCCAAACTCCTTAAAAGAACTATGGCGGAAAACCGGCGCTTCCTTCGCAGTTTTTTGACATCCAGTCCTTAGCCGGTTCCCGCCGAAAACTTGGGCGGAAGGGAAGACATTCTCCTTGTAGCTTTAAGCAGCCACTATGTAGTCTTCCTCCCGCCAAACTTGAAAGAACAGGGCGGCAACCTCTACGTAGAACGTTTAATTGAAAAACATCAAGTATTGTCTAGCCGCTCTGAAAAAAGAACGGGAAACCGGCACCGCGCTCCTAGTCTATTGACATCCGCACTGTAGCCGGCTCCCGCAAAATTATTGAGGTGGCAACCCCTCCATAGTTTATATACAAACAACAGCACCCAAGCCGCCTCTTTCCAGAGAGATTAACATAAATTACTCTGTCTGGAAAGAGGGCCC
This sequence comes from Candidatus Buchananbacteria bacterium RIFCSPLOWO2_02_FULL_46_11b, assembly GCA_001817615.1. GTDB lineage: Bacteria > Patescibacteriota > Patescibacteriia > Buchananbacterales > UBA6539 > 02-FULL-45-11b. Next base: position 11,235 of record MHIR01000002.1, on the reverse strand, counting down.
AGCTATACAAAGCCTGGGCCGAAGCGGGACAACGCTCTTTTAGAAAATCACGTCTATGGTAGTCCCGCCAAACTTGAAAGAACAAGGCGGCAGGCAATTTGCAGAACACTTCATCATAAAGTGTTCATGGGCAATCTAGCCGCCCTGAAAAATAGAAAAAGAACGGGGAGCCGGAAACTTGTCACTTGTCTCTTGTTACTTGTCGCTGACACAAGCCGGCTCCCGCAAATTATTGAGGCGGCAACCCTTCCATAGTTTATATAACAACAGCACACAAGCCGCCTCTTTCCAGAGAGATTAACATAAATTACTCTATCTGGAAAGAGGGCTAAAGTTCCACGTTAGAAACACGGAACCTTAGCCGAAGCGGAACAGTGAAGACTTAGAAAATCACCTATATACTAGTTCCGCTTAAAGAACTTACGCCGCCGCGGACACGGAGTCCGAGGAATTCTCGCCGCCAATCTCTGCCCGATCCTGCTCCTCTTGAAACTCATTCCAGTCCTTAAAAAGCTGTTCGCAGAATTTGCCCAGCATATGCCAGCGGGCCATGTTATGAATATGGCCGTCGGTGTAGAGTTTGACCTTTTTAGTCTTGCCCGGCTTCTTCGGATCCGGCCGTTCAACAATCACGGCTTCCGGATGCTTGGCGCGCAAACGCGCTTTTTCCGCCAGCAAGACCTGACCCCATTCCGAATCCGGCCGGCGATTGGCCTGCTCCGCGAAAAGCCACAGCGCCTGGCGGATGTCCGGCCGTCCGGCCATCACTTCGCCGCGGCGCTGGCGCTGGAATTCTCCCGCGCTATTCGGCGCCACCGCGCAGAACTGCTTGAACGAACTGGCTTTGGAAAAACGGTCAATCCGGCCGACAAAGGCAATCACCGGCGCCGCGATTCTGATGCCGAAACCGATAATCCCCTTGAACACCCGCTGGTAAAGCGGATGGCGGCTTACTTCTTTCTCCAGGTCCGCGTTGCACTCATCTTCAATTTCCTGCAAAAGCCCGAGGGCCCGGCTGTTGGCCTTGGCGTCAACGATCATGTCTTCAATCGTCCCTTCGGGATACTCGCCCTCGGGATTTAAGAAAACCCCGTCCCTTACGCGCTGCCACAGGCGCTGTTCATGGGCAATGCGATCTTTTTGCGCGTCCATCCGGGTCGCGTACTTGTTGGAAATCGCAATTAAGCTCAAGTCGGGCGGCAAGGCCGGCTGAAAAATCAGCGGCTGGCCGGCGTAAAGTTCGGCCAAAAGAACGTGGTCGTTGTCTTTGTTGTCATCCAGCCGGTTTTCTTTCAGCCGCTTGGGCGCGACGCGAAAGACGCGCGCGCCGATATCCTGGCCATGGCGCGCCAAGGCATAAACGAAATAATTGCCCGCGCCCAGACACATGGAAACGGTATCGCCGGATTTCAGGCCGTCAAACTCAACCGGCGCCTTAGCGGCCATAAACCACTTCTTGCCAGCCTGCCTTTTTTGGCTGTCCGGCGTTTGCGCCAATTTCTCTTCGGCGCCTTCGGCCTTCAAATTCACCGGTTTCCATTTCACCTGGTGCGGACGAAAGGCCGACAGATCCTCGCTCGGCTCAACATCCCGGAACTTAACCGGGAATCGCCCGAGCAAAAAATCAAGCTCGTCGGTTTCCGTTTCCAATTGGCAAATCTTTTGCTTGCCCCGGTCTAAAATACAGACCAGGGTCGGCCGCGCTTCGTTGTCCGCGGTTTTTTTGACGCGATGGGCAATCCCGATAATCCTGCTTTCCTCTCTTGCCTTCTTCATCTTCTTTTTTCTCCTTGTTTGTTTAGTCCTTGCGGACATCTGAATTTAGGCTTTGCCGGCAAAGACATAGTAGTTGCTATCGCAACACAACCCACATAGCCGGCAAAGCCAAACCAATATGCTCACCCTTTGCGGGAAAAAGCCGTTTTCGGTTTTGATCAGAACAGTAATAGAAAAACACTTCATATTGTTTATAGATCTCAACCGGGAAAAAATGAATCCCACTTTAAAAAGACATCCTCAGTTTAGTTTACACAAGATCCGTGTAGTCGTTTTAAAGCGGGAAAAACCAGCAGGCGTTTTGGAGCAATAAATGCCATGGCGACTTTAATTTTTACATCCATTGGGTCTCCAAAACAAACTTATAACAGCGCTTTTGGCGCGTGATTGTAATGAACAAAAGTTATGAGCTCCGGCATTGGCATTCTAGTATTTACAAATAGTAACCTAGCCAAAACTCATAATCTCAAACCTTAGCATAAATTGCCAAGATTGTCAAGAGTAAATTTTTATGGTTTTTGGTGATTTTTTTTGAAATTTTTTGAAAATTAAGGTAGAATAAAGTATAATCAAGCAAGATAAGTTTTCAGCAAGATAAGCAAGATAAGTGCTACTTTTTTAAATAATATTTTACCTAAAAAAATAATTAATATTAATGTCAAGAAGAGTAGATTTAAGCTGGTAAAATAAAACTTATCTCGCTTATCTCGCTTATCTTGCTTATCTCGCTTACTATGAAAGAAGCTCTAACCTTCGACGACGTCTTATTAATCCCCCAGAAATCCGAAGTTTCACCAAGCAAGGTGACAACCGAGACCTGGCTGACCGGCAAAATCAAGCTGGAAATCCCCCTGCTGTCCGCGGCCATGGACACGGTGACTGAAAGCGGCCTGGCCATCGCCTTGGCCGAGGCCGGCGGTCTGGGCATTATCCATAAAAACCTGCCGGTTGAAAAGCAGGCCGAAGAAGTAAAAAAAGTAAAAAGCAAAAATCTTCTTTGCGGCGCTTCGGTCTCGGTCGGCGAAGCGGCTCTTGAGCGCGCCAAAGCTTTGGTTGAGGCCGGCGCGGACTGCCTGGTGGTTGATGTGGCTCACGGGCATTATTATAAAGTGGCCGAAACGATTTCGGCTTTAAAAAAATTATTCGGCAAAAAAATCGTTTTAATCGGCGGCAACGTCGCCACGGCTCGAGCCACGCTTGATTTAATCAAGGCCGGCGCGGACGCGATTAAAGTCGGCGTCGGGCCGGGTTCAATTTGCACCACCCGGATTATCGCCGGCATCGGCGTGCCGCAATTAACCGCGGTTATGGATGCCGTCAAAGCCGCCAAAAAAACCGGCACCCCGGTGATTGCCGACGGCGGCATTAAATTTTCCGGCGATATCGTCAAAGCGCTGGCCGCCGGCGCGGCCACGGTGATGCTCGGCGGCTTATTCGCGGGCACGGACGAAGCCCCGGGCGAAATTGAAGATGTTAATGGCGTAAAAATGAAAGTTTACCGCGGCATGGGTTCAATTGACGCCATGCAAAAAGGCTCTTCAGACCGCTATCTGCAAAGCGATAAAAAAAATTCCGGCGAAATGATCGCCGAAGGCGTCATCGGCTATGTGCCGTATAAAGGCCCGGTAAAAAATATTATTTACCAATTAGTCGGCGGCTTAAAACAGGGGCTGGGCTATTGCGGCGCTAAAAATATTTTGGAACTGCGAAAAAAAGCCGAGTTTGTCCGCATCTCCCCCGCCGGCCTGCGCGAAAGCCACCCGCATTCCTTGCAAAATATTAAACAGGCGCCGAATTACAAATCAGAGTTCATTTAAAGCGGCAAGAGACAAGTTGCCATTATTGTCTCTTGTTTTATTCTAATAATTAGACCGTTGAATAATTCGTTTTTTCCGCGTTAATCCGCGTAATTATCCGCGTCTACCCCGTTAGAAATTTATTTCTAACGGGGTAAATCCGCTTCTATTACGCTAAAATTAGCCAAACGCCGAATTATAATAAACCGGTAAAAATAATTATTCAACGCTCTTAATAATACCTTTGCGAGGTTACCGGTTAGAACCCCGAATCCAGAGCTTGCTCTGGAATACATACCTTTGATTTAGTAATTATCCCTTATCACTTGTCTCTTGTCGCTTAAATGAGGCATCCCTGCCTCGCCGTCACCGGTATCGTTTGATGTAAATAAAAATATATGCCGCCACAAGGGCGAGGCTGGAAGCCTCGCCTATGGAGATTGGGTTTAACAAGGGCGAGGTCTGGAAGCCTCGCCTATGGAGATTGGGTTTAACAAGGGCGAGGTCTGGAAGCCTCGCCTATGGAGGATGATAATTTAAATAACAATAGGCGAGGCATCCCTGCCTCGCCGCTATTATTTTAATAAACAAGAAACAATTATTAAAGCAACTTGTCTCTTGTCTTGTCGCTTGTTTCTTATCTCTTATTTGTCTCCCAGCCGCTTCCTAAGTCTCATGTGCCCTTCCTGCAACTCCGTCATCAGCTTGCTTTCGTTGATTAAATTATGCAGGCGGTTGGTGATGATAAATTCGCCGTTGATCATCAAATCCCGGACATGGCGGCCGCCGTGGGTGATCATGTTGCCGATTAAAGAAACCGGCTGTTTTTCGTTATAGGGCATGAAGCCGCGGTCGCGCAGTTTCCAAAACGCCAGATCCGCGCGATAGCCCGGCAAAATCCGGCCGACTTTGCCCAATTTTAAAATCTCGGCGGCCTGCGAAGTCATCATCTTGAATAAATCTTCGTATAAAACCAATTGCCGGTCCTGGTGCATAATCCGCATCTGCAGCGCCTCGGAGAGTAAATCCAGGCTGTTTTTTGAAATCACGCTGTCCGTGCCTAATGCCACCTGGCCGGCGCCGCCGTTTTTAACAAACAGCGGATATTTGAATTCGCCGGATTTGTGGATCTTGTTGGAAGTCGGCAGATGGACAATGCCGATTTTATATTTTTTTACCAGCCGAATCTCTTCTTCGGACAAATGAACCGCGTGCGACAAAATCAAATTGGAATTGGCCAAGCCGAAATCCGCCAAAGCTTCCACTGTTCTTTGGCCGAATTTATTGACGCACTCCTGCACCCAGACTTCCGTCTCGGCCGCGTGCATGGTAAATAAGACATTATATTTATCAACCAATTTTTTGATCTGTTTTAACTGTTCCAAACTGGCGCGATGCAGATAGTGAATCGCCAGGGCGGGCCGGGAAAAATACTTGCTTTTATTTTTCAAATATTTTTCCGCCAGCTTGGGCGAATTTTTCGGATGAGTGTTAGAAACGACGGAAAAGGCGTTAATGACGTTGTGCCTGGTCAGCCGGGCGGCTTTTTCAATGGGATCAAAAACCGCGTAATGGCTCAAAGTCGTGGTGATGCCGGTTTTCTGTTCTTCGGTAAAATCCCCGACCGCGCCCAGAAAAAAATCGTTACCCCGCATCTTGGCTTCCAATTTTGCCATTTTTGCCACCTGATCCACGATATTGCCCTTGTCTAAGGTCATGGACGAGCGCAGCAGATACATCGGCGGATGGGCGTGGGCGTTGATAAAGCCGGGGGTGACGACAATGCCGCTGCGCTTGGAAGCGTCATAAATTATATCAATTTTATTTCTGGGAATCTTGATTTTACTGCCGGCGTAGACTTCTTTAATTACGCCGTCAATGATATAAATCGAGCGCCTGGGCAGAACTTGGACCTTATTGTCCTTATCCGCGGTAATAACAAAAGCGGCGCCCAAAATCAGAACGCGCCTCATTTCTTTCGGCGAGCCCACGATTTCATACCGCGTGTGCTTTTGCCGCTCCAAAAGATAGCTGGCCTCGTCTTGCAGAGCCGCTTCCAAAGTCTTATTTTTTAAAATGATATCCATGATTATATTATAGAGGAGAAAGGCGAATTGAGCAACTGCCTGCTAACAAGCACCAAATCCAATCCCGCATTGAAAATGCGGGACCAAATTCCAAACAAATTATAATGTCAAAATTCAAAACTCCTTAGTTTCACGTTTTGAATTTGTGATTTGGTGCTTGTAATTTGCCTGCCCGCCATTGCCGTCAGGTATATTCAAATAAGTCAGAACTAAAAAGCTACTACTAATAGTCATGGTAATGGCGGGGCAGGCGGGTTTGGAATTTGTGATTTTGAATTTGTAATTTCCGTTATAAATGGCTTTGGAATTATTAACTTATCGGCCAAATTATTGCTTTTTACTGCCGCCATGCTATAATAAACCCATGGGCATCAAAATCAGCAAAATCATAACCGCGGGCGACTGGTTTAAAATCGCCATTCTTCTGGTGGTTTTAATCATCTGCTGGACCTGGGTTTATCAGGAATGGCAAAAGCCGATTCTGCCGCCGGAATGGGCCCGGCAGGCCCTGGCGGAATAGATAAATAAGACAACCGAAAAAAACCGTCCCGAATTTATTGAGGGACGATTTTTTGATGGAGTCAATGCCTCTTCAGCTTATTCGCTTCGCTTATCCGTTTTTTTAACTTCGCGGTTGAAAAAAGCGGGCGGTACATGTCTTCCTGAATGTCAATGCAAAGCTCCAGGCGATCTATTTTATCGCAAAATTCCACCGGCGCTTTTTCAATAATCGCCAGCGGCTGCTGCTCGTTTCCTTCGCCCATGGTTAAAACCGCGGCGGCGGCCAGGCCATCGGCCGCATTGGTCCGGGAAAATTTGAACTTTCGTCCGAAAATATCCGGCCGGCCGCGGTAATCTTTGAGACCGCGAAAACCGGCATAGCCTATAGCGGAACCAATTACTCCGGCGCGAAGCGGCATAGTGCGGCTGTCGGTAATCAAAACGCCGAGGAATTTCACCTTATATTTATGCCGCAATTTATTACGGAGATCATGAGCGGTCTTAAAACTGTCTTTAGGCAAAAAAATCAGTTTGCCGTTTGCGTTTGATTCATCAATTCCGGCGGAAGCCATGATCATGCCGTCTTTAACCGTCAGCCAAACAGGTTTTGCGGGAATCGCCAGTTCGCTTTCCTGGCGAATTAATATTTCTTTGGTTTTCGCGTTTTTAATAACCGCCGTTCGTCTTTCCGCTAAAGCGGCAATCTTGGAAGTAACCGCGATTACCGATTTTTCCGGTAATTTTTTAACATAATCCGCGGCGAAATCAAACAAGTCATCACCTTCCTGAAAAACTCGGGTTTTAATTGGTCGGATAATCATGGTTGTTAACGGCTAATTTGATAGTGGAGTAAAAGCGTACCGGCGCGGTTCAGCCGTTTTACGGACAATAAAGTTGCTCGCGTTGTTTTAGCGCCGCCAATAAACATTTCCTTTCCGCGTCCGAAAATAAGCGGCTCAATCGTAATAAAAATTTCGTCCAAAAGTCCGCTTTCCAGCATGAAGCGGTATACCGCTTGGCCGCCGAGAACGGCCACTGTCTTGTATTTTGCAAGCAAGGAGGCCAGATCAACGTTTGCTGGATTCACGAATGTCACGCTTCCTCGGCGCGTCATCGCTCCCAAGCGGTTTGAGAGAACAAATGTATCTCGTTTGCGTAATCGCCTCGCCACCGCGGCATAAGTATTGCGGCCGACAACAACCGCCGCCGCGCGCGAAAGTGAGCGTTGGAAAAACCGCCAATCTTCCTTGCTCGTCCATCGCGGCAAAGTCTTTTCTGAAAGTGAAATGCGTCCGTCAATGCTGGCGGCCACAAAAGCGATAAAACGCGTTTTACTTCGCAGGAGATGTTGTTGGCGCATTTTGTTCATCGCGAAGAAATGGAATGAGATATCTCGGATCAATATAAAAGCCGAGGTTCAGAAGACGTTTTTTTTCTAAGAGACCAAGAAGGTTGTTGACAAGAATAAACGATCCGCTGATGCCAAGCGCAAACAGCAGCCGTTCCGCGATCACGGCGGGAATTAGGGAATTCCAAACTTGAGCCGGAAGCGCAAAAACCCAAATCCATAACGCGCCGCCAACCGCATGCGCGGTGAAGGTGGCGCCAAGCGCGCGGGCCAGGAGAAATCGGTCGCGAAAGAAATACGCGGCAATGGGAATAAGCCAGAAAAGCGGGAAGTACCAGACCATCCGGCCAATTGGATGCGCGATGAATGCGGCGATGGCCAGCGCGGGGACGATGAGATTTATTTTCCCTTTTTTTGAGAAATAGAGCACGGCAAAAAGCGCCGGGAAGAAGCGAATAATTGTTCCGGCGTCTTCAATCCGCGCTCCATGAACCAGAAAATTAAAGAGCTGCATAAGAAAGACGGCGATGACGCCGGGAATACTTCCGATAAACGAGCCGGCGACGGGCGCGAACGCGTCATAAACCGTAAACTTTACTTTTGATCCCATCACTTGCGTTACCGGAATTTGCAAAGCGATAAATCCAAAAATCGCGAAAATGGCGATAAAGAGCAGATTTTTTTTTGTCATAAGCTGTTGGAAATACTTCATAGTGGTTTGGCTGGTTAAAATTATTTAATAAATAAAATATTCATTAAGCGGATTGGCCGGCAATAATGAGGCGCGGAAAAAATCCCGAAATCAAATATCGCCGGACCAGGTTTTTATTTGATAATTATGAAGCATATCATTGAAGCCAATTAAAACTATTATACCACAAAAATTTAAACAAAAAAAGCCGGGGTAAAAATGACCCGGCTGGCGGCTAATGGTTATTTTTGCCTAATGATCCAAGTTGCGAAGAACTTTTAAATACAGCTCTTCTACGAGTTTCTTTTGCGCTTCGCCGGTTTTGGCGTAATGGTCAAGCCCGGGCGCGGCATTGATTTCCAGGATCCAGTGCTTTCCGGGCGCGGGCGATTCGCTTATGCTTCCGTCAACTATGAGATCAACGCCGCAGAAGCGCAAATTCATATCGGCGGTAAGCTTCACCGCCAGTTTGCGAAAAGCGGAATTAACGTTCGCGGTCGCGTCAATGGCGTCGCCGCCGGAAGATAAATTGGCGTTATCAAGCAATAATACCTGTTCCCCGCGAAGCGGCACTGAATGAAGCGTCAATCCCTGCCGCTTCAATTTTTCAACAAGGCGGGGATCGTCCGTCTTAATGCGCGTTCCGCGCTTGGCGGCGATAAACTGGCGCTGCTTTATTTGAAGCAGCCGCATAATTGACGTCTTGCCGTCGCCGACCACGGAAAGCGGTATCCGTTCGTAGGCGGAAAGCACTTCATTGTCTAAAACAACCAGCCGGTAATCCCGGCCGCGCACGAATTTTTGCACCAAGGCCACGCGATCGCGCTTGAAGACGGCGCGCATGGCGCGGTAGAACTCGCGCCGGTTATAAACAACCGCCACGCCCGAACCCTGGCTGCCGCTGTTGGGCTTCACCACGACCGGAAAGCCGAGACGTTTCGCGTAGGCATAAGCGTCATCAATCAGGCGGCGGGACGCGCCGATGGCTTTTGCCCATTCTTTGGAAAAGAATGTTTTACTGCCGGGCACGACCGGATAACCGAGCCGCCGCATAAATAAATTGGCGTAATCTTTGTCTTTGGCGATATCCGATGCTCCGACCGGATTAAGATCAAGGGCATTATACCGAAAGTAAGATTTTTTGCCGCTTTTAAACGTAATCTGCCCGGCAATTTCCCATTCGGGTTCAAGAAACACGCTCGCCCCGAGGCGCGAAGCGATTTTCTTGAACAGTTTCCCCAGCACCAGCGATTCTTTTTTGAGTCGTTTTTTCATATTTCTCATAATTGTGCCTCCGTTTCTCTATTGTAAAAAAACACTTTTTCTCATTATCTCTTCAAAGCGGGTGAGCGGAATTGAACCGCCTTCTCAACCTTGGCAAGGTTGCATAATAACCGTTATACGACACCCGCTTTCAAGAGACAATTAAGTTGCCCACTAAAAAGATTATAGCAGAAATAATATATTTGGCAAGAGCTTAAAAAAGCCGGTCGCTTCAGGCAACCGGCTAACTTCAATGGGGCGTAAAAATGGCCTTAATTCTAATCCGCCAGGGCAGGCGCGAAATAAGATCCTTAATCGTCAGCCACTCAAGCCCCGGCTGGTGATTGGTCTTGACTTGGACCAAAATGCGGCCGGCCTCGTATTTGGCTTCAAATAAAGTGCGGGACTGCCGGTCCCGGCCCAAAAATTCCGGGCGATGAATTCCGCTTTCCATTTTAACCAGCAAGGGCATATTCTCGCCGAAGCGCAAAGACAATTCTTTAACCCGGCGATCCAAATCAGCCAGGCCGTCCCGGTCTTTTTCGCCGCAAAAATGGTGAAAGCCCAAAACCGCCAAAAGATAAGACAAACTTTCTTTGTGGGGCAATCGCCGGCTGATTTCTTCTTCAACCTCGGCCTTATTAACATCAATCTTGTCCAAAGAACACCTCCTTTGCCACGCCGTAGCCCCGAGCGGTCTCAAGTTTGTTTAAAGAGAGTCGAGGGGCGAAGGCGGGCTTTATTGAGTTTTTTCCAGCTATTGTCTTTATAGCAAATCCAAAGTTTTCTGTCAAAAAATTATTATGCCGCTATTTTACCACTCTTAAACCATACAAAGCAATGGCCGCGGCGACGGCCACGTTTAAAGATTCTTTCTTGCCCCGCATGGGAATCTGGATAATATCATCGGCCAAAGCCAGAATTTTTTTGCTTACTCCCTTAGTCTCGCTGCCCACCACCAGAGCCAAAGGAAATTTGGGTCGATACTCTGGCAAAGGCTTGGCTTTTTTGCCGGTTTCCAAAACCGCGATTCTAACTCCCTGTTTTTTTAATTTTTTAATCAGCAAGTGAGTCTGCCAATGCCGCTCCCATAAAACCCACTCCTCGGCGCCCAAAGCCGTCTTGCTGATTTCCTTTCGGGGCGGAAAGCCGGTCCAGCCGCAAAGATAAATTTTTTTGACGCCGAAAACATCGGCCGAGCGGAAAAGCGCGCCGACATTAAATAAGCTGCGGATATTTTGAGCTATCAGATATATTTCTTTGTTTTTTTTAAAATGTATCATGTAATGAAAGTAAATTAAGCAACTATATTATGCGCGTTATAATGCGGCTTGATTTACTTTTATATTTATCCGTTTAAACACGTCTTTTGGATAATACCTTCAGGCCAGTTTTGGACTAAAATACAGGTTTCGGCCTTTGACATAAAGACAATTTTATCTTATTATAAATATAACTTAAAGACAAGAAACAAGCCCGGATGGTGAAATTGGTATACACGCAACACTTAAAATGTTGTGAGCGCAAGCTCTTGCCGGTTCGAGTCCGGCTCCGGGCACCAATTTGACTTTTTTCAATTTGACCGATTTTTTGGTTGGCGGCGCAAAGCGCCGTCCACTGATTTTGTGGGGGGAATGCAATGCTTTTCGGCGGACAAATTCTTTTCCTTGCCCCACCCACCGTGCGCGGAAAAGTTTAAGGAACTCCCCGAAGATTCGTTTACAAAATTGTTTAAATTATGTATCATTGTAGTATCAAGAAATTATGCTATAT
>MHIR01000001.1:5145-15753 GCA_001817615.1 Candidatus Buchananbacteria bacterium RIFCSPLOWO2_02_FULL_46_11b | reverse complement strand
ATCCTGTTTTTTTTGTCTTGCGGCGCGACTTCCCGGGCGCGGCTCTGGCCGAACATCATGGCTTTGGAATTTGCGCCCTGGACCTGGCGCATCATGAAATAAATAAACCCGGCAATGAATAAAAAAGGAATGATAAACGGCAAAACCGTTATCAGCCAGAATTCCAGGCCGCTTTCTTCCACCACTTCAATCTTTACGGTTTTTAATTTTTCCGGATCAACATTGTAATTTACAAGCATTTCTCCCAGCGATTCCGCGGCTTCTTTTTGAGTCTGCGCCAGGCTGTCGTCGGCTAAAACGGCGGTAATCGTTTGGTTGGCGACTTTTAAAGCTTTGATTTCGCCAGAATTGATCTTATTAACCAGGGAAACAATATCTAATTTCGCCTTTTCCGGCTCGGGATTGATATAAACGGAAAAAAGACTGGCCATCGCCAAAAAAACCAGAAAAACAATTAAGAAATTTTTTGCTAATTTTTTTATCATAGTATTGCTTAGTGGCTGATCGCTTCATCGCTTGCTACGCCGAAGCTCACCGACTTTCGTCAACTGAAGTAAGGTGAGCGGAGGCGGGCTTCATCGCTTAACCAAAGTGGGTACACCTATAGTATACCCACTTTAGCGTCTTTTATCAAGAACCTATTATTTTTCCGGAGTAGCGAGCTTCAGCTCGCGCTCCTCCGGACTAGCGAGCTTCAGCTCGCGCTTCTCGCGCTTCTCTTCCGCCGGCCTCTCTTTGGCCGCCCTTAAGCTTAAACCCAGGCGGTGATTGGCCGGTTCCAGGGATAATATCTTGAAATCCAAGACATCGCCGGGCTTGGCCGCTTCGCCGGCATCGCTAATCTGCTTGTCGGATAATTCCGAAATATGGGCCAGGCCGTGGATGTCCGGATCCAGTTCAACAAACAGCCCGAAGGGATTGACTTTCAAGACCTTGCCTTTGACCGTTTGGCCGACTTGATATTTGTCGCCGATGGATTTCCAGGGATCGTCTTTTAATTTCTTCATGGAAAGGAAAATCTTTGACCCTTCAACATTGATAATTTCCGCTTTAATGACATCGCCGACTTTGACCAAATCGTTCGGATCGTCAATTCTCTGCCAGGCCAGTTCGGAAATATGAACCAGGCCTTCCAGCTTATCTTGCCCGAATTCCACGAAGACGCCGAAGTCGGTGACGGCCGTGACTTTGCCTTCAACCGTTTCGCCGGCCTTATAGCCGGCAATCACTTCTTTTTGTTTTTCTTCCCAGTTGGCCTTCTCCGAAACAATCAATTTTTCCTCGGACTCGTTGACATCAATGACTTTGACGGAGAAATCCTGGCCGATATAGCTTCTTAAGCGCTCCAAAATTTTATTCTTGTCGCCGCCGGGAACGCGGGGATAATGCTCGGGCGTCAGCTGCGAGACCGGCAAAAAGCCCGGCACTTTGCCGACTTTGACCATCAAGCCGCCTTTATTGGCGTCGGTAATCACGGCCTTGACGGGCAAGCTGCCGTTTTTTAAGGCCGAAAGCTCATCCCAGGCGCGCTGGTGGCCGGCAAACCGGAAGGATAGCTCCATTTCGCCGTTTTCATTTTCCAGCTCAATGACCGTGGCTTCAACTTCGTCGCCGATTTTCAAATCCGCCGGCTCGGAACCGGCATCAAAGAATTCCTTGCCCCGGACAATGCCGGTGGTAAAGCCCTCAATGTCAACGCGGATCTCGGAACGTTCAATGTCAATGACTTTTCCTTTGACAATATCGCCAACCTTGGGGATCTCGGCATAATTCCCTTCGTTAATCAATTTTTTAAACGGCGAATCTGAATCCTCGGCCAAAACATCAGCTTTGGCTTTCGCTTGTTTTTCTTCTGGCATATTAATAATTAAATTGAGATGGTGGTAAAACTATTTCGTCGCGAAATTTAGATATTTTCAAACAAGGCGAGGAAGGCAAGTGAAATGATTTGAGCCGTAATAGCATTACGGCGAAAATCATTTCGCGCCGCCTGACGAAGCCTTGTTTGAAAATAGCAAATTGCAGCAGAAATAGTTTTGCCACCATCTCATTAGCCCTCTTTGGCAAGAAAGCCCCCGCTTTTAGGGCGGGATAGATTAGTTAAAAAGTATTTACTATGATAGCATAAGGGTTTAAATTAATCAAGAGGTGCCCCATTCAACCCCTCTCCCTGTCCCCGATTGGGGAATAATTTTAAATGGCGTTTTTAAAATAATGTAGGGGCGTATTGCAATACGCCCCTACCTAATATTAAATTGCGTTAATTAATAAAAAATGCCTCCAATCGGGGGGAGGGATATCCTGCCCGTAGCTATATAAAGTGCGGCCAGGGGGAGAGGGGTTGAGAGACGATAATTCGCAAAATCAACTAAATATGCTAAAATAAAACTATATCGCTAACCCCATAAATCGCCCCCATTATGTCCGCCGACAAATTTTCCGATAAAATTTCACTTGGTAAAATCGGCACCGGCCGAGGGTTTACCGCCGGCAGTCTTTCTTCAAATCGGCCGGCGGGGTTGGCCAAGACCTTACGGGGAATAAAACAAGCGGGCAAACACAGCTATGCGGCCAATCTTTCCAAAAAGGACATGGAAGTATTCCATGGGTTGATCGGCAAAGAATTAAAAAATTTATCCGCCGGCTCCAGCGGCCTTTCCTATCAGGCCCGACATCGGATTATGATGCAGGCGGAAAGATTGAGACTGCAGGGAGTGATTTCCGCCGAGGATAAAAAAGATTTAAGAAATATCGTTACGGCTTTGGGCCCCGGCGGGGGAGGAGCCGCGGCCAAGGCGGCCATAGAAAAAAAACAAGCCGCTTTGGAAGCCCAGCGCCAAAAAATAGTCCGGGCCGGCATTAAATATGACGTGGCCCAGGAAATGGCGGCCGAAGATGAAGGTCTGAACGCGATGAAATACGACCCTAAAAGCGCCCTGGGTAAAATGGCCAGCCGGCTGGAAGAAGAAAGGCAGGCGCCGGCCAAAAAACTTGCCGAAAAAAAAGCGGCTTTGGACAAGCAAGTAAGCGACGCCCGGACTAACTTCAAGCCACCGAAATCAGATAGCGCCTTTGCTGAACCCCCAGATTTGGATATCGGTTAAAAACCGCCAAAAACCCTGAAAAAATCCGCCAAAAATGACCGGTTTTTCTCTTGCCAAATTCCCGAATATTTGCTAAAATAATAGTGGTATTTTGCCACCCTTTTTTAATAAAGCTGATTCAGCGAGTTAAGCGAGTTCAGTAAATTCAGCCGCTAAACTTAGCGGCTTAACTCGCTGAATTTACTGAACTCGCTTAATCAGCTTCAAGGTATTATATAAAAAAATAAATAAACTAACCTATGAACATCTATTGGTACGGGCAATCATTCTTCAAAATTGAAAGCGACAAAACCGTCCTGGCCGCCGATCCCTTTGACCAGTCTTTGGGCTTGAAAGTGCCGCGCCTGGCCGCGGACGTGGTTATTTTGACAGATAAAGACAATGAACACAACAATGCCAAGGCGGTCAAAGGGCCGGAAGGAGCCGAGCCTTTTTTAATTGATTCGCCGGGCGAATACGAGGTCAATAACATTTTCGTCCAGGGCATACTGATTAAGCCGGAAAGCAAAGAAAAGGAAGCGGATAAGAAAAAAGATACCACTATTTACCGGATTGACCTGGAAGGCATCAGCTTAGTTCATTTGGGAAATTTAAACCAGATTTTAACCGAAGAACAGGCGGAAAAGCTGGAAGGCATAGATATTTTAATGATTCCGGTCGGCGGCGCCTATGCCCTTAACGCCAAACAGGCCGCCGAAATGATCAGCCAGCTGGAGCCCCGGATTGTCATTCCGATGCAGTATGATATCCCCGGTTTGAAATTAAAGAATAAGCTGGCCGGCCTGGACGCTTTTTGCAAGGAAATCGGCGTCTGCCCCAAAGAAAAAACCAATAAATTCAAGATTGCCAAAAAAGACTTGCCCCAGGAAGATTTGCAAGTAGCGATCTTGGAGCCGTAAACTAAGATGCCAGAGAAAAACTTTGGAAAAAACTGGCTGGCGGGATTGCCGAAAAATACCAGAAAAATGATATTTACCGCCGTGATTGCCGGGTTAATGATCATGATTGTTTCTTTTTGGCTGCTTTCCTTAAAAAATATTCTGGCCCGGCCCCAAGAGAGCGCCGAAGACAAAAAATTTGAAACTATTAAAAAAGACTTGGAAAATTTTCTGGGTGAAACTAAAAATTACCTCGGCGAGGCGAAAAATCGGATAAATCAAGTTGCCGGCCAAAACGGCGCAACTGAATTATCCGACGCCGACATTGAAAAATTAAAAAAGAAGCTGATTGCCAAAGAAACCGGAGATTGGCAGATCTATCTTGATAATAATTACAATTTCCAGCTTAAACATCCCGGCGATTGGCAAGCGATTCTTGCGCCAAAGGGCCAGGGGCTGATTGTAAGCTTCCGGGCGCCGGGCGATTCAGCCGATTTGGTGGCCGTTAAAAAATACGCTTCCACGACAGAGATTCTGAATCTGCCGAACGCCGAAAAATACTGGCCGATAGCTGAAGGACAACTGATAATATTTGATTATATTAATAATACGACTTCGGATTTAGTGATTGATACTTTTGAATTGCTAGAATAAGTATTTCATGAAAATTTTATAAGAGCGCTTAACCAGCATAACACTTAATATAAAATCCATCTTATGATAAAAAGAATAAGGAGACTGGGAAAAAAATCAAACCCGGAAGACAAAAAATCGGCTGATAACAAGGCCGGCGAGAATAAATTTTCCGCCGAAAAAATCGGCATCGGCAAATTGGTCCAGCGGCCGATTTCCGAAGAAATGCAGGAGTCCTACCTGGATTACGCCATGTCGGTCATTGTCGCCCGCGCCCTGCCGGATGTCCGCGACGGCTTAAAGCCGGTCCACCGCCGCATTCTTTACGCCATGTGGAGCATCGGCCTAAGGCCCCAGGCCAAATTCCGGAAATCCGCCACCGTCGTCGGCGAAGTCTTGGGCAAATACCACCCCCACGGCGATGTCGCGGTTTACGATTCCATGGTCAGAATGGCCCAGGATTTTTCTTTGCGCTATCCGCTGGTCAAAGGCCAGGGCAACTTCGGTTCAATGGACGGCGATTCGGCGGCCGCCATGCGCTATACTGAAGCCAAACTGGCCGGGATTTCCGAAGAAATGCTTTTGGATATTGAAAAAGACACCGTTAAATTCACGCCTAATTACGACGGCAGCCACAAAGAGCCGACGGTCATGCCGGCCAAACTGCCCAATCTGCTTTTAAACGGCACCATGGGCATTGCCGTGGGCATGGCAACTTCCATCGCGCCGCATAATTTAACGGAAATCATCAATGGGACTATCCATTTAATTGACCATCCCGGCGCCAATATTGACGACCTGATTGAATTCATCAAAGGCCCGGATTTTCCGACCGGCGGCATTATTTACGACAATAGCGCGATTAAACAGACTTACGCCACGGGCAAGGGCGGCATTGTCCTGCGGGCCAAGGCCGAGATTGTGGAAGCCAAAGGCGAAGCTTTTAATATTATCGTGTCCGAAGTTCCTTATCAGGTCAATAAAGCCGCGCTTCTGGAAAAAATCGCCGATTTAGTGAGAGACAAAAAAATTGACGGCATCAAGGACTTGCGCGACGAATCGTCCAAAGAAGGCGTGCGGGTGGTTATTGAATTGAAAAAAGACGCCTATCCGAAAAAAGTTTTGAATACGCTTTTCAAGCTTACGGAATTGCAGACGACTTTTCATTCCAACATGCTGGCCTTAATTGACGGCATTCAGCCCCGGGTTTTGACCCTGAAGATGATCCTGGAGGAATACATCAAGCACCGCCAGACCATCATCCGCCTGCGGACCGAATATGATCTGGCCAAAGCCAAAGACCGCGCCCATATCCTACAGGGCTTAAAAATGGCGCTGGCCAAAATCGACCAGATCATCAAAACCATCAAGCAGTCAAGAGACAAAGAGATCGCCAAAATTAATTTGATTAAAAAATTCAAACTAAGCGAGCGGCAGGCCGTGGCGATTTTGGAAATGAAGCTGCAGCAGCTGGCTAGCATGGAACGGCTGAAAATTGAGCAGGAATTGAAGGAAAAAATGGATTTAATCAAAGAATTGGAATCAATTTTGAAATCCGCCGCCAAGATTTCAAATATCATTAAAAAAGAACTGGCGGAATTGAGGGATAAATACGGCGACGAGAGGAGAACCCAGATTGTTTCCCATGGCGTCAAGGATTTCACGGCCGAAGACCTGATTCCGGATGAAGATACGATTGTCACTCTGACCAAAGACGGCTACATCAAGCGCCTGCCGCCGGAGACCTTTAAAACCCAAAGCCGCGGCGGCAAGGGCGTCGTCGGCCTGACCACCAAAGAAGAAGACGTGGTTGAACAATTCTTTTCCACCACCACCCATTCCGATATTCTTTTCTTTACGACCAAGGGCCGGGTGTTTGAGCTCAAAGCCTACGATATTCCCAAAGGTTCAAGAACTTCCAAGGGCCAGGCAATCGTCAATTTCCTGCAACTGGCGCCGGACGAAAAAATTTCAGCCGCCCTGCCGATGTCGGAGCTGGGCGATTACAAATTTTTAGTCATGGTGACATCCAAAGGCAACATCAAAAAAGTCAATTTGTCCGATTTTGACAATATCCGCCGTTCCGGTTTGATTGCCATCCGCCTGAGGAAAAACGACGAGCTGGAATGGGTCAAGCCTTCCACCGGCAAAGACGAAATTATTTTAGTCACGGCCCTGGGCCAGGCCATCAGATTTAAAGAAGGCCAAGTCCGGCCCATGGGCCGGGCCGCGGCCGGCGTGCGGGGCGTGCGGCTGAAAGGCGCCGACCGGATTGTCAGCCTGGATATTGTTGATTCGGCTTTAATCAATGCCGGCCAGCTTTTAACCGTCATGGCCAACGGCTATGGCAAGCGCAGCCACCTGTCTTTCTATAAAACCCAGGGCCGCGGCGGTTCGGGGATAAAGACGGCCAAAATTACGCCTAAGACCGGCCATATCGTCGCCGCCACCATTGTCAATGCCAAGGCCGTGGAAGAAGATATGATCATTATTTCGGCCAAAGGCCAGGTCATCCGCCTGCCGCTGAAATCGGTCAATGTCGCCGGCCGGGCCACCCAGGGCGTAAGATTGATGAGATTTAAGGAAGATAACGATAAAGTGGCGTCGGTGACGTTTATTTAGGCAAAAAATAAACAGTAAAACAAGAGAACAAAAGAACAAGGGAACAAACTCGTTGAATTCTTTTGTTTTAATGTTCTTTTGTTCTCTTGTTCTTTTAACTTATTTATTTGCCAAAACCCCATAAATCAAGTAAAATACAATTAAACTAACTAACCATAATTACATCACCTTATGCCCGTCCCTCCTAAAAGACGAAGCCAGTCAAAAGGCAAGCGCGGCCGATCCCACGCGGCTTTGGTTAAGCCGGTTTTAATTAAATGCCCGAAGTGCTCCCGGCCGACCCGGCCCCATCAGGTCTGCCCGGCCTGCGGCAGCTATAAAGGCAAAGAGAGAATTAAATTAAAGATGAAAAAGAAAAAAGAAAATAAATAAATAGTAAGTAGTGAGCAGAATCTTAATTTTACGCTCACTACTCACTACAACCTACTCACTAACTCTATGTCCAACCGCCATCTCGCCCGCACTATCGCTCTTCAAAGTCTCTACCAGTGGGATTTCAACGGCCGGCAGGAAAACGACCTGCCCAATATTGTCGGCCGCAATTTGAAAGAATTCGCGCCCCAGTTTGACGATAAAGGCTTTATTGAACAGCTGGTTTTAGGCGTGATTAAAAATCAGCCGGAAATTGACGGGCTGATTGCCAAGTACGCGCCCGAATGGCCGCTTGAACAAATTACCATCGTTGACCGCAATGTTTTGAGAATCGGCATCCAGGAATTAAAGTTTGATCCCGAGATTCCGGAAAAAGTCGCGATTAACGAAGCGATTGAACTGGCTAAAACTTTCGGCGGCGAATCGTCCGGCAAATTCGTCAACGGCGTTTTGGGAACGATTTATAAAGAGCTGGGAGACAAGAACCCGGCCGCTGACGCAAAACAAACTTCAGCCTAGCCATGTGGTCAGCCCGCCTTGACTCACCAATGATTTAACTAAGGCGAGTCGAGGCGGGCTGACAACCTGGCAACCTAAACTAGGTGGCGGGAAACTGGAACGCTAAATAATAGTTTTTCAGTTCTCCGGACGCCTCTCCAAACCAATGAAAGACTTCTCTTTGCTTGAAAAAAAGCTGAAAATCAAATTAAAAGACCAGAACCTGCTCAAACAGGCTTTTGTCCACCGCTCTTATATCAACGAAAATCCCGAATTTGAACTGGGCCATAATGAGCGGCTGGAATTCTTGGGCGACGCGGTTTTGGAACTCGTCGTGACCGAGTATCTTTATAATAATTACCCCAATCCCGAGGGCGAATTGACCAATTGGCGCGCCAGCCTCGTCAACGCTCAAATGCTGGCTAAGCTGGCCGGCACGCTGGGCTTGGAAGATTACCTCTATTTGAGCCGGGGCGAAGCCAAAGATAAAAACAGCAAGGCCCGGGGTTATATTTTGGCCAATTGCTACGAGGCTTTGGCCGGCGCGATTTATCTTGACGGCGGCTACCGGCCGGCCAAAGATTTCATCACTGAATTTTTATTGCCGGAACTGCCTTATATTCTGGCTCATCAGCTCTACGTTGACGCCAAAAGTAAATTCCAGGAAATGGCCCAGGATAAAATGGGCGTGACGCCGACCTACAAAGTTATAAAAGAAAGCGGCCCGGATCATGATAAAAAATTTGAAGTGGGCGTTTATTTGGACGATGATTTGATTGCCCAAGGCATTGGCTCGTCTAAACAGGAAGCTCAAACCGACGCCGCCGCCCAAGGCCTTAAGGAAAAGGGCTGGGAGTAATAAAACAAGATAAGTTTTTAGCAAGATAAGAACAAAGTTTAACTCTTATCTTGCTTATCTCGCCTATCTTGCTTATAACTAAAATACTCCATATGACCATAGACGATTTATTCAAACTCGCCGTAGAAAAAAATGCCTCGGATTTACACCTCGTTGTCGGCCTGCCGCCGTTTTTAAGAATTGACGGCAAATTAACGCCGGAAAAAGACGCCGGAAAAATCTCCGGCAAAGCGGCCCAAGATTTAATTTATCCGATGCTTTCCGAAAAGCAAAAGGAGATATTTTTGGCAAAAAAAGAATTTGATCTTTCCCATGAAATCAAAAGCGGCCACCGCTTCCGCGTCAATCTGCACTGGGAAAAAGACAATCTCGGCCTGGTCGCCCGCGTCATTTCGGCCAAAATCCCGACGATGGAAGACATCGGCATGCCCCAAATCGCTTATAATCTTTTAGGCTTGAATCAGGGCCTGATCTTACTGACCGGCCCGACCGGCTGCGGCAAATCAACCACTCTGGCGGCCATGGTTAATTATATCAATCACAACCGCTCGGCCTGTATAGTTACTCTGGAAGACCCGATTGAATTCCTCTTCCAGCCGGATAAAAGCATCGTCAAGCAGCGCCAGCTGCATACTGACATGATTTCTTTTGAAAGCGCTTTGATCCACGTCCTGCGCCAGGATCCAAACGTCATTATGGTCGGCGAAATGCGCGACTTGGCAACGATTGCCGCCACCGTCACCTTGGCCGAAACCGGCCATTTAGTCTTGGCCACCCTGCACACCCACAACACCGCCCAGACCATTGACCGCATTATTGATATTTTCCCCCCGCATCAGCAGTCGCAAATCCGCCTGCAGGTTTCCATGACCTTAAAAGCGGTCATTTCCCAGCAATTGATCGCCAAGACCGAAGGCGGCCGGATTGCCACCCGCGAAATCATGCTCAACACGCCGGCCATCTCCAATTTAATCCGCGAAAATAAAATCGCCCAGATTAAAACCGTGATCCAGACTTCGGCGGATGAAGGCATGCTGACCATGGATCAGGATCTGATTAATCTCTTCAACGAAGGCAAGATTAACAAAGAAACCGCCCAGGCCCACATGTCCAGCCCGGATTTGCTGGAATAAAAAAACAAAAAGGCAAATAATGGTTTAAATAAAAAAACCGACCCAAATTAATCGGGGCGGTTTTTTTATTATATCTCGGTTATTGCGCTACAATATTCATTGTCACATTAAAGGAGGAACTGCCTAAGGATTCGCCGTTGGCGCCGGTGGCATAGACATTGATGACGCCTTTTTCGTCATGAGTGGTAAAGTTGGCAATGCCGCAATTAAACTGCAGATTAAACGTAAAGGTTTGAGCCGGCGCGGCGCTGATTGAAGGCCGGGTAATCCAAGCCGGAATTCCGCTCAACTCAATTGTGCCGGCAACCGGCAAGGTAACCTTTACGCTCCCTAGCGGATCAGGGCAAGAACTTTGGCCGATTACATGCGTCTTTTTAACCAGACTGGGCGCCACGCTGATTCCGGCCGGAGGCGGCGGGGGCGCGGCATTGGTATTGGTGTTGGCATTAGTGTTCGTATTGGCGTTGGTATTTACATTTTCATTCGTATTGGTATTTACGGGCGGGCAG
>MHIR01000001.1:3959-5116 GCA_001817615.1 Candidatus Buchananbacteria bacterium RIFCSPLOWO2_02_FULL_46_11b | reverse complement strand
TTGCGCCACCGCATCTCCGTCAGCGCCATTAGCGGTTCTGCCGGTTCCGCCGCGGCCGCCTTGGCCAGCCGCGTCTCCGCCCTGGCCGCCGTTGCCGCCCTTTTTAATTTCCGCACATCCTCCGCCTTGGCCGCCGTCGCCGGGAAAGGCGCTGGCATCGCCGCCGTTGCCGCCGGTTGATGAAACGGTTCGCGAAGTAGCCGCGCCGCCCCGGCCGCCCGTGGCCGCGGCTTTGCCGCCCTGGCCGCCGGCACAGCCGCATTTATCGCCGTTGCCGCCGCCGCCGGCAAAGGCATAAGCGCTGCCGCCGCCGCCGGCAAAAATTTCTTTTAGGCTGATATTGGCCAGGCCTTCAACATTAACGGTTTTTAACCCTTTTTTATTATCGCCGCCCTGGCCGCCCGTGGCCCGAGCCTCGCCGCCATTTTCCCCGGGACAGCCGGCCTGGCCATCTTTGCTATGGGCCGTGGCATCGCCGCCCCGGCCGCCCGCGCCCGGAATTATTATAAATTCGCCCGCAATTCTGAAAAAGCCGGCTGAAAGCATTTTAATATTGCCCGGCTCGCCGCCGCGGCCGCCAACCGCCGCGCCTGAATCGCAATCTGTTTGAGTTTCCGCCGCGCCGCCTCGGCCGCCCTGGCCCATTCTTAAAGTAAAATTATTTACCGTGAGATTATGGGCCCTGACGTTTAATCTGAAAGCGTCGCCGCCGCCGCCGCCTTTGGCGTTACAGCTTGCGTTTTGATCGCTGGTTCCCGGCCGGCCGTCGGGACCGGTTAAATTCAAATTAACAATATTGACATCCGCGCCCGGACCGAAATTATAGGCAATAATAATTTTTTTAACATCTTTTGGCGGGGTTGGAATATTTATATCAAACGGCGGGGGCAGGGCCGGACTTCCAATTACCCATTGGCCGCCAATTTTTACTGTTCTTGGCACGGCATTTCCCTCAATATCCCGAGCCGCTTCCGGAAAAACCGCCTTGGCGCTTGGCGCTAATTTTTTAATCAGCCAGCCGCGTTCATCTTTTATGAAAGCGCTTTGATAATTTCCGCTGATCGCCGGCGGGATATAAGCTTCTTTCTGGCCCGGGGCCAAATTAATTGGAATAAACGGTCCGATTCTTAAACCCTCGCCTGAATCTTCTCCCGCGT
>MHIR01000001.1:3380-3931 GCA_001817615.1 Candidatus Buchananbacteria bacterium RIFCSPLOWO2_02_FULL_46_11b | reverse complement strand
GAGCTGACGGTTGAATTTTCGGTAAATTCAATATTGCCGCCAGCCGCGAGGCTAAGCCCCTGCCCCAAATCGCCTTCCGCCGCTTCTTCGCCTCTGACGCAACGCAATTCTCCGTCAACCCGCAAATTGCCGCTTACCACCAGGCTTAAAGAGCCGTTTTCGCATTCCAGGCCGCCGTTAACGCTCAAATCGCCGTTAATGGTTATGATTGAGCCATTTTTGACCAAATAACGTTCGCCGGCGGGAATTTCCAAATTACCTTCAATGGTCGTGTCCGAATTATAAACGACGGAAGGTTTTACCGATTGCCAATATAACAGCCCGCCAGCGATTATTATAACGGCCGCCATCACAGCCAAAATAATTATGTTTTTTGCTTTCATAAATTTAGCGATAATTATTTAATTATTTAGTATTTTTATTATTATAGCAAAAAATTATTTAAAAATCCAATAAGACGCGCTTATGGCCAGGCAATGTAAAATGGGGTTGATTTTTTTATAATTTTATGTTATCCTGTAAAAGTTAATGTCTTATCACGCACCCGCCGC
>MHIR01000001.1:0-3359 GCA_001817615.1 Candidatus Buchananbacteria bacterium RIFCSPLOWO2_02_FULL_46_11b | reverse complement strand
AAGGGATCGCAGGCCTGACTCCTGCCGAGTGCGCCAAATAAATAATATGGTCGGGGCGCATAGCTCAGTTGGTAGAGCTGCTCCCTCTTAAGGAGACGGTCGCAGGTTCGAGTCCTGCTGCGCCCACCAAGATTATTTTAATTATTAAGCTAAGCTGGTAGAGAGGAAGAATAATTTGGCGGCGAAAAAATTTTATTAAAAAGTAATTTTATAGTATCATAGTATAAATGGTCAAAAATTAAAAAATAAAGGATCTGAAAATATATGCGGACTAAATATGTCGGAATAATCATCGTTGGGTTGCTGGTTGTAGTCGGAGGATACTTTCTTTTAAGAGGGGGATATCAAGCGCCGGCGTCGGCTCCTGACCCAACATCAGCGCCAACTGTTGCGCCTAAAGAAACCGAGAAACAAACAGAGACATCGCCTCCAACCCAAGCTCCTGTTACTGGAGCGGCGGAAATCAGTGTGAACGGAACAGAATTTAGTTTTAGTCCTGCGAGTCTAAACGTTAAGGCGGGCGAGCGAGTAAAAATAACTTTCAGAAATAAAGGTAGAGCACCTCACAATCTTGTTATTGAAGGACTAGAAGTGGGAACAAAAACTATAGGCGGAGGACAAGCAGATGTTGTTGAATTTACTGCTCCCTCTTTGGGAACTTATACTTTTTTCTGTTCAGTTCCTGGCCATAGAGCGTCTGGTATGAAAGGTAGTTTGAAGGTACAATAAACAATAAATAAATTTAGCATTAGACTTTATGCCTGCATTAATTATGGGGCAAGATTTGCTTTTTTGGATTGCAGTATTGTTAACCGTCGTATTTTTTATTGATCTTGGTACTTGTTGGTGGGCAACCGGTTTAAAAATTTACCCCCTTAAAAAATATCAGGGAAAATTAACAAAATATCACAAATATACAAGAGTTTTGCTTATTTTCTTAGTGATAATTCATCTTATTTTTCATGTCTTATTCCAAGTTTTTGGAATTATATTTTAAGATTGTAGAAGAATTCATTTATTTCGCGTGGTTTTGCGCCTTTCAGTTTTATTCACCTTTCGGCCTCGAGCTCAAGGCCGAGAGGGGGCGCCTTGAACTATACTGAAAGGCGTAAAATTTAGCGTTTTTTCGCGTTAAAGACATTTTTGACGCGAAATCACGCAAAATTTTACGCAAAACAACGCTAAAAACTGTTGTTCTGCATTCTAATTTTAAGAATAAGGTCGGTTAAATCAATTTTACAATGAAAAAATAAATATATGGCCAGAAAAATTATTAAACAAGAAAAAACGCCGTTAGAAATTAAACCACAGAAAGAATCCGTCTGGATTTGTATGTGCAGATTATCAAAAAATCAGCCATTTTGTGACGGTTCGCATAAGGCAACAGAAGCAGAGGAAAACGGCAAAATATATGAGTACGATTAGGAAGGGCACAGAACAGAATCAGATTAAAATGAAAATGATTCTGCCGTTGAGTCCGCCAAAAATTCGCCGACCCAAGCGAGGGCGAGGCGGAAGCGAAGCCCCGCCGCCTGCCCGAAGCATTGAGGGCAGGCGGCGGGGTGGCGCAAATGCAAACGGAGCATTTCTTCCCATTTGAGCCGTTGGCTCTAAAGTTGCAATGATTTATTTTTCTACTTTCTTATTTATCTCGTCTTCAGCTCGTTGAGCCAAATTAAGAAAATCATCCATGTCAGTCAAACTCATTTCTCTCGGCTTACGATCTTTTATACAAAAAACTCCCACCGGTAAATTACTATCATGGTCATATAAGGATTTTCCGGCATAAAATCTGATAAATGGCTCACCCTTAACCATTGGATTATCGGCAAAACGAGGGTCGGCTAAAGTATCTTCTATAATCAAAATTATCTGCGACATCAGCGCATGTCCGCAAAAGGAAATATCCCTCGGACCCTCTCTCGTCTGAAGACCTTGCACGGACTTAAACCACTCCCGATCTTTATCTACCAGCGTAATGGTGGATATTGGCACAGAAAATCTTTCAATCGCTTCTCTCGTGAGACGGTCAAATCTTTCTTCCGATGCAGTATCCAGTAAGTGCAGTCCTTCAACGGCACAAACACGCTCTTTGTCATTTAGTGGTATGGGTGCTTTTTGCATATTTTATAATCCCATGGCGAACAAGTTTAATGTTTTTACTGCTATATCATCGGCATCCGTTAGATTTCCGGCGTACAATTCAATGTAATCATTTGTAGTGAGAGAAACCATACAGTGCAATGCGGTGCTTCCAGTATCGCTTACAGCTGTAATACTTCGAATCACTTTACATCCACTATTAACTACTCCATTTTTAGCAATTCCAAAGACATAAAAATTATTTCCAGAGCCTTCTGCGTCCATGGAAATCGTGATCGCGGTATGAAACATTTTTGTTGTCGCTCCCGTGTATCTCAATCTTCCATTATCGGCACCGCCATTATCAAACTCAGAAAAATCATCGCTCAAAACTGTTACCGGATCAACTTTTACCAGATTTGTGCTTCCATCGGACACCGTAGCAATCGGTACTGTGGTTCCTGTTGTACTGAAGTAACTAAGTTCGCCCATTGGGAGTATAAGTCTACCTTTCGGTATCAAGTCCCCAGCAAAAGTGCTCGTTGCCGTTGTTGAAGTTGCGGTTATATAACTTACCGTTGGGGAGGTAGATGCTGAAAGCGCGCCCGTTCCGCCATTTGAAAAAATCCACCCCTGCCCAAATGTGGCGGCTCCCGTGCCTCCGTTCGGGACAGTGAGTGCAGAGGTGAGTGAAAGTACACCATCAGTGCTAAATGATGATGTCGCGGTTGACCCAAAATATGCGGGTCCGTAAGCAGAAAAAAGTGTTGACGAAGCGTTTTTGAAAGTGGCTAAACCAGTATGTACCGATACGCCAGTTACGCTCAAATCTCCATTTATTAAAATATTTCCATCTGTTGAAATATTGGTGCCGATTGTCGTCGCAGCTATTACGGTGGCGGCAGCACTAAAAATTAGCCCAACAGCTATCGCAAGAACATAAAAACGAAATGACCGATTAGGTCCCCCCCCCCCCCCGCACTTTCCAGTTAAATTTCATAGTAATTTATTATACCGTAATTTTACCACAAAAAATAGAACTTTACAACACATACAATTGTGGATAAAAAAATACGAACGCCACCCCGCCGAAAACGAAATCAAAAAACCCGCGCGGATTCCTCCCCAGACCCCTCCTCCGCGCGGACAAAATGCAAAAACAAATTAGTCTCGGTTTTGCGAAAATCCAATCCCCAGAAAATAGTTTTCGCAAAACCGAGTCCGAATTGAAGCTCCGCCACACTGCCCGAATACTTGGAGGGCAGAATCCCAAAAAG